>NZ_JCAYNT010000011.1:0-166323 GCF_059758095.1 Shewanella sp. MF05913
AGTTGAGCGACTTAAAGCCGAGCTGTTAAAGCAGCCCACGTTGTTTGCCGATGAAACGCCATTAAAGGTGGTGAAATCCGATAAAGTGAACAGCTACATGTGGGTGTATTGCTCAGGTAGGGATTCACCGGACCCGAATAATCCTATCCCTAATATCGTGCTTTATGACTTCCACAATAGTCGCGCGGCCGCGTGCGTGGTCAATTATCTTGATGGATATCAAGGGTATTTACACGTGGATGGTTATCAGGCCTATGCCAAAACAGAGGCAACCTTAATCGGCTGCTGGGCTCATGCTCGTCGTAAATTTATCGAGGCGAAAAAGCTACAAGGCAAAAACAAAACCGGCAAAGCGGATGTGGTATTGAGCCTTATCCAAAAATTGTACGCTGTTGAGTCACGCGTTAAAGATAAAAATGTGGATGATAAATACACGACAAGACAACAAGCCAGTGTGCCTATACTGGACAAGCTAAAAGCATGGCTTGAGCAGAACCAGCCAAATTTAGTGGGCAATACCAAACTGATTGAGGCGGCTAATTACCTGGCTAATCAATGGCACAAACTCATTCGTTATGTGGATGATGGACGACTCAGCATCGATAACAATAGAGCTGAACGCGCAGTAAAACCGTTTGTGATAGGCCGAAAGAATTGGTTATTTAGCCAAACGGCTAACGGTGCACAAGCCAGCGCAACACTTTACAGCATTGTGGAAACCGCAAAGGTAAATGGTTTAATCCCATTTGATTACATCATGGCTTGCCTTAATGAACTGTGCCAACCAGCACCTGATATCGACAGCCTGTTACCATGGAATTTTAAAAAAGTAGGTGTGGTTCGCTAGACGGTTACGCTTTTTCAATAATATGGCCTGATTGAATGAACTCTCTTGTAAAAATAAGTGTTCATTTTTTCGTATTTATTCTCCTTGTCTTATTGGATTTGATCTCTAAAGCCTCGTGATTGATATTTCTATATGAGTTATTTATAGTTTTGGTCATTAGATCATATAAATAGTCAATTTATATGTTGTTAATAATCCTTTTTATTGTTATCAAGGTATTGTTTTAAAAGAATTTAGAACTAGCTGTTTACCTTAAGTAGAGAAAATATGAATAAATTAATACTGGCTTCGCTTTTGTTTTTATTGGCCGTCCCCATGTCATTCGCACATAGCGGAAGAACTGATAAAAACGGTGGTCACAACTGTAGTCAAGCATCAATAGATAAAGGGCTTTGTACTGGTTATAATTACCACAATGGGATTGCAAAAACTGATACTAGCAGCCAAGAAAAACATTCACATGACGGTATTCTTCATACACATAAAGTTGAAGAGGCTAAAACTGAAAAAGTTGCTATTAAGTCATAGCTTCAAATTAGCTTAACTTTTTAAACAGCTCTCTCTTTTCATCTTCAGAGAGCTGTTTTATTTCTCCAACAAGCCTATCCACTTTCGATTCCTGCTGAAAAGTTCCAAGTAAATGCGCTGTGGTAATCCCTAGTTCCTGCCTAACATGTTCAATATCTAAATGAGCATAAGTACTGGCTGTGATATTGGCTTTTGCTTAAATCCCTAGGGCTATGACTTAGCAGTTTACTGGTGGTTTGATTTTCGAAATCTAAAGCGACCGCCTCGCATGACGCTCCAGCTTGCTATGGTTCGCCTTAAATCGTGAATGGTGACAATTATTTTTGAAAGCGTAGGCCTTTTCTGCACAACGAAGCTCGGCACGTTCTGTGATGCGATGCCAGAAGCTGCCTTTACCTGCCTTTTCGATAATATGACCTGATTGACTGCGCTCGCTAGGGAATACAAAGCGTTCACCTTTAACAGCTTCTTTGCTGCGTCTGGTCAGTATATCCATCGCTTCTTTAGTGAGTGGCACAGCATGAGGTTTTTTAACTTTCATTTTGCTGGTTGGAATCAGCCAAATACCACGTTGATGATCTATCTCGCGCCATTCCATACTGAACACACAGCTTTTACGTTGGCCTGTTAGTAGCAATATCATCACCACATCACGGTAAATAGGTAACTCAAGTTCTAGGGCTTCAAGTAATCGCTTAACTTCATGTTCTGCTAAAATACGCTCTCGTTTAGTACCTGCCAGTTTTTCTGCAAATCACCTCATCATTTCTCAGCCTCGCTATCGCAGTTCACCTTGTTTTAACGCTATAATTGCGCCTCATTTTTATGTTGCCAGGAGCAGTTGTTTGTCACACTCATATATTCCGTTTGAACTTTATAAGCGTAAGTGGATTTTTAACCATAAAGATTTGCCAGTGTCAGACGATGACAAGGCGTTGATCAAGCCATTGGCTGATAAAAGTGCCATGGAAGTATGGAATAAGTGGATAAGCAATAAAAGCAGCCGTGCGGAACTATTCGAAAAAGGTGATTGGCCAGCAAAGCAGGATGCCTGGAGTGCGACTGAGCATTGGCAGTCGGCGTGGGATTCTCATGATAATGCATTGCCTGAAGCCATTTTAGAACACATTAAATGGCCAGATGATACTGTGATTTATTTCTGTTATGAAAAATATCAAGTGTTAGAAACCCGTTGGGATGTGTTTGTTCGTAACTGGAAATGCTTTTTATTCTTTGATGATGGTCCAATTTTAATGGCGCAAAAACACAAACAAGCATTGATGTTTGAGCAAAATGGCCAATATAAATTAGGTGTTAGAGGTTAGAGCTACACATTCTATAAATGACAACCTGGTGCTGAAATCCTTTGTATGTAGAGCTTATGTGTCTACTCGAGATTAATAGACTCTACTAAAACAAATGATAACCACTTTTATGAATAACAGATTATTTAAAAGAGATGACATGAAACTTTATGCGTTAATCGGTTTGGCTTTTTCGGTGTTATTGCCAACCTTAGCACCAACTGCAGTACAGGCAAAAATGGTTGCTGATGTGAATGTTGCGGATCAAGCGATGTTTGCTGATCAAACCTTAGTGCTGAATGGTGCAGGCGTGCGCAGTAAGTTTTTTATGGACTTATATGTCGGCAGTTTATATTTGCCTGCAACAGCAAACCAATTAGATACCGTGCTTGAGCAACCGATTGCGGTGATTCAATTAACCATTACCTCTGGGATGATCACCTCAGATAAAATGCGCAATGCGATTGAAGAAGGCTTTGATGCGGCAACCGATAACAATATTGGTTCGATTAAAACGGATATTCAACACTTTACTCAATTGTTTGCCGATGAAATTGTTGAGGGCGATCAATTTACTTTTGTGACTCAAAAAGGCAAGGGCGTGACCAGTATTAAAAATGGCCAGGTTCAAGGTAACATTGCAGGTGAGGCATTTCGTCAGGCGTTATTAAAAATTTGGTTGGGTGATAATCCAGCGCAAGACAGTTTAAAGCAGGATATGTTAGCGCAGTAAATCATCTACTAGGTGCTAGGGCGGACTGCGTCCTGCTAGGGTCGCTGCGCTGCTAGGACGGACTGCGTCCTGCTAGGTACTAGGACGGACTGCGTCCTGCTAGGTACTAGGACGGACTGCGTCCTGCTAGGTTCTAGGACTGACTGCGTCCTGCTAGGTGCTAGGACGGACTGTGTCCTGCTAGGGCGGACTGCGTCCTGCTAGGTTCTAGGGCGGACTGCGTCCTGCTAGGTTCTAGGGCGGACTGCGTCCTGCTAGGTGCTAGATCAGATTTAATAGTTTTTAGCAGCGAAGCGTTCTAGCAGCGAAGCGTTTCTAGCAGCGAAGCGTTTCTAGCCGCGAAGCGTTCTAGCAGCGAAGCGTTTCTAGCAGCGAAGCGTTTCTAGCAGCGAAGCGTTTCTAGCAGCGCAGCGCTCTAGTAGCGAAGCGTCCTAGTCCTAGGCAGTAAAATCATTACCTAAGCTCGAAATTGTAGAGGTTTTGCCTTTATCATTATAGGTGAGGCTAGTGGCATTGCGGCTCACTTGTAGCGCCTGGGCTAAACGATTTATCGTGGCAATATTATGCTCTATTAAGCTAGAGTTTTGGGTGTTGATGTGTTTGCACTCGGCAAGGATAGCTTTGGCCGATTCAACTTTTTGGGCAAGTTCTGGTACAGAGGTCAGTTTTTCCGCCTCTGGGTGGGCAGCTAACTTTTCATCCGTTGCCTTGAGTAAGCTCATACGCTGCAATTTATCTTTAGCGAGCGCTAACAGTTTGTCAGCATCTTGCTTGAGTAATGCGTCTTTTTCTTCAGTAATGAGCTGTTTAAGCAGAGTGAGAGTTTGATGTTGAGCATCAAGTAGCACTGTTATATCGGTCATATATTACTCTTTGGTTTACGTAGTCAACACTTTCCTATGATGCAAAAGTGCACCGATAACAAAGGTTAAAATACAATAAAGAGTAACGGACTAGGCTACTCTTTATCGAACGATAAGCCACTCAGTTCAGCTTCAAAACTAGCGATATTCGCAGCTAATTTTTCTGGGTCGACTTTATAACGACCTTCTGAGATAGCCAGTTTAATTTCAGCGACCTTTTTTTGATCCACTTCTGGTAATGCAGCCATTTTGCCTTGAGCACTTTGCAGCTGTTGCGCTTGCGAAGTAATGCTTACCGAATCACTTTTAACGGGCGTGCCAGATTTCTGCGGCGCAGCAGTATTGGTTTGCGAAGTAGACTGCGTGTCACGTGCTGTGCGCATCTGTGTATTGGTCGCAGTATTGTGCTTAATATCAATTGCCATGTGAGGCTCCAGCGTAATGTATTAGGTTTTCCATACAGGCTATCGGCGCTCGTGGAAAAAACTTTAATCTATTTTACATCCTAACTTCAACTTCACCAACATCAATCACTACAGCTTCTAGTCGTTTGTTACTTTTGCTATTTTTGACCTTAATAGCTTCTCCAATATTGCCGTCACGCAATGCTTCACCCAAGGTTTTAATTTCGATACTCTGTGTCTTAGCATATATAGAGACCATGTCCCCTTTACAGACAAAACAAAGATTACTGCCAATGATCGGTGAGTCTTTAGCTACTCTACGTTTTACGCGCGAACCGAGTAGGCTCGCTTTATCTGAAAAGAATTGTCCCTTCAAACTATATTGGTCTACATACATAATGGCTAAGTCATCAGAATTTAGAATCTGATTGGGTGACAATAATTCAGTCGCGACAATAACAGGATATTGAATATCAACTCTTACAGACAAGTACATCTGCCACGGGTAGTCGTAATCTGGAGTTTCACAGCTTATTTTAACGGTGTTATTTCGAGTGACATCTCGTTCGCTGGCTAACTCAACCGATATTGGAGGATAACAGCGTGGCGGTGTCAGCCTTCCTTCTAAATTTTGTGGGGTAATTTCGACCTTAGCGTTTGACTCTACATCAATTTTTTTTTCTACGGCCTCTTTAGCTAATTGATAAATGGTCGATAATGAAGGAGCAGTGGCTTCTTCACTGGCAAATACCGGTAAAGAAAGCGAGAGCAAGCACAAAAAACATAAAAAAAATACTTTCATAATGAAGATACTAGCTTGTTTTGCCAGAATGCACCTATACTTTGAAAAACGATTAATACGCGGATAATGTAGACGTATTGAATAGACTAATAATCGATGGGTATGGCGGCGAATCATGTTCATTAATCCTCCGTCAAAAAAATACCGTATCGGCTAGTTTATTAATCTAAGCAAGTTGTATGCCTATTTGTGTTGATAAGTTGTGGCGATAAGTATTCATTGTGTAGTCGACCTGGCAATGGTTAACTGGTGTGCGTTGCCAGTAAAGTGTGTTATCAACAACGTATTCATTATTGCAACCGGGTAGTGTGGATATTACAACTGGGTACTGCTAACCGGGTTTTACTATCAATAATTTGAACTTTATCAAAAAATTAAGTTTATTATCAAGAATTAGGCTTTACGATAATTTTAATAACAAATGTATCCTTTTGGGTGACAGTTAACTACAAGGCCCCGCTATGTCGAGCATTTTAGATTCAGTAAACAAACGTACCCAACTTGTTGGGCAAAACAGATTAGAATTACTGCTGTTTAGGCTTAATGGTCGTCAGCGCTTCGGTATTAACGTGTTTAAAGTTAAAGAGGTCCTGCAATGTCCTCCATTAACCACATTACCTAAATTAAATCGATTTGTTAAAGGTGTCGCTCACATTCGTGGTACAACCATTTCGGTCATTGATTTAAGTGCTGCAACCGGTGGCCGTCCACTCACGTCGACTGAAAATTGTTTCATTATCATTTCTGAATACAACCGCAGCGTGCAAGGATTCTTGGTGAGTTCAGTTGAGCGTATTATCAATATGAACTGGGCTGCAATCATGCCACCACCACAAGGTGCAGGGCGTTATTCTTATTTAACAGCAGTAACCGAAATTGAAGGCGAGTTGGTTGAGATTTTAGACGTAGAGAAAATCCTTGATGAGATTTCTCCGGTTAAAACCGCGATCAGTAAAGAAGTGAACGAAACGCTAACCATCGATAGAGAACAGCATTACCACATTATGGTGATCGACGACTCAGCCGTGGCGCGTAAGCAAATTATTCGCTCACTCGAATCGTTAAATTTACAGATTGATACTGCCAAAGATGGCCGAGAAGCATTAAATAAACTTAAAGCTATCGCGGCTGAAATGGACGATGTATCGCACGAAATCCCGTTAATTATTTCCGATATCGAAATGCCAGAAATGGACGGTTATACCTTAACGGCTGAAATTCGTGACGATCCAAAATTGAAGAATATCAAAGTGGTATTACACACTTCACTCAGTGGCGTATTTAACCAGGCGATGGTGCAAAAAGTGGGCGCAAACGATTTTATTGCAAAATTTAACCCAGATGAATTGGCCGCCGCAGTAAACAAACATTTGAGCTTATAACTGTCTATAATGACAGCGTGTAAATTATTAAGCGCTATAAGCTTACTTATTTTAGGATGTTAATGTGACAGATAAATCACTTGCTGAAGCAGAGTACAATCAATTTAGACTGTTTTTAGAACAGCATAGCGGTATTGTGTTAGGCGAGAACAAACAATATTTAGTGCGTAGCCGTTTAGCCCCTTTGATGGGTAAGCATAACTTACCCTCATTATCAGAGGTGGTTAAAAAGTCGATGAAACCGACTGAGCGTCAATTACGTGCTGAAGTGATCGACGCGATGACAACCAATGAAACCTTATGGTTTCGTGACCGTTATCCTTTCGAGTTACTGCACAACACCTTATTACCTGAGTACAGTAAGTTAGGCCGTCCATTAAAGATTTGGTCGGCTGCTTGCTCATCTGGTCAAGAACCCTATTCTTTAGCGATGACAGTGCTTGAATACCAACAACGTAAGCCTGGCGCACTGCCTGGCGGAGCGTCTATTCAGGCAACGGATTTATCGCCTTCAATGCTTGAACGTTGTAAAAATGCTGAATACGACAGTTTAGCGTTAGCGCGTGGTTTATCTGATGAACGTAAGCGTCAGTTTTTTGATGCTTTACCGTCGGGCAACATGAAACTGAAAGACAATGTAAAGCGTCTGGTTAACTTTAGAGCGCATAATCTGCTTGAAAGTTATAGCTTATTAGGTAAATACGACATTATTTTTTGCCGTAATGTACTGATTTATTTTGCGCCAGAGGCAAAGGCTAAAATTTTGCGGCAATTTGCTGCCGCACTTAACCCTAAAGGGATTTTATTCTTAGGTGCGTCAGAATCTATTGCCGGTTTAACCGAAGAATTTAATATGGTTCGTTGTAATCCTGGTATTTACTATCAAAAGAAAACCTAGTTAAATAAATAGCTTACTAGCTTTATCATGCCGGCATTCGTCGGCATGTTCATTTAAAATACTTATTCCTCCTTTATTGTAATTGTTGGCATAACCCTTGCTTTAATTCTATCAGTTAGCTGATGGAGGCAATTTTATGGCGATTAATTTCGATAATGCATTAGGTGTTCACCAATACTCGTTGGGCGTACGAGCTCAAAGAGCAGAAGTGATTTCAAGTAATATCGCCAATGCCAATACTCCTCATTACAAAGCGCAAGATGTGGATTTTGCTTCTGCGATGAAAGCCGCGAGCTCTCATCAAAATGGCTTAAGCATGAGTCAAACCACAGAAAGACACTTTGATTTAACGTCATTAACACAGCAACACGTGCAATACCGTGTGCCGACTCAACCCGACACCGGCGATGGCAACACCGTCGACACGCAAAAAGAACAATCTGCATTTATGCAAAATGCGCTCGAATATCAAATGTCACTGGGTTTTCTTGAAAGTAAATTTAGTGGCATGCGTAAAGCATTGCGAGGTGATTAATCATGAGTTTATTCAATATCTTTAATGTTTCTGGTTCAGGGATGTCGGCGCAATCTGTCAGGCTTAATACCACGGCCAGTAACATCGCCAATGCAGATTCAGTGTCGAGCAGTGTCGATAAAACCTATCGTGCACGTCATCCAGTTTTTGAAGCAGAAATGGCCAAAGCCAGCAATCAGCAAAATCAATCTCCTGGTGTGTCGGTGAAGGGCATTGTTGAAAGTGATAAACCGTTAATTAAAGAGTACTCGCCAGATCATCCACTTTCTGATGCTGACGGATTTATTTACAAACCAAACGTGAATGTAATGGAAGAAATGGCTGACATGATTTCAGCTTCGCGGTCTTACCAAATGAATGTTCAGGTAGCAGATGCCACTAAATCAATGCTGCAACAAACGCTCAATATGGGTAAATAGTTTTGATTTTTCAAGGAGGCAGCTATGAGCCTAATTAATTCTTACAGTCAGTCTTTACCTCAGACCTCAAGCAGTGCATCAAATACGAGTGCAGTGACCAAGAGTTCAGTGCAGAGCACTACTACGTTAACCACGGGTAATTCGTTTCTCGATTCAATTCGGTTACCTGAGCAGAGCGCGGTTCCTGAAGCGAATGATCAGCTGTTAAAGCAAGAAGACTTCTTTGCTTTGCTCAGTCAGCAGTTATCAATGCAAGACCCATTTGAGCCTGTAGATAACGATCAAATGATTGCCCAAATGGCATCATTTTCTACCGTTGATGGTATTTCAAATCTTAACGATGAAATTTTAAACCTCAATACAGTGATGAGCTCCAGTCAGGCATTGCAAGCATCGGGTCTCGTTGGCCGTAAGGTGTTAATTCCTTCAGACACTGGAGCTATTTCAGCTGAGAGTCCGAGCATGAATGGCGTCATTAGTACACCGTCAGCCATGGATACGATTACGGTTAGAGTTGAAGATGCATCTGGACAGCTCATTAAAACCTTTAGTGTGGATGGCAGCGCTGGCGGTAACGTTGATGTGTCCTGGGATGGACTGGATAAAAATGGCTCGCCAGTAAAAGAGGGAATGTACTCTATTAAGGCGAGCGGAAAAGTCGATGGCGAAGCCCAGGACTTAGCTGTATCTACTTATGCCCATGTTAGCAGTGTGTCGTTAGGCACCGCTGCAACAGGGGCTATTTTGAATTTGCGCGGTGTCGGCGGTATTAAGTTATCTGACGTACTTGCCGTATCTGAAACTTAACATTATCTACAGTTTACTAAATAAACGTGTTGATTATGAATAAAACCTTTGAGGTGAATTATGTCATTTAACATTGCATTGAGTGGTATCTCTGCCGCGCAAAAAGACTTAAACACAACGGCAAACAACATTGCCAACGTAAACACTGTCGGCTTTAAAGAGTCGCGTGCTGAATTTGCTGACGTGTACGCAAACTCAATTTTCTCTAATGGTAAAACGGCGGTCGGCGGCGGTGTATCAACCTCGCAGGTGGCACAGCAATTTCACCAAGGTAGTTTACAATTTACCAGCAATTCATTAGATATGGCGATCAGTGGCGGCGGCTTTTTTGTTACCTCTTCTGGTGTCGGTACTCAAGATTTATCTTACACTCGTGCAGGTGCTTTTAAAGTCGATTCAGACAACTACATGGTCGATGCCGCAGGTAACTTTTTACAAGGTTTCCCTGTTGATGATGAAGGTAACTCAACCTCGGTGAGCTTAACCACAACCAAACCTATTCAAATTCCAGATACTGCCGGTAGCCCAGTTAAAACGGGTGTGGTTGAATTACAAATGAATTTAAATGTCGGCGAAGATGCATTAGATCCTAGCGCATTTGACCCAGACAATTCTGACACCTACAACAATTCAACTTCAGTAACCATCTATGACTCATTAGGTGAGTCTCATATTATGACCACCTATTTTGTGAAACCTACAGGTGGCTCATATACAGGGGAGAGTAACTGGCTTGCATTTTATGCCGTTGATGGTGAGCCTGTTAGTGTGGAAACTCCAGGGAGTTATCAAATAGATGCAGATGGCGATGGTGTTGGTGATGGTACCCTTAGCGAAACTGCAACAGCAACTAACCCAAGTGGTACAGGAGCTTGGAATGGTGCAGTGATTTCGTTTAACAATGTTGGTTCTTATACAGGGACTAATCCTTCGCCGATCACTACAGTAACACTTGGCACACCAGGTGCCGGTGTATTAGACCCTGGCTCAGACGGTACTCAAACACTTGAAGTCAGATTTGATAACCCAACACAATATGCTTCGCCATTTGAAGTGACTGCATTAAGCCAAGACGGTATTACCGTTGGCCGTTTAACCAATGTTGGCATTGGCTCGGATGGCTTAATTACTGCTAGTTACAGTAATGGTTCAACCGTGCCATTAGCGCGTGTTGCGTTAGTGCGTTTTGCTAATGAGCAAGGCTTAACCCAGGTGGGTAACACCTCATGGAAAGCCAGTTTAGATTCAGGTGAAGCATTAGCCGGTGAAGCTAATAGTGGTACCTTTGGTAGCATTCAGTCTTCTGCGCTTGAGCAATCAAACGTTGATTTAACCACCGAATTGGTTGATTTGATTACCGCTCAGCGTAACTTCCAGGCTAACTCTCGTACCCTGGAAGTGAACAACACTCTAAACCAAACAGTATTACAGATCCGTTAATCTTTACTCACTATTTTTGATTAACACACAAGGTGTTGCCGTTGTCGGCAACACCTTGCCATTTAAGTAATATACCGCCTTCATTATCGTAAAACTGCTGTTTTTTTGACTATCAACCACTCCCGTCTACTATTTTTACTCCTCTACATTCAGCGTGTTGAATATAACTCACTAGCAATAAACTTCATTGGCATGATGCTTGCTATAACTCTACATATATTCATTTTGTAGAAAGTTTGACGGAGCAGCAAATGGACAAATTTCTTTATGTTGCCATGAGTGGCGCTAAGCAAGGCATGAATGCTTTAGCGGTCAGTGCTAACAACCTTGCCAACGCCAATACCGATGGTTTTAAGGCTGACATGACTCAAGCTCGCTCTATGCAGGCGTTTGGTGAAGGTTTACCTAGCCGCGTGTTTTCAATGATTGAAAGCCCAGGCAGTAACTTTGCAAGCGGTCCCATTGTCACCACGGGTCGTAATCTTGATGTCGCCGTTAAAGGCGATGGATGGATAGCCGTACAAGCCGCCGATGGCTCAGAAGCCTATACCCGAGCAGGCAGCTTAAAATTTGACAGTACAGGTTTGCTGGTAAACAGCAGCAACCGCCCGGTAATGGGCGATGCAGGGCCAATCGTATTACCACTGCCCATTGAACACGTCGAAATTGCCGCTAACGGCATTATCTCTGTGAGACCGCAAGGCGCAACCGCAGAAGTCATTGAAGAAGTCGCCCGCATCAAACTGGTTAATCCAGGTAACAATCAAATGATGCGCGGTGAAGACGGTTTATTTCGTCTTATGGCCGGCGGTAACGCGCCAACCGACCCCAATGTTGCAGTAGAAAGCGGCGCGGTTGAAGGCAGTAACGTTAACCCAGTACATGAAATGGTCGCAATGATTGAGATCCAGCGTCAATACGAGATGCAAGTCAAAATGATGAAGAACGCCGAAGAAATTGATCGTGCGTCGACTTCCTTGATGAAAATTAGTTAGGAGTAATTATTATGATTCCAGCGTTATGGATAAGTAAAACTGGTGTTGATGCGCAGCAAACAAACATCGCGGTCATTTCTAACAACGTGGCTAACGCCAGTACGGTTGGATTCAAAAAAAGTCGCGCTGTGTTTGAAGATTTACTGTATCAAACCGTTAATCAAGCCGGCGGCGTCAGTGCCGACAACACCAAGTTACCTAATGGCCTAAACATTGGTGCCGGTACCAAAGTGGTCGCCACCCAAAAAATGTTTACCCAAGGCAGCATGCTCACCACCGACAACTCATTAGATTTAATGATTGAAGGCTCAGGCTTCTTTGAAGTGCAAATGCCAGACGGCACCGCAGCTTACACCCGTAACGGTCAATTTAGCCTGGATGATACCGGCCAAATTGTGACTCCTGGTTCAGGCTATGTGGTGCAACCCGCCATTACTATTCCAGACGATGCCACCAGTATTACTGTGTCAGCAGAAGGTGAAGTGTCAGTGCAAATTCCAGGCACTGCAGAAAGCCAGGTGATTGGCCAGTTAACCATGACCGACTTTATTAATCCGTCAGGGTTAGACCCATTAGGGCAAAACCTCTACACCGAAACCGGTGCCAGCGGTACGCCAATTCAAGGCACTGCATCGCAAGATGGTTTAGGTGCCATTCGTCAGGGCGCGTTAGAAACCTCTAACGTCAACGTGACAGAAGAGCTAGTGAACTTAATTCAAGGTCAGCGCATTTACGAAATGAACTCAAAAGTCATTTCAGCGGTTGACCAAATGTTGTCTTACGTTAATCAGAATCTCTAAGGAGTTATCATGATTAAATACATAACGTTAGCGTCGATAATTTTATTGGCAGGCTGCAGTTCTACACAAAAAAAGCCCATTGCCGATGACCCATTCTATGCGCCGGTATACCCAGACACGCCGCCGACGCAGGTAGCCGCAACGGGATCTATTTTTCTTGATACGCAAGCATCGAGCTTGTTCTCCGACATTCGTGCGCATCGCGTCGGCGACATCATCACCGTCACGCTTAAAGAGTCTACTCAAGCCAAAAAAAGCGCCAATAATGACATATCTAAAGGCAGTGACTTAAATGTCACACCTGTTTATGCCGGCGGTAAAAATGTGTCAATTGGCGGAGTGCCAATTGACCTAGGCTACTCAGATAGCATGAACACCAAGCGTGAAGCAGATGCCGACCAATCTAACAGTTTAGATGGCAGCATTTCGGCTAACGTCATGCAAGTGCTCAGTAACGGCAACTTAGTTATTCGCGGCGAAAAATGGATTTCAATTAATAACGGTGATGAGTTTATTCGCGTTACTGGAATTGTTCGCAGCCAAGACATCAATCCAGACAACACCATCGATTCAACCCGTGTTGCCAATGCCCGTATTCAATACAGCGGCACTGGCACATTTGCAGACTCACAAAAAGTGGGTTGGTTGAATTCGTTTTTCTTGGGTGACTGGTGGCCTTTTTAAGGAGTAATACATGAAAATCAAATTGCTGTTGTCGCTAATGACCTCACTGTTAATCCTAACAGCCCCTGTTCATGCAGAGCGCATAAAAGATATCGCCAATATTCAAGGCGTAAGAAGTAATCAGCTGATTGGTTATGGTTTAGTGGTCGGTTTACCTGGTACCGGTGAAAAAACCAAATATACCGAACAAACTTTTCGCACCATGCTTAAAAACTTTGGCATTAATTTACCCGATTCGGTAAAACCTAATTCAAAAAACGTCGCAGTAGTGGCAGTGCATGCCGACATGCCAGCGTTTATTAAGCCGGGTCAAAACCTTGACGTTACCGTGTCGAGTTTAGGCGAAGCCAAAAGTTTACGTGGCGGTACGCTCATTCAAACCTTCTTAAAAGGGGTTGATGGCAACGTTTATGCCATTGCACAAGGCAGCCTTATAGTAAGTGGCTTTAGTGCCGAAGGCCTAGATGGCTCACAAGTGATTCAAAACACCCCTACGGTAGGGCGTATCCCAAGTGGCGCCATTGTTGAACGCAGTGTTGCCAGCCCATTTGCAAGTGGCGACTACCTTACGTTTAATTTACGTCGCTCAGACTTCTCTACCGCAAAGCGTACAGCAGATGCCATTAACGACTTACTTGGCCCAGACATGGCTAAAGCCATTGACGCAACTTCTATTCAGGTCAGTGCGCCGCGTGATGCATCACAACGAGTGTCGTTTTTATCAACCCTTGAAAACATTGAAGTTGAGCCAGCAGACGAGTCAGCCAAAGTCATTGTTAACTCACGTACCGGCACCATTGTGGTCGGTCAGCACGTTAAGTTATTACCCGCAGCGGTGACCCATGGCGGCTTAACCGTCACCATCGCTGAGGCCACTCAAGTGTCACAACCTAACGCATTAGCGGGTGGCGATACCGTGGTCACCACCAACAGCACTATCGATGTGTCAGAAAAAGATCGTCGTATGTTTATGTTTAATCCAGGCACCAGCCTTGATGAGCTTGTAAGAGCCGTCAATCTAGTGGGTGCAGCACCATCCGATGTACTTGCCATACTCGAAGCGTTAAAAATGGCAGGGGCTTTGCATGGTGAACTTATCATCATCTAAAAATTGTCGGTATGACTATGGAAAAGTTGTCAAATTCATCGAACTTTCTGGATCTAGGAGGACTAGATTCACTTCGTGTCCAGGCCCAGAAAGACGAGAAGGGGGCACTTAAAGAAGCGGCAAAGCAATTTGAAGGTATTTTCGTTCAAATGCTCATGAAAAGCATGCGCGATGCCAATGCCGCTTTTAAGTCAGACAATCCGATGAACAGCGAAACCACCGCGTTTTTTGAGCAAATGCTTGACCAACAAATGTCGGTCGATTTGTCAAACAAAGGCATGCTAGGCCTCGCTGACCTAATGGTGCAGCAGCTTGACCCAAACAACAGCCCTGTTACGCCAGCGTCGGTATTGCGTGGTGACAGCGAGAGCAAAGTCAATCCATCCATGTTTGTCGCGCAGCCAAGCGAACTTGATCAAGACACCTTAGACACTATCGCGCCAGCTGAGCAAGTCGCAACATCGCACCAGGCCATTAATCACAGCGACATGGCAGCGGTAATGCCACAGCAATTGGCCAGTGTATTACGCGGCGAGCAGTTAGCAAGCCAACCGTTTGCAAACAAGCAAGCTGTCGCACCGGAGAGTGCGGCGATAAGCGCAGGCAATAACTTGCCGCAAGAGACCAACAAATTAAAACCTAAAGGCGTGGCAGTGAGCGAGTTTACCAGTCCACAGCATTTTATTTCAGTGTTGTATCCGCATGCAGAAAAAGCGGCTAAAACCCTGGGCACGTCAGCCGAAGTGCTCATTGCCCAGTCGGCACTGGAAACTGGTTGGGGCCAAAAAGTGGTTCGCCGTAACGACGGCACCATGAGCCACAACTTATTTAACATTAAAGCCGACAAGCGTTGGCAAGGCGAAAAAACCTCGGTCAACACCCTAGAGTTTGAAAAAGGCATTCCGGTGCAACAAAAAGCAGACTTTAGAATGTACGACGACCTTGAACAAAGCTTTAGCGACTTTGTGTCATTTATTGGCCAAGGCGATCGTTACGAAGATGCGCGCAAAGTGGCCAGCGAGCCAACCCAGTTTATTCGCGCATTGCAAAAGGCGGGCTACGCCACCGACCCACAATATGCCAACAAGGTGATTAACGTGATGAAGTCGGTAAAAGAAGGCCTTAAATCTGTATTACCCCAGGAGACTAAATAATGGCGATTGATCTACTTAGCATCGCGCGCACCGGCGTTATGGCATCTCAGTCTCAACTTGGGGTAACCGGTAATAACATCGCCAATGCCAATACCGAAGGCTACAACCGCCAAACGGCAACGCAGGCAACGTTACAATCACAACGCCTTGGCGACAGCTTTTACGGTACAGGGACTTATGTGTCTGACGTAAAGCGTGTGTACAACGAATTTGCCGCGCGCGAGTTACGCATCGGCCAAACCAGCATGAGCGCTGCCGAAACCACATACTCAAAATTAAGCGAACTTGACGAGCTTTACTCGCAAATCGGTAGCATGGTGCCCAATAGCATCAATGATTTTTTTGCCAGCATTAACAGTGTGGCCGATTTACCTTCCGATTTAGGCATTCGCAGTAATAGTTTAAGTTCGGCTGAGCAAATGGCCATCAACATTAATCAAATGCAGTCGCAGCTTGATAACCAGGTTAAACAAACCAATAGCCAAATTGAGTCGGTGACCACCCGCGTTAACGAAATCAGCAAAGAGCTGGCCAACATCAATTTAGAGTTGATGAAAGATCAAGGCGACAACAACGAGATTTTAGACAAGCAAGACGCACTGATTTTAGAGCTAAGCGAATACGCACAAGTTAACGTTATTCCGTTAGATACTGGCGCCAAGTCAATCATGCTAGGCGGCTCGGTCATGTTAGTGTCGGGCGAAGTGGCAATGAGCATCGGTGTGAGCGCCGGCGATCCATTCCCTAACGAACCCAAACTCACCGCATCGATTAGTAATAAAACCCTCAATGTTGATCCAAGTAAATTAGGCGGTCAATTAGGGGCGTTATTTGCTTATCGCGACGACACCTTAATTCCTGCCAGCAACGAGTTAGGCCAGCTAGCGTTGGGTGTGGCCGATACCTTTAATGAAATGCAATCAAGTGGTTTTGATTTAAATGGCGACGTGGGCAGCGATATTTTCCGTGATATCAATAACCCGTTAATGGCAACAGGTCGCGCAGGCGGTTACTCAACCAACACCAGTTCAGCGGCTTTATCAGTCAATATTGACGATGTGGGCGCATTGTCTGGTAGCAGCTATGAATTGAGCTTTACCACGGCCGATGGCTATCAACTTAAAGATACTCAAACCGGAAAAGCAATCCCATTCGCAGTATCGGGTAGCCAGCTCACAACAGAAGCTGGTTTCACCATCAATGTCGCTAATGGCCCCATTGAAGATGGCGATAAATTTGAAATTCGCCCAACCGCCGGTGCCGCCGCGGGGTTAAAAGTGGTCATGACCGACCCTGAAGGCATTGCAGCTGCTGGGCCGACGTTAACCTCTGCCGCAGCAAACTCGGGTAATACTTCAGTTAGCTTAAACAGCATGGACTCGAGCATTGCTGGTTTTCAAGGTACAGCAACCGGTTCATCAATTACGTTTACCATTGATACCGCCGCCAATACTTATCAGGCATTTGACAGTGTTGGAGCGTCATTAGGTATAGGCACTATTACCAATAACAATATTAATGCCTTTGGTATGGACTTTGATATTACATCAAGTGGCACCGCAACCGCTGACAGCTTTACGTTCGACCTAACCTTTGCCGAAGGCAACAACAGCAATGCAGTTGAAATGGCTAAATTGTCGGACGTCAAATTAATGAACAACGGCACGGGCACCTTAACCAGCGTGTTTGAAAACACCAAATTAGATATCGGTAGCCAAACCAAAGCCGCAGAAGTTCGCGTGGACTCCGCATCGGCCATTTATCAGCAAGCGTACGACCGGGTACAAAGCGAATCTGGCGTTAATCTAGACGAAGAAGCCGCCAATTTATTGCGCTTTCAACAGTCATACCAGGCCGCCGCGCGGATTATGTCTACCGCGCAAACGATTTTTGACACCTTATTAAGCTCGGTTCGCTAGGAGATAAATCATGAGAATTTCTACCGGACAAATGTTTCAGCAAAGCACCAACAGCATTTTAGAAAAGCAATCGGCCACTAATAGCATCATGGGGCAGATTTCGAGCGGCAAAAGAGTCGAAACCGCAGGTGACGACCCAGTAGCGGCCATTGCGATTGATAATCTTAAACAAAAAAACACTTTGGTTGATCAATTTGTTAAAAATATCGATTACGCCACTAATCATGTACAACAAACCGAAAGTCAATTAGGTCAAGCCGATACGTTAGCCGCCAGCATGAAAGAATCCATGCTTCGTGCAGCAAACGGCAGCATGACAACTGCCGAGCGGCAAACCATTGCCGATGACATGCGTCAAAGTCTTGAACAATTAATGTCCATTGCCAACACCAAAGACGAGTCAGGCAATTATATTTTTGGCGGCACTCAAACTAACGACATTCCATTTGCCTTTAATAATGCGGGTCAAATTGTTTACAGCGGCGACTCAGGTATTCGCAAAAGCAATATTGCAACAGGCGTACAGATTAATACCAATACCCCAGGTGATGCTGCCTTTATGAACGCCCCTAATGCCATGGGCGACTATGGCGTCAATTATTCGTCATCACAGCAAGGCGACTTTGTTGTCACCAGCGCCAAAATAACTGACTCGGCGACCTATACTCCTGGTTCTTATAGCTTTAGTTTCGCCGATGACGGTGCTGGCGGGCTTAATATTTCAGTAATCGATAGCGCAGTTCCTCCGATTACGACGGTGACACCTTTTGACGCTTCTGTGCCGGTAAGTGTTAACGGCATTGACGTTAAACTAGATGGCGAACCTAAAGCTGGCGATACTTTCAGCATCAATGAAGTTGCAGAAGTCAGTATTTTCGATACCTTCAGCAAGGCTATCGCCTTATTTGAAAGTGGCTCTACAGTACAAACACCAGCAGGTCAGTCAGAGTTGGCACAACTATTGAATAACCTAGACAGTGGTGTCAATCAAATGAGTCAGCAACGTAGCCTAACCGGCAACAGCTTAAAAGTGTTGCAACAGTACAGCGACAATCACACTGACGAAAAAATTATTAACACCTCGGCATTATCAAAGTTAGAAGACCTAGATTTTGCCTCAGCGATTACCGAGTTTGAAAAACAACAAATGGCGCTTAACGCGGTATCCAGTTTGTTTACTAAAGTCGGCACGCTCAGTTTGTTTGATTATATATAACCAGTTTACCCAGACTTTAAATGAATGGTTTTATTGACCATAAATTAACAGTCTGTAGCTCGAAACATATGCTTAAAGTAACAGCAGCACAAAGCAATTGCAGAGTAATTGCAGCGTAAAGCAACTGGCTTGTTAGCTGTAAAGCTTCAGTCATTCGGCATAAGTTTAAAAAACACATTAAACAGTTTACATGATTAACCGTTTAGCCAAGCTCCGAGTCTTGGCGTTCAACTAAGAAGAGGATTTTACATATGGCTATTTCAGTTAATACCAACGTCACATCGATGAAAGCGCAGGGCAACTTAAACAAAGCGCAAAGCGCAACATCCATGTCTATGGAGCGTTTAGCATCAGGCTTACGCATTAACAGCGCTAAAGATGATGCCGCAGGGTTGCAAATTTCTAACCGCATGACCAGCCAAATTAACGGTATCGGTGTCGCGATTCGTAATGCCAACGACGGTATATCAATTGCACAAACGGCTGAAGGTGCGATGCAGGAATCGACTAACATTTTACAGCGTATGCGTGATTTGTCTTTACAATCTGCTAACGGTTCTAACTCTGCTAGTGACCGTGAAGCAATGCAGAAAGAACTGTCGGCATTGCAAACGGAGTTAACTCGTATATCCGATACCACCTCATTTGGCGGTCAGAAATTGCTTGATGGAAGTTATGGTACGCAAAAATTTCAAGTGGGTTCTAATTCAAACGAAACGATCTCTTTATCGCTGAACAGTGTTGCAGCGGAAAAAATAGGTATGGAAAGTAAAACGCTAAGAGTAGCGGATGCAATCGGTGGTTTTTCTGGTGTACGAACCTCTACTTTGGCTTTTGGTGATAACGATAAAGTTGAAATGCAAGTTGGTAACGAAAAGACCGCAATCGCATTACGAGATGGGATGAGTGCGTCTGATTTGGCGGGTGAAATTAATGGTGTTGATGGTGTGTACGGTGTAAAATCCAATACTTCAGTTGGGGTAACGGTTACTTCCGTAAATACCAATGCCGATGATACGCTGAATTTGGTTGTTGATGGTGTTGAAGTGTCGCTTGCAATTGGCGTCGTTCAAACAACTACGGTTACTCAAAGTGATGCTTTAGGTGATTTATTGCTGGCTGACACCACCACAATTAATAAGCTGAAAGATAAGGGTATTACGGTTAGTCAAGACCCTACAACTGGGGCGATGATTTTTAATAAAGCCTCTGGTGAGAATATTTCAATCAGCGGCTCTTTGACTCAAGGCGGAACCGGTGGAGCAGACATAGCTATCCAGGCAAGGAGTAAGGATGGCCTTAGTGCTTTGGGGACGGCTACAGATATCAATGCATCGGGTACTGCTGGTACTGCGTCAACGATAGCTAATTTAGATGTGACAGGTGCTCTAGATTGGAGCGCTGCAACGGTAAGTAAGGACGCTGCCACAGCCCAATTAAATGTAACTGGAGATGCATCAGGTGCTTTAACGACTGCTAATTTGTCGTCAGTGATTGGTGCCGATGCCGAGCTTTCAACAGTGGCTAGTATTGATATCTCGACTGCTGGTGGCTCACAAAACGCGATTGACATTATTGATGCCGCATTGGCAAGTATTGATAGTCAGCGAGCTGACCTCGGTGCGACGCAAAACCGCATGGACTTTACCATTAATAACTTGGGTAACATTCAAAATAACGTGTCAGATGCACGTAGCCGCATTCAAGATGTTGACTTTGCTGCAGAGAGTGCAACATTAAGTAAGCAGCAGATTCTGTCACAGGCTTCATCAGCGATGCTTGCACAGGCGAATCAGTTGCCACAGGTCGCCTTGTCTTTATTGGGGTAAAAATCCACAGAGCCATTGATTTTATTTAAAGCCGCCATTAACTCAGGGCGGCTTTTTTCTTTTTAAAATTTTTTATTTGTAGTTGTTAACTGGCGTTGAGTTGTTTATTTGTATTTATTTTTTCAATAAGAGTAAAAAAAATTAAAGTTCCTGGTAACTATGCCGTTACCTTAAGTGTAACCAATATGATCCGCCTGGCTAACTAAAAGACAGGCAATGTCTACAGTCAGGAATACGAGGAATTAAATCATGGCTATTTCAGTAAACACTAACGTCACATCAATGAAAGCTCAGGGCAACTTAAACAAAGCCCAAAGCAGTACAGCAACTTCTATGGAACGTCTAGCATCAGGTTTGCGCATCAACAGCGCCAAAGATGATGCGGCAGGCTTACAGATTTCTAATCGATTCACAAGCCAAATTAATGGTCTTGGTGTGGCGATGCGTAATGCTAATGATGGTATCTCGATTGCGCAAACCGCTGAAGGCGCTATGAGCGAGTCAACTAACATCTTACAGCGCATGCGCGACCTGTCATTGCAGTCTGCTAACGGTTCAAACTCTGCAGAAGACCGTACATCTATGCAGAAAGAAATTTCTTCGTTGCAAACTGAATTGACTCGTATCGCAGAAACCACTTCATTTGGTGGTCAAAAGTTACTTGATGGCAGTTACGGTAGTCAGAAATTCCAAGTAGGATCTAACTCTAACGAAACCATTTCAATAGCCTTGGGTGATATTTCAGCAGACAAAATAGGTATGGAAAGTAAAACGCTAAGAGTAGCGGATGCAATCGGTGGTTTTTCTGGTGTGCGAACCTCTACTTTGGCTTTTGGTGCTGACGATAAAGTTGAAATGCAAGTTGGTAACGAAAAGACCGCAATCGCATTACGAGATGGGATGAGTGCGTCTGATTTGGCGGGTGAAATTAATGGTGTTGATGGTGTGTACGGTGTAAAATCCAATACTTCAGTTGGGGTAACGGTTACTTCCGTAAATACCAATGCCGATGATACGCTGAATTTGGTTGTTGATGGTGTTGAAGTGTCGCTTGCAATTGGCGTCGTTCAAACAACTACGGTTACTCAAAGTGATGCTTTAGGTGATTTATTGCTGGCTGACACCACCACAATTAATAAGCTGAAAGATAAGGGTATTACGGTTAGTCAAGACCCTACAACTGGGGCGATGATTTTTAATAAAGCCTCTGGTGAGAATATTTCAATCAGCGGCTCTTTGACTCAAGGCGGAACCGGTGGAGCAGACATAGCTATCCAGGCAAGGAGTAAGGATGGCCTTAGTGCTTTGGGGACGGCTACAGATATCAATGCATCGGGTACTGCTGGTACTGCGTCAACGATAGCTAATTTAGATGTGACAGGTGCTCTAGATTGGAGCGCTGCAACGGTAAGTAAGGACGCTGCCACAGCCCAATTAAATGTAACTGGAGATGCATCAGGTGCTTTAACGACTGCTAATTTGTCGTCAGTGATTGGTGCCGATGCCGAGCTTTCAACAGTGGCTAGTATTGATATCTCGACTGCTGGTGGCTCACAAAACGCGATTGACATTATTGATGCCGCATTGGCAAGTATTGATAGTCAGCGAGCTGACCTCGGTGCGACGCAAAACCGCATGGACTTTACCATTAATAACTTGGGTAACATTCAAAATAACGTGTCAGATGCACGTAGCCGCATTCAAGATGTTGACTTTGCTGCAGAGAGTGCAACATTAAGTAAGCAGCAGATTCTGTCACAGGCTTCGTCAGCGATGCTGGCGCAGGCGAATCAGTTGCCACAGGTCGCACTGTCATTACTATAATCGCTTCTGTAATCACTACTGAAATCGCTATTGGTACTATTGTTACAACTAGTAAGTAATAGGTAGTGGTAGCTCGTGATATGGTAGATGATTGACTGTTACGCACTGAGTGAATCGGTAACATAACGGCAATAGAGAAAAGGAGGATTCACAGTTGAATCTTCCTTTTTTGCTTTATGCGATTAGCAATTATTCTTAGCGCTTAGTGCTTAGTGCTTAGTGTTTAGAGCTTAGTATTAGTTGCAAATAATTGAGTAATGCAGATAGATGCTAGCTTATAGCTGCCTGGTCTTAGCGTTGTATTGGTATGTGTTGTTAAAAGATTGCGGCAATTGGAGGATGTTATGGACAATAATTCAATGGGCATTACAAGTTCGCCTGTAAGCCCTTCGGTAACAAATAGACCTGAAGTAATATCCGATGCTTTGCCGGGTCGTAATGGCGTGTCAAATATTACAGTTGAAGCAAGCATTCATGCACCCGAAGTAGACAAGGTATCGTTGACCAAGGCGATAGCGGAAACTCAGGCTGATGCTAACGCTGCAGCCGAGACTAAAAAAGAGCAATCAGATGCTGAAGCACTCGCGGCAGTGGTTGAGCAATTGTCCGAGGTGATGTCGATAATGAATAAAGGCTTAGCATTTTCGATTGATGACGATTCAGGCTCAGCGGTAGTGAAAGTGATGGATATCGACACCGGTGAGTTGATAAGACAAATTCCCAATGATGAGGCCTTAGAGTTGGCGCAAAAATTGCTTGATGTTAAAGGGCTGTTGATGAGAACGGAAGCCTAATTAGCGTTGTGCTGAATATTTGATAAAAGATAATGATACTTTTAAAATAGAATAAGTTGAGGTAAATATGGCTTTAACATCGGTAGGGTTAGGTTCAGGCCTGGACATTAACGGTATTGTATCGGCTTTAGTTAGCTCAGAACAAGCCCCAAAAGTTGCTCAATTTGACGCTAAAGAAGGTGCCATTAGTTCTGAAATTTCAGCGCTGGGTTTTTTGAAGAGTACCTTGTCTACATTTCAAGACAGTTTAAGTTTTTTGTCAAAAACCAGCTCGTTCGACAGCCAAAGTGTTTCGCTATCTAACAGTGATTACCTAAGTGCGACGGTAAAAAATACTGCCGTGTCAGGTAGCTATAGTCTTGCTGTAGAACAATTAGCGGTAAGTCAAAAAGTCGGCTCTGCGGCAATAAGTGACGTAACAGCACCCTTAGATGAGGGCTCGTTAAACTTTGCCGTTGACGGTAATAGCTTTGATGTTGCTGTAACCGCTGAAGATACTTTACAAACGTTAGTGTCTAAAATTAACTCAGCTAAAGATAATGTTGGCGTTACCGCTACCATTGTAAACAGTGATGAAGGCGCTAAATTAGTGCTAACCTCTAACAAAACCGGTACCGCTAATAATATTAATGTAACAGCAACCGATACGGGTGCAGGCACGGTACTGGCTGACACTTTTGCAATGAGCGAAATACAACCAGCAAAAGATTCAATTATTTATATTGATGGCTTAAAGCTCACGTCAAGCAGCAATACTGTCGACAGTGCAATTGATGGGGTGACCCTTAACCTTAAAGATGCCGATATTGACAAGCCCACAACCTTAACGGTGGCGCAAAATACCAGTTCAATTAAAAGCGGTATTACAGCATTTGTAGCAGCGTTTAATGAGATGACAACAACCATCGCGAGTTTAACAAGCTATAATGCTGATACACAAGAAGCCGCCGTTTTGCAGGGGGATTCATTACCAAGAAGTATTCAAAGCCAGTTGCGTGGCGTTATTTCATCAGCGTTTTCAACATCAAATGGTAACTTGTCATTAGCCTCTATCGGCATTACCACTACGCGCACAGGCTCATTAGAAATAGATGACGACATATTAACCGCAGCATTAAAAGATAATGTGACGGGGATTAAAGAAATGTTTGCTACTGAAGATACTGGTCTTGCAACCAAGTTAGACAGTTACCTTGACTCTTATGTAGGTACTGGCTCAATTATCGACAGTCGTGATAGCTCTTTGGATGAAAATCTTTCTCGGTTAAGTGATCAGCGTGAAGCATTTGCTTTAAAAATGGCATCATTTGAAGCGCGATTATATAAACAATATAACTACATGGACTTAATTGTGGGTCAGTTGAGTACACAGAGCTCAGATTTACAGTCTCGTCTTGATTCACTCCCTGGCCTTGTGAGCCAGAATGATTAATTGACATACTGTTAATGATTAATCTATTTAAGCAAGTAAGAAAGGTAAGTGGTCAATGACTTCAGCAGCGCAACAAGTGTTAATTGATGCCTTAGAGCGGATTAATGAACAGTGTAAAGACGTTTTAAACACCTTAAAAAATAAAAATGGCATAGAAGACTTTGACGAGTTGGTACTTAAATTGCAAGAGTTGGTAGCGGAACGTCAAAAAATGTTAAATGCATTAATTGCAGATAGTGAATTTGTGCAACGTGATTATTTAGAAAGGCAATTAGAACTGACGTTGACTCTTGAAGTAAAAGCCAAGCTGGTTTTGAATCACCTCCATGCAGAGATAAATGTAGGTAAGCAAAATCAACGTCAAGTTAATGTTTATAAAAGTATAGATTCAGATAGGTAGGTATTTATGAGAAGCTCACTCCAGTCATATCGTAAGGTCTCGCTAGAAAGCGAAATTGCGGTGGCTTCACCGCATCGTATTATTCAAATGATGTTTGAAGGTGCATTGCAGCGCATCGCCCAAGCTAAATATGCAATGCAACAAAAAAATTACGCAGAGAAAGGCGAAAGCATTGGTAAAGCCATTAGCATTATTGCGGGATTGAGTGGCAGCCTTAATATGGATGCAGGTAGTGAGGTTTCAGCTAACCTAGATAACCTTTATGAGTATATGTTGAGAAGATT
The DNA here is from genome assembly GCF_059758095.1 of Shewanella sp. MF05913. Taxonomy (NCBI): domain Bacteria; kingdom Pseudomonadati; phylum Pseudomonadota; class Gammaproteobacteria; order Alteromonadales; family Shewanellaceae; genus Shewanella; species Shewanella sp. MF05913. The sequence goes on from NZ_JCAYNT010000011.1 coordinate 25,402, forward strand.
GTCTGAGGCTAATGTAGCCAATGATGTAGATAAGCTCGACGAGGTTGCTACTTTACTCAGAACCATTAAAGAAGGTTGGGATACCATACCACAAGATATGCACGAGTTAACCACTGAAGCAAGTTAATCGTTACAGCATACTGTATTTAAAGTAAAAAAGACGCTTTGCGTCTTTTTTACTATTGGGCCAAAAATAATGACTTTGTATCAGTTTTTCATTTAAGTCTTGCTCGTAAGCAGTTTATATCAGTTGCTCATATTAAGTTGCTAATATAACGGGCTCGCATAAGTGACTCATTTAAGTTACTCATTTTAGTTACTTAGATAGGCGCAAAGATGATTTATTGAGTTTACGTTGTATTTTTAGACTGAAAAAACAGCATTTTCATTAAAAATGTGCCTTGATGTAGATAATATGTAACTGTTGCTTGCTTATGCCACGCTGTTAATACAATATTTATGAGTAAACTCATTTTTCTTGCTGCTAAATTGCAGATTAACAAGCCAATTGAGCGATAATGATAGAATATTGTAACGTGGTCAGTTTTTGGCGACTTTTTTGGCGACTATTTTTGATACAATGTATTTTGGTTTATGTGGCTGTTTTTTGTGGCATAATCATCCTGGATAAAAACCTATAACAAGAGCTTTTGGCCTTCTGAATGATGCAAATAGAACAAAGAATGTTAATTGTCGGTACCCCATCAGAGCGCGTGACTCGTTTGTGCTGCATTTTCGAATTCCTGGGCGAGCAATGCGAAATAGTCTCTCATCAATCTTTATTGCCATTAATTGAGCAATCGCGTTTTCGTGCCGTAGTGATTGTTAATGACAACATCAGTGCAGAGAGCATCAAAAATATTGCCGCGATAGCGCCCTGGCAACCTATGCTGTTGCTTGGCGAATCTGAGGTGCATTTGTCTAATGTGCTTGGGCAAATAGAAGAGCCGGTAAATTACCCGCAATTAACTGAGTTACTGCATTTTTGTCAGGTTTTTGGTCAGGCCAAACGAGAACACACCTTAACCAGTGGCAATCAAACCAAATTATTCCGCAGCCTAGTCGGCCGCAGCGAAGGCATTGCCAACGTAAGACATTTAATTAATCAAGTGTCTGGCTCTGACGCTACCGTGCTGGTATTAGGTCAGTCGGGTACAGGTAAAGAAGTGGTGGCGCGTAATATTCATTATTTGTCTGAGCGCCGTGATGGACCGTTTATTCCGGTAAACTGTGGTGCTATTCCACCAGAACTGCTTGAAAGCGAATTGTTTGGCCATGAAAAAGGCTCGTTCACTGGCGCGATATCTGCCCGTAAAGGCCGCTTTGAGCTCGCCGAAGGCGGCACACTGTTTTTAGATGAAATTGGCGACATGCCATTGCAAATGCAAGTTAAGTTATTACGTGTATTGCAAGAGCGGGTGTTTGAGCGCGTCGGTGGCAGTAAAACCATTGCAACCGATGTGCGAATTGTAGCGGCAACCCATCGTGATTTAGAAACCATGATCACTGAAAATGAATTCCGTGAAGATTTATATTACCGCCTCAATGTATTCCCAATCGAAATGCCTGCCTTAAGCGAGCGTCGTGATGACGTACCCTTGTTATTGCACGAGTTAGTCAACCGAGTCTTTAACGAAGGCCGCGGTAAAGTACGTTTCACCCAACGCGCCATTGAATCGTTAAAAGAACATAACTGGTCCGGTAACGTCCGTGAATTGTCTAACTTGATTGAACGGTTAACGATTCTGTATCCAGGCGGCCTTGTTGATGTAAATGATTTACCGCATAAATACCGTTACATTGATGTACCCGAATACTGCGTTGAAATTAGCGAAGAACAACTCGAACGCGATGCACTCGCATCGATATTTAGCGATGAAGAGCCAGTTGATATTCCTGAAACCCGATTCCCGAGCGAATTACCGCCAGAAGGGGTCAATCTTAAAGACCTACTGGCAGAGCTTGAAATCGATATGATCCGCCAGGCATTAGAGCAACAAGACAATGTCGTCGCCCGCGCCGCAGAAATGCTCGGTATTCGCCGTACCACCCTCGTTGAAAAAATGCGTAAATACGGCATGAGCAAAGAATAACATTAGCTTATTATTGCTTTGATTCGTCATTAGCAATTAACCTAAAAACACATCCACAGATGTGTTTTTTGCTTCTAGAACTCGCACCACCACGCACGTCATCCTCGAATGCTTTTATCGGGGATCCAGCTGTTGCTTAGCACCTAGAATCTAGCAGGACGCAGTCCACCCTAGCACCTAGTAGGACGCAGTCCGTCCTAGCACCTAGCAGGACGTAGTCCGTCCTAGAACCTAGCAGGACGTAGTCCGTCCTAGAACCTAGTAGGACGCAGTCCGCCCTAGCACCTAGCAGGACACAGTCCGCCCTAGCAGGACGTAGTCCGTCCTAGAACCTAGCAGGACGAAGTCCGACCTCAGGCGAGCCTGCGAGTTCCTAGCCCCCTAGATTCTCGCCTTGGCACACTTAATGCATCCACCAGTTCAAATGTAATTCTTTTGACGGAGTGGCCATGTATTCAGCTCGAGTGTTATCAAATCCGCGTGAAGCGGAGGTTGAGTTGCCGATGACAACATCGTTTACTGCCACCCCACTTATTGCCACACCTTATGCAGCTGCTGCGGCTCATGCTGAATATAGGCCGAGTGAGAGTGCTATACGTCAAAGCATTGCGCATGCGAAAGCACCGGTATTTACACCGGTTGTAAGCGATTTTTCAAGTAAGGCTGCCAATATGTCTAATCAAATGGCGCATATTCTTCAGGCTATGCCATCGGGCGTAGTGATTATTGATGGTGATGGCGTAGTGACACTAGCAAACCCTGTGGCCACCGAACTATTAGGCCGTCCGCTACAAGGGGCGCGCTGGTTTGACATTATTCACCGCGCATTTGCGCCGCAAGACGATGACGGCCATGAAGTGTCATTAAAAAATGGTCGCCGTGTTAAATTGGCGATTACGCCGTTAGCGCCAGAACCTGGGCAGTTAATCGTTATTACCGATTTAACTGAAACCCGTTTATTACAAAAGAATTTATCTCATTTACAACGTTTGTCGTCTTTAGGCAAAATGGTCGCAACCCTAGCGCATCAAGTGCGTACGCCGTTGTCTGCGGCGTTGTTGTATGCTTCAAATTTAGCTAGCCCAAAGTTAACCGATGCTGCGCGAAGCAAGTTTCAATCGAAGTTGGTTGACCGCTTAAACGAATTAGAGCGTCAAGTTAATGACATGTTACTGATGGCCAGAGGTCGTCAAGACAGCATGGCAGAGTCGGTGACTATGGATGACATTATCACTCAAGTGATGGCTAACTGTGAGCCTATAGCAGATAAAAAACAGTGTCAGTTAGAAGCACAAGACACTTCGCATTCGAGCATGTTAGCCAATGCCAATGCGTTAAGTTCTGCGGTGAACAATTTGGTGATGAACAGCCTTGAAGCTGGCGCGACTAAAATTAAAGTGTCTGCCAGTGAAACCGTTGACGGACTATTATTAGATGTGATTGATAATGGCAAAGGGTTAGACCCCTCCATGCAAAAGCAAGTGCTAGAGCCGTTTTTTACCACCAAAAGTCAGGGCACAGGCCTTGGGTTAGCAGTGGTTCAGTCTGTGGTACGCAATCATGGCGGACACATTCAGTTATCGTGTAAGCCCGGAATGGGCTGCCATATTCGATTGATTTTTCCACACGCCAAAAAAGCATATCATCAGGAGGTGACACATGGCTGAAGCACATATTCTATTAGTTGAAGATGATGCTGATTTACGCGAGGCATTACTCGACACCTTGTTGTTAGCTCACTATGAGTGCGTTGATGTTGGCAGTGCTGAAGAAGCGATTATTGCGTTAAAAGTCAACCAGTTTGATATGGTGATCAGTGACGTGCAAATGGACGGCATCGGCGGTATGGGTTTGCTCGGTTATTTACAGCAGCACCAACCTAAGTTACCGGTATTGTTAATGACGGCTTACGCCACGATTAACAGCGCGGTCAGCGCGATGAAGTTAGGTGCAGTCGATTACCTTGCCAAACCTTTTGCGCCAGAAGTGTTACTTAATCAAGTGTCTCGATATTTGCCGTTAAAGCAACATCACGATAAACCTGTGGTTGCCGATGACAAAAGCCTGGCGTTATTGGCACTTGCTCAACGTGTTGCGGTGTCTGAAGCCTCGGTGATGATTATGGGCCCAAGTGGCTCAGGCAAAGAAGTGTTAGCGCGTTATATTCATCAACATAGCCAACGTAATGGACAGCCGTTTATTGCAATTAACTGTGCGGCTATTCCTGAAAACATGCTCGAAGCCACGCTATTTGGTTACGAGAAAGGCGCGTTTACCGGCGCGTATCAAGCATGCCCGGGTAAATTTGAACAGGCCCAGGGCGGCACATTATTACTCGATGAAATATCGGAAATGGAGCTTGGCTTGCAAGCCAAGTTATTACGCGTATTGCAAGAGCGTGAAGTAGAGCGTTTAGGTGGTCGTAAAACCATTAAGTTAGATGTACGCGTATTAGCGACCTCAAACCGCGATCTTAAAGCCATGGCAACGTCTGGCGAGTTTAGAGAAGATTTATACTATCGTATTAACGTGTTTCCGTTAACCTGGCCTGCATTACATCAACGCCCTGCAGATATTTTACCGCTGGCGCGCCATTTACTGGCCAAGCATGCTAAAGCCTTAAATATGACGTCAGTCCCTAAGCTTGATGATGCTGCTACCCGACGTTTATTAACTTATCGTTGGCCGGGTAACGTGCGTGAACTCGATAATGTGATTCAACGTGCGCTAATTTTACGCGTGAATGACGATATTGGTGTCAACGACATTATTATTGATTCCGCAGACGTAAACCTATTATCTAACGATAGCCTCGATGTTGATAAGTCTGGTGATGTTGAAGGGTTAGGTGATGAGCTTAAAGCGCAAGAGCACGTGATTATTTTAGAAACCTTGAATCAATGTCAGGGGAGTCGGAAAATGGTCGCTGAAAAACTCGGGATCAGTGCGCGTACATTACGTTATAAAATGGCAAAAATGCGAGACATGGGTATTCAATTACCCGCGTAATGTTGTTTTTAAATCTATAATTATCTGATTATAAACTATTTATACTGAATTCAACTTATCTGCATATATGTAGGTAAGTTGTTTTTGTTGATGTTATCCCTTCTGTTTTACATCTTGGCATCTATATTGCTTTAACTCCTTATAAGATTATTGTTGTCGTCAAAAAGTCGACGAAAGGGAGTGACACCATGCAGATTAGCGCCAATCCATTATTACAAGAAATGCAATCGCTTCGTGGCGAAATCGCCCCTTCTATTGGTTCATCAATTGCCCCTAACTTGACTCAGCAAGTGAATAACACCACTGGCGCTGATTTTAGCCAGCTGTTATCGCAAGCGGTAGGTAGCGTGAATGGACTGCAACAAACATCATCGAGTTTAGCTTCACGTTTAGACATGGGCGACACCACAGTGAGCTTGTCTGACACCGTTATTGCCCGTGAAAAAGCCGGTGTGGCATTTGAAGCCACCGTGCAAGTGCGTAACAAGTTAGTTGAAGCGTATAAAGAAATCATGAGTATGCCTGTTTAGCCGCTGTCGGTTTTAAGCGCTAGGTAATCCCAAACATCAGACATATAGCAGGTACATATTGTGAGCACAGACATAATGGTAGGTTCAGATTCAACAGTTGACGCCGGTGTCCAGCAGGAGAACAAGTCTGGGCTAATGGGCAACGTCGGCGGGGCTGACATGATGCGCCAGGTGATCATGATTTTGGCTTTGGCTGTGTGTCTTGCATTGGCTGTTTTTGTGATGATGTGGGCGCAAGAGCCGGAATATCGTCCATTGGGTAAAATGGAAACGGCTGAAATGATCCAGGTACTTGATGTACTGGATAAAAGCCAAATTGATTATCAAATTAATGTTGATGTTGTCAAAGTGCCTGAAGACAAATATCAAGAAGTAAAATTACTCCTAAGCCGCGCAGGCATTGAAAGCAGCACTCAAACCAATGATTATTTAAGTCAGGACAGTGGTTTTGGTGTGAGCCAACGTATGGAGCAAGCGCGTTTAAAGCACAGCCAGGAATTAAACCTGGCTCGCGCCATTGAAGAGCTTAAAAGCATTAGCCGCGCGAAAGTGATTTTAGCACTACCAAAAGAAAACGTTTTTGCCCGCAATGCATCAAAGCCAAGTGCAACGGTTGTGGTTAACGTGCGCCGCGGCGGATTAGGCCAGGAAGAAATTGACGCGATTGTTGATATTGTTGGCTCTGCTGTACAAGGCCTTGAGCCAGCACGCGTCACCGTCACCGACTCAAATGGCCGCTTATTAAATTCAGGCAGCCAGGACGGTACCTCAGCTAGAGCGCGCCGCGAACTTGAACTGGTACAACAAAAAGAAGCGGAATATCGTCGCAAAATTGAATCGATTTTAATGCCTATTCTTGGCCCTGAAAACTTTACCTCGCAAGTGGATGTCAACATGGACTTCACTGCGGTAGAACAAACGGCTAAGCGTTTTTCACCTGATTTACCGGCTATTCGCAGCGAAATGACCATTGAGCGTAACTCGTCGGGTCAAAGTTCTGGCGGTATCCCTGGGGCGTTGAGTAATCAACCACCAATGGAAGCTGACATTCCTCAAGTGGCGGGTGAAGCGGGCAGTGTGTCAACAGCCTCTGGCGATATGTCTAAAGAAGCGACTCGTAACTATGAACTCGACACCACCATTAGCCATACTCGCCAACAAATTGGTGTGGTGCGCCGGGTGAGTGTGTCGGTTGCCATTGACTTTAAACCGGGTCAAGTTGATGAAAATGGTCAAGTGTCTCGAGTGCCTCGCACAGAAGAAGAGATGACTAATATTCGTCGTTTGCTTGAAGGTGCTGTGGGCTTTAGCACTCAACGCGGTGATGCGCTTGAAGTGGTCACCGTGCCGTTTATGGACCAGTTAATTGAAGCGCTACCAGAACCAGACATGTGGGAGCAGCCTTGGTTTTGGCGCGCCATTAGATTAGTGTTAGGTGCTTTATTGATTTTAGTGTTGTTTTTAGCTGTGGTTCGTCCAATGCTGAAAAAACTCACTAATCCACAAGGTACCGACATGCCAGCGGACACTCGACCTGGTCATGAGTTAGCTGAAATTGAAGATCAATATGCCGCAGACACCCTGGGCATGCTCAACACTAAAGAAGCTGAATACAGTTATGCCGATGATGGTTCAATTCATATACCTAATTTGCATAAAGATGATGATATGATTAAGGCAATTAGAGCACTCGTGGCCAATGAGCCTGAGCTTTCCACTCAAGTAGTTAAGAATTGGTTACAAGACAATGGCTAATGAAAAAGATAAAGAAAAGGCAAAACCGGCAGCATTTGACCCAGGGTCGATGACCGGTGTTGAAAAAACCGCTATTTTGCTACTCAGTTTGAGTGAAGCCGATGCCGCGTCAATTTTAAAACACTTAGAGCCTAAGCAGGTGCAAAAAGTGGGTATGGCGATGGCAGCCATGGATGACTTTGGTCAAGAAAAAGTCATTGGTGTACACAAATTATTTTTAGATGATATTCAAAAATTCTCTTCAATTGGTTTTAACAGCGAAGAGTTTGTGCGCAAAGCGTTAACCGCGGCATTAGGCGAAGATAAAGCCGGTAATTTGATTGAACAAATCATTATGGGCAGCGGTGCCAAAGGACTAGACTCGTTAAAATGGATGGACGCTCGCCAGGTGGCGACCATTATTCAAAACGAACATCCACAAATTCAAACCATTGTGTTGTCTTATTTAGAACCCGATCAAGCGGCTGAAATTTTTAGCCAGTTCCCTGAAAACACTCGTTTAGATTTAATGATGCGTATTGCCAATCTTGAAGAAGTTCAGCCTGCAGCATTGCAGGAGTTGAATGACATTATGGAGAAACAATTTGCGGGTCAAGGTGGCGCACAAGCGGCGAAAATGGGCGGCTTAAAAGCGGCTGCAAACATTATGAACTACCTCGATACCGGCGTAGAAAGCCAGATTATGGAAACCATGCGTGAGTCTGATGAAGAGATGGCGCAGCAAATTCAAGATATGATGTTTGTGTTTGAAAACCTGATTGATGTTGATGATCGTGGTATTCAAGCCTTGTTACGTGAAGTGCAGCAAGATGTGCTGATGAAGGCACTTAAAGGGGCTGATGAAGCCTTAAAAGAGAAAATCTTAGGCAATATGTCTAAACGTGCTGCAGAATTATTGCGTGACGATCTTGAAGCCATGGGTCCCATTCGTATCAGTGAAGTGGAAGTGGCTCAAAAAGAAATTCTATCTATTGCGCGTCGCTTAAGCGACAGTGGTGAAATTATGCTGGGCGGTGGTGGCGGTGACGAGTTCTTATAATCGATCGTTTGAGTGCCGTTATTTCTGATAGCTAATTTACTAACAATACAAGTGATTGATTATGTCTGAATCCAAATCGTCTAAAAATGTCCTCAGTGTCGATGATGAAGTTGAATTCAGTCATTGGCAGCTTCCTGATATCACGCGAGATAAAAGCCAAGACCCCTCTAATATGTTTGGTAAGTCATCTGAGCCTTACCAAACCAAACCTGTGACCGCTGAAAAATCAATGGCTCCGCCAACCATGGCGCAAATTGAAGATATTCGCGCGGCTGCGGAACAAGAAGGGTTTGAGCAGGGCAAGCAAGACGGTTATCAACAAGGTTTAGAGCAAGGCCGTTTAGAAGGCTTAGAGCAAGGCCACAGTGAAGGTTTTACTCAAGGTGAACAACAGGGCTTTGAAGCTGGGCAAGTAGCCGTTAACCAATTGGTTGAGCAACTCACGCAGCTTATCGCTCAGTTTGAACAACCGTTATCTGTTTTAGATGCTGAGATTGAAGCGGAATTACTGGCGATGACAATGAGTTTAGCTAAGTCAGTGATTGGTCATGAATTAAAAACCCATCCAGAGCATATTTTGTCGGCACTTCGTCAAGGTGTTGACGCACTGCCGTTAAAAGATCAAAGGGTTAAGCTACGCTTAAACCAGCACGATGCAGATATCGTGTCGCAAAACTACCCGCCAGAACAACTGCTAAAAAATCAATGGCAAATCGATATCGACCCGACGTTATCAAACGGTGATTGCATGATTGAAAGCGTGCGTTCCTCAGTCGACTTACGGGTTAAACAACGTATTGAGCAAGTGTTTACTGAGCTTGAAGAGCAAGCCACTCAGCTGACTAAAAATGCCCAACAGCTAAAAACGACCACCCCTAATTATCAATCATCTGAAGTTGAAGATTTAGCTGCTTATACGCAAGTATCTGCTGAGCAGGTTCATGTTGACGATGAGAGTACATCATCAGTTGATCAAGCTGACTCATCACAAACGGACTCTTCACAAATCGATCGTATAGAAGATAGCCATGCGAAAGCGGCTTTGTCGCCTGCCATTAATGAACAACAAAATGTAAATGATCCATCACAACAAGTCCCGATAACGCCAGATACGGTTAGTGTGGGTGATACAGCGAGAGTTGATGAAGCCGCTAATGTTGATGCCGTTAACGTTGATACTGCCAAGGACAATGGATGAGCGATCGTCAACAGCAGCTGCTGAACAAATTTAGCGTTCATCACAAAAAAGTGTTGCCTCTGCGACCAGTGGCCAGTGGTCAATTAGTGCGAGTTGTCGGGTTAACCCTTGAAGCCACTGGATGTCGTGCGCCTGTAGGCAGTTTGTGTTCAATTGAAACCATGGTGGGCGAGTTAGTCGCTGAAGTGGTCGGTTTTGATGATAAATTACTGTACTTGATGCCAATTGAAGAGCTGCGCGGCGTATTACCAGGCGCTCGAGTGACGCCGTTAGGTGAGCAATCGAGTTTAAATGTAGGCATGTCGTTACTCGGACGAGTGCTCGATGGCAGTGGTGCACCGTTAGACGGTTTAGGACCATTGAATACTGACCACCAAGCTGCTCGTCACGGACCCAATATTAATCCCTTGTCTCGACGAGCGATTACCGAGCCTTTAGACGTCGGTGTAAGAGCGATTAACTCGATGCTCACCGTTGGTAAAGGTCAACGTATGGGTTTGTTTGCTGGATCTGGTGTCGGTAAAAGTGTGCTCCTTGGCATGATGACTCGCGGTTCTACCGCTGACATTATTGTGGTTGGGCTGGTGGGCGAGCGTGGCCGTGAAGTTAAAGAATTTATTGAAGAGATTTTAGGTGAGGAAGGCCGAGCACGTTCTGTTGTCGTTGCCGCGCCAGCAGATACCTCGCCATTAATGCGTTTACGCGCGTGTGAAACGTCTACGCGTATTGCTGAGTATTTCCGTGATTTAGGCTATGACGTGTTATTGCTGATGGACAGTTTAACCCGTTATGCCCAGGCTCAGCGTGAAGTTGCGTTAGCGGTGGGTGAACCGCCAGCCACTAAAGGCTATCCACCCTCGGTGTTTGCAAAATTACCCAGACTCGTTGAGCGAGCGGGTAATGGCGGTCCTGGTCAAGGCTCTATTACCGCATTTTATACTGTGCTAACAGAAGGTGATGATCAGCAAGATCCGATTGCTGACGCTTCTCGTGCCATTTTAGACGGCCACGTGGTGTTATCTCGTCAACTAGCTGACTCTGGGCATTATCCTGCCATTGATGTGGAAGCTTCTATTAGTCGCGTGGCGCCAATGGTGATAAGTGGTGAGCATTTAGAAGCGATGCGTCGTGTAAAACAAATGTATTCGTTATATCAGCAAAATCGTGATTTGATTTCTATCGGCGCTTATTCACAAGGCAGCGATCCGCGCATTGATAATGCCATTCGTTTGCAGCCTGCAATGAATGCATTTTTACGTCAGGGCTTTAAAGAACCTGTGAGCTTTGATGACAGTAAACTCATGCTGACGCAAATTGCCGCGCAGTGCCAAGGCTAATCCATGGCTAAAACAGATCCGTTAGTCACCGTGCTTAAATTAGCTGTTGCCGCAGAAGAGAAAGCCGCGTTGCAATTAAAAGCCGCTCAATTTGAACGCCAAAAGCGCCAGGGGCAGCTTGATGCGTTAAATAATTACCGCTTAGATTACATGAAGCAAATGGAAGGCCACACCGGCACCACATTACGTGCAAATCAATATCATCAGTTTCATCAATTTATCCGCCAGGTTGATCAGGCCATTTTACAACAAGTGGCCGTGGTTAAAGACGGTGAAAAACAAGTGGGTTATCGTCAGCAACATTGGCAAGAGACTCAACAAAAGCGTAAAGCGGTTGAGATGTTGTTGGCTAAAAAAGCCACCAAAGAGCAAATAGCTGAGTCAAAACGCGAACAAAAAATGTCTGATGAGTTTGCGATGCAGCAATATTTTCGGCAGAAGATGAAGTAGTTTGTTCAATCAGAATCGATCAAGGTTTGCTTGTCAGCATTAGATTATTAGTATTTTCACCTTATTTTTACCTCAGTTTTTAGCCTCAATGTTTAACTTTAGTATTTTTAAACAAGTGGCACTTAAATTGCTTGATTCTGTTTATAGGAAAACACATCGTCAGCGAAGTGACAGTGCTGAGTGGACTTTTAAAGTCCATGCTAGTTGCTGTCGGGTTATCTACATACCAATGTAACAGTGCATAACGTGCTTGATACTGACCCCTTTTCGTGATGATATTTCACCAAACTTGATTTGATTTAAGTGGAGCCGATTATGCAGCAGATGAGCAATATCTTACTTAGCAATAGCAGTAAATCTGCCGATGTGGGTTCGAAAGGTAACAAGCAAGATGTTGAAAATACGTCATTCTTATCTACTTTTAATCAGGCGAGCGAATCAAGTACAGAAGTAAATAATGCTAACGTTAAAACCGTTGATTCAAATGTCGAAGTGCCAATATATGATGCTGATATTGAAAACGAACTCAATAAAACATCTGAGCAACTTTCTGATGAAAATTCAGATGCAGAGATGATTTTTGCTCAGCTGACGATGGCCGATAATTTAGGTAAGCGTAATCCTCATGGCGGAAATGAATTGCCGTATGTCGATAAGAGCGGTGTTTACACACAACAGGGCGCCACTTTAGAACCTATTGTCAATTCGCCTAATGTAATCGGAAATACATTAGGTGACTTAACGTTTGAACAAATTGATTTAGAGTCTCTTGATAGTAAAAGCAGTGAATTCAATATCGATGAGTTATTTACCGAAACAATTCATTTATCTCCTTCGTCTTCATCTTCACACGTTATCTCAGAGCTTAATCCCGAGCAATTAGCCAATTTAATGGCATTTAGCAAACTTTCTCGCACTGAATTACAAGCACTAGATGCTGAAGCGTTAGGTGAGTTAGTGAGCGATTTTAATTTACAAATGCCCGTTGTGGATGAGTCTATTTTAGCGATGGCAGAGCTCGAACTTGAAAGTATTGATGATACTTCGGTTAATGTGCTTAATACTTATCAGCAAAGCGAGATAGATAAAGCGCTTGTAGTGAATGCGAGAGTTAAAGATCAAGGCGCTACTATGGCGCAATTGGATGTTGAGTTAACATCAATCCCATCTTCAGTGACACTGAGTGCCAGTACCACATCATCATTCAGCGCGGAGTTAAGCGCCTCTCAGTCTGATCAGAATATGACATCAACTTTGGCTGCTGACGCAAAATCTATTTTAGGCGATAAAACGCGGATCGATGGTAATATTCAACCTGTTGCTGCAGAGGTAAAGGCCTTAGAAAAAGCTGAGTTTTCGGTGGTGTTAGATTCTGTTGCAGGTAAGCGTGCGAATGAGTCTAGTGTAAACGTTAACTCCGCCAATAACGGACTTGATATGTTTGCAGATGTCAGCGAGGTTGACAGTAAGTCGTTACAAAATCAAAGTAGCTTTACGCCTGTGCATAAGAGCGAAGTACCGCAATTTCAACTTTCATTAAGGCCGCAGTCGGAAGCGGGCAGCCAGATGCAGGAGATGATCCAAAAGTTTTCTCCTGTCATGAAGCAACAGTTAATCACCATGGTGAGTAATGGTATTCAGCAAGCCGAAATTCGTCTTGATCCACCAGAGCTAGGCCATTTAACGGTAAAAATACAAATTCAGGGTGATCAAACTCAAGTGCAATTCCATGTTGCACAGTCGCAAACTCGCGATCTTGTTGAGCAAGCTATTCCTCGTTTACGTGACATGCTTGCAAGTGAAGGGTTACAACTGACCGACAGCCAGGTATCGCAAGGCGGTAGCGGACGAGAGCAGCAACAAGAGTCATCTGAACATCAAGGCCAGTCATCTGATGGTCAATTGGACGAAATATCAACACAAGACATCAGCTTGATGACAAATACATCAAGGAGTTTACATTCTGCTATAGATTATTATGCTTAAGCAGGTAACCTATACACATAATATGACTTTTTAATAACAATGGGTTATTGAGCTCGTCATCAAGTTAGTCACATTGTTTATTGGGAACCTTTATGGCTGAAGAATTAGAGTTAGAAGAGACTGCAACCGGCGGGAAAAAGAAGAACAAGCTGGTGTTATTTGGTGGCATAGGTTTGGTTGTGCTTTTATTAGCCGCAGGTGGTGCCTGGTTTTTTATGGGGTCAGATGATCCTGCACCTGTTACACCGGTTGCTGAAGGTGCAGATGCTACCCAGTCAGAAGCTGAGGCGGTTGTCTCTGCTCAAGCAGATTATGTCGGTATGCCGAGACCTTTTTTATTCAACTTGCCAGGTGTTGATCGTGCGCGGTTAGTTGAGATTAAAGTGCAGCTAATGGTACGCGGTGAAGACGACAGTATCTTAACTAAGAAACATATTCCTTTAATTGAAGATGCACTGCTAACCACATTTAGTGGTGCAGATGTGCAAAAGCTCAGTACCCAAGCCGGTAAAGATGAGCTTCGTCAATTAGCATTACTTAATGTGCAAAATACGCTGCAACCAATAACGGGCAAAAAAGTGGTTGAAAAAGTCCTGTTTACTGGTTTTGTGATGCAATAACCAAATGCATTAACTGCTAAGGCTACGATGTGAGTGATTTATTAAGCCAAGATGAAATCGATGCGCTACTTCATGGAGTAGACGACGTTGATGACGATGATATTGAAGAGAATAGCGAAGATGCGCGCTCTTATGATTTCTCGTCTCAAGACCGAATTGTACGTGGCCGTATGCCCACGCTTGAAATCGTTAACGAGCGCTTTGCACGTCATCTTCGGATAAGCATGTTTAACATGATGCGCCGCGCGGCAGAAGTGTCTATTAATGGCGTACAAATGCTTAAGTTTGGCGAGTACGTTCATACGTTATTTGTACCTACCAGTTTAAATATGGTGCGTTTTAGCCCGTTGAAGGGGACTGCACTTATTACCATGGAAGCACGTTTAGTGTTTATTTTGGTTGATAATTTCTTTGGTGGTGACGGCCGTTTTCATGCCAAAATTGAAGGGCGAGAATTTACCCCGACAGAGCGTCGCATTGTTCAGTTGTTGCTAAAAATCATCTTTGAAGATTATAAAGATGCATGGGCGCCGGTAATGGATGTTGAGTTTGAATATCTTGATTCGGAAGTGAACCCTGCAATGGCTAACATTGTCAGCCCAACTGAAGTCGTGGTCATTAACTCATTTCACATTGAAGTTGACGGCGGCGGCGGTGATTTCCATATTACCATGCCGTATTCGATGATTGAGCCTATCCGTGAGTTATTAGACGCGGGTGTGCAAAGTGATAAGCAAGATACTGACATGCGTTGGTCGCAGGCGCTTCGTGATGAAATTATGGACGTACAAGTTGGCTTTGATGCCAATATCGTTGAACACGAAGTGACATTACGCGACGTGATGGGCTTTAAAGCCGGGGATATTATTCCTATCGACTTGCCTGAACATATTATGATGCGCATTGAAGACTTGCCGACTTATCGTTGTAAACTCGGTAAGTCACGCGATAATTTAGCATTAAAAATTAGCGAGAAAATAGCTCGACCAGAAACGGTCAAATCAGAACTCCAACTGGTTACGCGTAAAGGTAAGGCTCGTGAAATTTCAGATTTATAAGGTGATATAAATGAGTACAGAAGATACTGGTGATGATTGGGCTGCAGCGATGGCTGAGCAAGCATTAGAAGAAGCGCAGCAGGTTGAGCTAGATGAGTTAGTTGATGACTCTAAACCGATAACCAAAGAAGAAGCCGCTAAATTGGATTCGATTCTTGATATCCCGGTGACCATTTCAATGGAAGTGGGCCGCAGTTTTATTAGCATTCGTAATTTATTGCAGCTAAACCAGGGGTCAGTGGTTGAACTTGACCGTGTTGCCGGCGAACCACTTGATGTGATGGTAAACGGTACGTTAATTGCGCACGGTGAAGTGGTGGTCGTGAACGATAAATTTGGTATCCGTTTAACCGACGTGATCAGCCAAACTGAACGTATTAAAAAGCTTAAATAATCTTGATGAGCAAAACCGGCCTTGTACAGGTTTTGCTAAAGGTTCACAACACAAGGAATGACCGTGGCAAATATGATCTCAATGCTCAGTGTGATGGCCCAAGCATTGACCGATGCCGAAGTGCCCAATGCTGCAAACTCTGCAACTACCGCTGTACTCACTCGCACCTCTGAAGTCTCAAATACTGCAACGCTTGCCAATATGGTGGGTGGATTAATTGTAGTACTGGCGATCATTTTTGTCTTAGCTTACATTGTAAAACGTCTAAATCTTGTGCCATCAAATGGTGGGGTCATTAAAACACTTGCGGTGACGCCCATTGGCCAGCGTGAGAAAGTGATGCTTATTGACGTTAATGGTCAGCAATATCTTCTCGGTGTTACTCCGCAAAGTATTAATCTCATCGACAAATTAGACACCGCGGTAGATGTCCCTGCAACTTCATTTGCCAGCCGTTTGAGAAAAGCTAAGGAACAGCAATAATGAATAAATACACTAGCATGTTGCAGATGGCCATTATGGCAATGCTCGGGTTATTGATGGCTCCTGATGCGTTCGCGCAAGATGGCATTTTACCGGCTGTTACTGTGACCACAGGCGCCGACGGTGCAACAGAATATTCAGTAACATTACAAATTTTATTGCTGATGACGGCGATGAGCTTTATCCCAGCAATGGTGATTATGCTGACATCGTTTACGCGTATCATTGTGGTGTTATCGATATTAAGACAAGCATTGGGCTTGCAGCAAACCCCATCAAATCAAGTGCTTATTGGTATTAGCTTGTTTATGACGTTTTTTATTATGGCGCCAGTATTTGATAAGATTTATGTCGAGGCGGTTGAACCATACGTTAATGAAACCATGACCTTAACCCAGGCATATGATGTTGGCAAAGAACCGATAAAAACGTTTATGTTGTCGCAAGTTCGCACCACAGACTTACAAACCTTTATTGAAATTTCGGGCTACAAAGACATTCAATCTCCAGAGCAAGCGCCAATGAGCGTGGTGATCCCTGCGTTTATTACCAGTGAACTAAAAACCGCTTTTCAGATTGGTTTTATGTTGTTCGTGCCATTTTTAGTGCTCGATTTAGTGGTCGCCAGTATCTTAATGGCTATGGGTATGATGATGTTATCGCCGATGATTGTGTCGCTACCTTTTAAAATTATGTTATTTGTTTTAGTTGATGGTTGGGGCCTAGTGATGGGCACATTAGCGAATAGCTTCGGAATATAAGGCCGCCTATTTATGTCTCCAGAATCGCTAATAGATATCTTTAGAGAAGCATTGTCGGTCATTGTACTGATTGTGTCGGCGATTATTTTGCCCGGTTTGTTCATTGGTTTGATTGTGGCAGTGTTTCAGGCGGCAACCTCGATTAATGAACAAACCCTAAGTTTTTTACCTCGTCTTTTAGTGACCTTGTTTGCACTGATGTTTTTAGGTCACTGGCTAGTACAAACCATGATGGATTTTTTCCTTGATATGGTAAACCTCATTCCTGTAGTGATAGGTTAAGTTATGGATATTTTGTTTGATGAAATCAGTCAAACAATTGCCGCATACCTGTTGCCGTTTTTTCGTATCTCCTCGATGTTAATGGTCATGCCGGTATTTGGTGCTAATACCACGCCATCGCGTGTTCGTTTGCTGTTATCTGTTGCCATTACCGTTGCCGTTGCGCCAGTATTACCGCCTATTGAAGCCGTTGAACTCATGGCGTTTAGCTCAGTGTTTGTGATTGCTCAACAAATTCTTATTGGTGTGTCGATGGGGTTTGTTACTCTAATGGTAATGCAGACATTTGTGTTAACGGGGCAAATTATTGGTATGCAAACCAGCTTAGGTTTTGCCTCTATGGTTGACCCCGGTTCAGGTGAACAAACACCTGTGGTGAGTAATTTCTTTTTACTGCTCGCGACCCTGATATTTTTAGCCGTTGATGGCCATTTATTGATGTTTAGAATGCTGGTGGCCAGTTTTGAAACGATCCCTATTTCGACTCAAGGTATTTCTATTGCCAATTATCGCGCGTTAGCTGAATGGGGCAGTTATATGTTTGGGGCGGCATTAACCATGTCAATCTCGGCGATTGTGGCCTTATTACTGATTAACCTCTCTTTTGGTGTGATGACCAGAGCGTCACCTCAGTTAAACATTTTCTCTATTGGTTTTCCCGTTACCATGGTCAGTGGTTTGCTGATTTTATGGTTAACCCTTGGTCCTATCATGGCGCATTTTGATGAAGTCTGGCAGGCGGCACAGCTGTTGATGTGTGATGTGTTACAACTTCAATGTCAAACCGACGCAGCAATCGTGTTCTAAGGAGGGAAAATGGCCGAAAATGACAGCAGTCAAGAACGCACAGAAGAACCCACCAGTAAGAGACTTGAACAAGCACGTGAAAAGGGTCAAGTCGCTCGCTCAAAAGAACTCGGAACCGCCGCGGTGTTATTGGCTGCATCAGTAGGCTTTGCCATGACTGGACCTTCTATTGCGATTAGCCTTTACAACATCATGAAACAAATTTTCTCCATGGAGCGCGATCAAATATTCGATACCAACTCGATGTTTCGTGTTTGGGGCGTCGTGGGTAATGAGCTTGCCTGGCCACTGTTGAGTTTTATTGCATTGTTGGCGTTTGTGTCTTTCTTAGGCAATATCGTATTAGGTGGCATGTCTTTTTCGGTCAAAGCATTTATGCCTAAAGGCAGTAAGCTTAATCCGATGAATGGCTTTAAACGCATGTTTGGTACTCAAGCGCTGGTTGAGTTAACTAAAGGTATCGCTAAGTTTGCTGTTGTTGCGCTGTCGGCATATTTTTTATTAACGTTCTATTTTTACGATATTTTAATGTTATCGAACGACCATTTGCCGGGTAATGTGTACCATGCGTTAGATTTGCTGGTATGGATGTTTATTGTTTTATGCAGTTCAATGTTGCTGATTGTCATTATTGATGTGCCGTTCCAGATTTGGAATCACAATAAACAGCTTAAAATGACCAAGCAAGAAGTCAAAGATGAATATAAAGATACTGAGGGTAAACCTGAAGTCAAAGGGCGTATTAGGCAAATGCAGCATGAAATGGCTCAGCGCCGGATGATGACAGAAGTGCCCAAAGCGGATGTGATAGTGGTTAACCCCGAGCACTATGCAGTAGCGGTTAAATATGATGTGACCCGTTCATCGGCTCCATTTTTAATTGCCAAAGGCGTAGACGATGTTGCGTTTAAAATACGAGAAATTGCTCGTGAACATAACGTCGCTATTGTGTCGGCCCCACCTCTTGCCAGGGCTATTTACCATACCACCAAGATTGACCAACAAGTGCCAGAAGGGCTCTTTACCGCAGTGGCTCAAGTATTAGCCTACGTGTTTCAACTCAGACAATATCAAAAAGGTAAGGGGCGTAAGCCTAAACCTATTCCTTACAAACAGCCTATCCCCGATGATTTAAAATATTAAGCTCAGCATGTTTTTCGATAATGCTATCTTTGGCTTAATTCTTGCTTTCTAAGTTTATTCGCGTCAATTAACAGTCCATTGACGCAGTAGACTGACAGAAAGGGTTCATCTAAATATGGATGCAAAAGCAGCTTTTGGGCAATTTAAACAAATAAGACCATCTACTTTTAAAGGTATCGGTACGCCTGTATTAGTTTTGGCTGCATTAGGGATGGTGATTTTGCCTATCCCGCCATTCTTGCTCGATATCTTGTTTTCTTTCAATATAGCCTTAGCGTTAGTGGTGTTACTCGTCGCGATTTATACCGACAGACCCCTTGATTTTGCTGCCTTTCCTACCGTGTTACTTGTCGCGACGTTGTTGCGATTAGCGTTAAACGTCGCTTCAACTCGAATTGTATTGTTAGAAGGCCATAACGGTGGAGATGCGGCGGGTAAGGTGATTGAAGCCTTTGGTTCTGTGGTAATTGGCGGCAATTATGCTGTGGGTTTAGTGGTGTTCATTATCCTAATTATCATTAACTTTGCAGTAGTTACCAAAGGTGCTGGGCGTATTGCTGAGGTGAGTGCTCGCTTTACCCTCGACGCAATGCCCGGCAAACAAATGGCCATTGATGCAGATTTAAATGCGGGAACGCTTACCCAAGACCAAGCGCGTATTCGCCGCGCCGAAGTGACCCGTGAAGCTGACTTTTATGGCGCAATGGACGGTGCGTCGAAGTTTGTTAAAGGTGATGCTATTGCCGGTATTATGATCCTAGTGATTAACATCCTCGGCGGTTTTGTTATTGGTATAGTGCAACATGATCTTGATTTCTCAAGTGCGGTAGAAATTTATACCTTACTGACCATTGGTGATGGTTTAGTGGCGCAAATACCTGGCTTACTATTGTCTATTGCTGCGGCCTTAATGGTAACGCGTCAAAATGAATCTGGTGATATGGGCCAGATGATGATGAGTCAGATGTTTGACAATCATAAGTCTTTAGCGATTGCCGCAGGTCTACTGTTTATTATGGGTATTGTACCCGGCATGCCGCATGTGGCATTTTTAACGTTTGCATTTATCACCGCCGGCGCCGCTTATTTTGTTTACAAACGTAATGTTGAAAGAAAGCAAGCTGCGTTAGTTGTCGCGACTAAAGGCCCTGCGGAAGCCAAAGATAAAGAACCTAAAGATTTGAGCTGGGATGATGTGCGCCACGTTGACACCATCGGTCTTGAAGTCGGCTATCGGTTAATTCCATTGGTTGATAAATCCCAGGGTGGCGAATTATTAGGCCGTATTAAGGGTGTTCGTAAGAAATTATCTCAAGAGTTAGGATTTTTAGTGCCAGCAGTGCATATTCGTGACAATCTAGACTTATCACCCAATGCTTATCGGATTTCATTGATGGGGGTTGTGGTGGGTGAAGCCGAAGTGAGACATGACTGTGAACTGGCAATTAACCCAGGACAAGTTTATGGCAAGCTCGACGGTATTGAAACTCGCGATCCTGCATTTGGTTTAGAGGCCGTTTGGATTTCGCCAGAGCAACGTGAGCATGCACAAACATTAGGCTACACAGTGGTAGATACCGCGACCGTTGTCGCAACCCATATTAGCCAATTGTTAAGCAACAATGCCGCTAAACTATTAGGTTACGAAGAAGTGCAGCAGTTAATGGATATGCTGGCAAAGAACTCACCAAAATTAGTGGATGGTTTTGTACCCGACATTATGCCTTTAGGCTCTGTGGTTAAAGTCATGCAGAACTTATTAAATGAGGGTGTATCGGTTCGAGATTTACGCACAATCGTCCAAACGTTATTAGAGTATGGCAGTAAGAGTAATGATACTGAAGTATTGACAGCTGCAGTGCGTATCGCCCTAAAACGGATGATAGTCCAGGAGATCTCTGGACCAGAACTTGAAATCCCTGTCATTACATTGGCGCCTGAGTTGGAACAGATGTTGCATAAGTCTATGCAGGCGACAGGTGGAGAAGGGCCAAATATTGAACCTGGACTCGCAGAACGCATGCAGCAGTCACTTTTAGATGCTGCACAGAAGCAAGAAATGGTTGGGCAACCAGCCATATTATTGACATCTGGTATGCTGAGATCCACGCTGTCACGATTTGTTAAATACACTATTCCAAATTTACGAGTGATTTCTTACCAAGAAATCCCCGACGAGAAACAAATCAGAATTGTTTCTGCAGTAGGTCAATAGTGATAACGTCAGTTTAAAGAGGTGCGTACGTGAAAATTAAACGATTTTTTGCCAAAGATATGCGTGCAGCATTGGCACAAGTTAAAGACACCCTAGGGTCTGACGCTGTCATTATGTCTAATAAAAAAGTGGCTGGTGGCATCGAAATTGTTGCCGCGGTTGATTATGACGAACCCAAAGCCGCTATGGCGTCGCAAGCGCCAACGAATAGCTTTATGGATGTCAGTGAAGATAGAGTTTCATTGGGCGCTAAACCTGCCGTTAAGGCACATTCAAAAGTGAGCCCACCGCCTGCCGCGGACTCGTTACAAGCATTACTTGAAAAGCAGCACAATCGCATGGCACAGCAAATGTCTGTGCATCAAGATGAACCAGAGTTACCTGAATGGGCTCGCCAATTACAAGGGGCTAAAACGGCTAAGCCTACCCCAAGTGCCCCACAGGTAAATCATCTTGAAAAACCCAATAAAAGTAATAAAAATCAATCTGCCGAGCTAGACTCATTGCGTGAGGAAATGGCATCGTTAAGAAGCTTACTGACCCACCAGGTGTCTTCTTTAATGAAAGATCACAAAAAGCGCTCTGATCCAGTTGGCGCCATGTTAGAAAGTAAATTAATTGCAGCTGAGTTTTCTCCCGCTGTTGCTGCTAAACTAGCTGGGCTGAGCCAACACTACACGCCAGCAGACTTAGTGCGAGCATTACCACAAAGTTTAGCTAATTTACTTGATAATCAAGGTGATGATATTGTTAAACGTGGTGGTGTGGTTGCTTTTGTTGGCCCAACGGGTGTCGGTAAAACGACTTCTTTAGCAAAAATTGCTGCGCGGTTTGCTGCACATCATGGTCCTGAACAAGTCGCGTTGATTACGACAGACCATTATCGAATTGGAGCATATGAGCAATTAGCGACATATGGTAAAATTATGGGCTGCCCAGTTAAGCAAGCACATGATTTAAGCGAATTAGAGCAGATTTTATATCAATTTAGAAATCGTAAGCTAGTGTTAATTGATACTGCAGGAATGGGACAACGTGACATGCGTCTTTATCAACAACTTGATAATTTGACTGCAAATAGTAGGATCCCAATCCGCAGTTATTTAGTAATGTCTGCCACAGGCCAGCGTCGTGTATTACAAGATGCTGTTGAACACTTTAAACGCATTCCGTTATCGGGTGCTATTTTGACTAAATTAGATGAATCAGTATCAATTGCAGGTGCATTGAGCGTATTGATTCAAAATGAGTTACCATTGAGTTATGTTACTGACGGTCAACGTGTTCCAGAAGACATGAAAGTGGCTGATACACTAGAATTAGCCAAACAAGCACTAGCCGCATTAAACGAAACAGAACAACCAACGTCACAAGACACGGCATGGTCAAATGACACTGCCTATGCATTTGAGTAAAGATATGACTCGGGATCAAGCAAGTGGTTTACGTATGATGAATCAACCAAATAACGATAAAGTTAAAGTAATTGCCGTATCCGGTGGTAAAGGCGGAGTCGGTAAAACAAGCGTATCAATTAATACTGCAGTCGCATTAGCCGAAAAGGGCAAGCGTGTACTGGTGCTTGATGCTGACTTAGGTTTAGCCAACGTTGATGTGATGCTAGGGATCCGTGCAGAGAAAAATTTATCTCATGTTTTGTCTGGCGATGCCGAATTAGATGACATCATTGTCCGTGGGCCAAAAGGGATCGGTATTGTGCCGGCCACGTCTGGTTCACAAGCGATGGTTGAATTGACCCCAGCGCAGCATGCAGGTTTAATTCGTGCCTTTAGTGAAATGCGCACCCAGTTCGACATTTTAATTGTTGATACGGCTGCGGGTATTTCAGATATGGTGCTGAGTTTTTCGCGGGCGTCACAAGATGTATTAATCGTTGTATGTGATGAACCTACATCGATTACCGATGCTTATGCACTGATTAAGATTTTAAGTCGTGAACACGGTGTGTTCCACTTCAAAATTGTGGCAAATATGGTGCGTAGTTTACGCGAAGGCATGGAATTATTTGCTAAACTCAGTAAAGTAACAGATAGATTTTTAGATGTGGCTTTAGAGCTTGTCGCTAGCGTTCCTTTTGATGAAAATTTGCGCAAAGCAGTTCGTAAACAAAAATTGGTTGTAGAAGCGTTTCCCAAATCACCTTCTGCGATTGCATACCAAGGGTTGGCCAATAAAATTATGACCTGGCCTGTACCGCAGCAACCTGGTGGTCACTTAGAGTTTTTTGTTGAACGATTAGTACAACGTAAACCAGTAGAAGAGGGGAGAGCGAGTGAATAAAGCCGCAGCGTATACTCAGTTCGATAACAAAACATCGATTGTTGAACAGTATGCACCGTTGGTGAAACGCATTGCTCATCATATGTTGGCAAGGCTGCCAGCATCAGTGCAACTGGATGATTTATTACAAGCAGGTATGATGGGGCTTCTAGAAGCATCATCAAAATTTGATGGCACCAAAGGGGCTAAATTTGAAACCTTTGCTGGCATTCGTATTCGTGGCGCAATGATTGACGAAATTCGCCGCGGTGACTGGGTTCCACGCTCAGTTCATCGTAATAATCGCCGTGTAGCCCATGTCATTGACGAACTTGAACAAGTGTTAGGGCGCGATGCACGAGACACAGAAATTGCTGAAAAACTTGATATGTCTCTCGATGAGTACCATCATATCTTAAATGATGTTTCTGTCGGTAAAATCATAGGCATAGAAGACCTTGGTGTTTCCCAGGATGTGTTAACCACAGACGACGAATCCCCAAATGAAGCTTTTGATTCTCTCGCTGAGACTCAGTTCCAATCTGCACTGGTTGAAGCAATTAAAACCTTGCCAGAAAGAGATGCTTTAGTGCTGTCGTTATATTATGACGAAGCATTAAACTTAAAAGAAATCGGTGCCATCCTTGAGGTAAGTGAGTCGCGAGTTAGCCAGATATTAAGTCAGGCTATGCTCAGACTAAAAGCCAAACTCAAGCATTGGACACAAGAATAATAACTAATTATAGAGCAAACGAGTGTCAGCTCACCGGAGGAAACCTTGGACAAGAATATGAAGATTCTTATTGTTGACGATTTTTCAACAATGAGACGTATCATTAAGAACTTGTTGCGAGACTTGGGATTTAATAATACCCAAGAAGCAGATGATGGCTCAACAGCCCTACCTATGTTACAAAAAGGTCATTTTGACTTTGTTGTAACCGACTGGAATATGCCGGGAATGCAGGGTATTGATTTACTTAGAGCAATCCGTGCAGACGATTCACTAAAACATTTACCTGTATTAATGGTTACGGCTGAAGCTAAGCGTGAGCAAATCATTGCTGCGGCTCAAGCTGGTGTTAATGGTTATGTTGTTAAACCGTTCACAGCCGCTACGTTAAAAGAAAAGTTAGACAAAATCTTTGAACGACTCGCTTAAGCAAGGATAAGTCATGCAGGCATCAATATCGGGGTTAATTACTCTCGAACAGGCCCAGCAACTTGTTGAACTGCTATCGGCGGGAGAGCAAGGTAAAGCTGACGAATTAATTAGAGATTTAGCGACTCCTCTGCAGCGTGAGCTGTTTGAAGAGGTCGGTAAGCTCACTCGCCAATTGCACAGCGCACTAAAAGATTTCCAAGTTGATAACCGTTTATCTGAATTAGCGAACACTGAAATTCCGGATGCTAAAGAAAGATTAAACTATGTTATTGAGATGACAGAACAAGCTGCTAATAAAACCATGGATGCGGTTGAAGAATGTTTGCCTTTGGCCGATACCATTATAAGCAACATTCAATCTGTAACGCCTATGTGGGATAAACTGATGCGTCGCGACATCGAACTGGGTGAATTTAAATCACTTTGTCATGATGTTCAGCAGTTTATGTCTAATAGCGAGCATGATTCTAACCGTCTTCGTGAATTGCTCACTCAGATATTGATGGCGCAAGATTTCCAAGATTTAACCGGTCAGATGATCCGCCGAGTGATTGAACTAGTGCGCGAAGTAGAGAGTAATTTAGTATCCATGTTGACCGTTTTTGGTGACCATACTACTGAGTCATTACCTACAATTAAAGATAATAAGATAGAGGCAGAAGGCCCAATCATGAACGCTGAGTTACGTGAAGACGTGGTCACGGGTCAGGATGAAGTTGATGATCTGCTATCAAGTCTGGGTTTCTAATTAGGAGTCAATTTAATGTCATTTGATGTTGATGAAGAGATACTCCAGGACTTTTTAATTGAAGCTGGTGAGATTTTAGAGCTTCTACAAGAGCAGCTGGTCGCTCTTGAAAATAATCCTGATGACAGTGATTTACTTAATGCTATTTTCCGTGGATTTCACACCGTCAAAGGTGGGGCCGGTTTTCTAAGCCTTAAACCCATGGTTGATGTGTGTCACGAAGCAGAAAACACGTTTGATCTTTTACGTACTGGTAAACGTGTAGTCAATGCAGAGCTAATGGACATAATTTTGCAAGCGGTTGATGCAATTAATACCATGTTTGCTCAAACTCAACAGGGACAACAACAAGACCCTGCCGATTCAGACTTGTTAGCAAAACTAAAATTATTAAGCTCTGGCGCTCCACTGCCGTCTGAAATGGGTCAATCAACTGCTGAACCTGAAATCATAGAAGAAGCCGCTGAAGTCTCTGAACCTGAGTATGTCGAAGACATTAGTGTGCAATCTACTTCTGCGCCTAGCTCAACTGGTATTGATGAAATTGACGAATCTGAATTTGAAGCATTACTCGATGCCTTGCATGGCTCAGGTAAAAGCCCAACCTCAACAGCTACATCCGCTGTAAATCAAGACACCATAGCACCTAAATCGGCCAGTGCATCATCAAGCAATAGTGATGAGATTACCGATGATGAGTTTGAAGCATTACTTGATGAGCTTCATGGTTCTGGATCGTTTAAAGCCAAAGCTGAAACCACTAGCGAACCCATTAAGCCAGCAGAACCGGTTGTTGAACCATTAGTCGACTCTGATGAAATTACCGATGATGAATTTGAACGCTTATTAGATGAATTACATGGTAAAGGCAGTGCTCCAGTCGTTGCTAAACCCGCAGCCCCTGTCGTAGCGGCTACGCCTACACCTCCTAAAGCTCCTGACGTACCGAAAGCTGTTACACCAGCACCCGTTGCCAAAGCCGCGCCGGTAGCAGTGCCCGTACCTAAAGCAGAAGTCGCCAAAGATAAAGCGCCTGTACCTGTAGCGGCCAAAGCCAATGCTGTCCCACAAGGCGAAACGACTGTTCGTGTTGATACTGCTCGTTTAGACCAGATTATGAATATGGTTGGCGAATTAGTGTTAGTGCGTAATCGCCTGGTGAGTTTAGGCATTAC
This sequence comes from Shewanella sp. MF05913, assembly GCF_059758095.1. Taxonomy (NCBI): domain Bacteria; kingdom Pseudomonadati; phylum Pseudomonadota; class Gammaproteobacteria; order Alteromonadales; family Shewanellaceae; genus Shewanella; species Shewanella sp. MF05913. Next base: position 51,930 of record NZ_JCAYNT010000011.1, read on the forward strand.
CCGCGAAGACGAAGAAATGTCTAAAGCGTTGGCCAACCTTGATCTCGTTACCGCTGACTTGCAAGGTGCGGTAATGAAAACCCGCATGCAGCCAATTAAGAAAGTGTTTGGCCGTTTTCCAAGGGTTGTCCGCGATTTAGCTCGAACATTAAATAAAGAAATTGATTTGATCATGATTGGTGAAGAAACCGATCTTGATAAAAATTTAGTTGAGGCACTAGCCGATCCATTAGTCCACTTAGTGCGAAACTCGGTAGACCATGGTATTGAAATGCCGATTACGCGTGAAGCCAATGGCAAGCCTCGAACAGGCACCATTACGCTTTCTGCGAGTCAAGAAGGTGACCATATCCTGCTTAAAATTGAGGATGATGGCGCTGGGATGGATCCTGAAAAGCTAAAACAAATTGCTATCACTCGCGGCGTGTTAGACGAAGATGCCGCATCAAGAATGACTGATAACGAAGCGTATAATCTGATTTTTGCACCAGGCTTCTCAACTAAAGTTGAGATATCTGATATTTCAGGCCGTGGTGTGGGAATGGATGTGGTTAAAACTCGCATTACTCAGTTAAACGGTACTGTTCACATTGATTCAATGAAAGGTAAAGGCACGGTTCTTGAGATTAAAGTGCCGTTGACCTTAGCGATTATGCCAACCTTAATGGTCGATGTGTCTAAGCAAGTATTCGCATTGCCGCTGTCGAGTGTGAATGAAATCTTCAATTTAGATTTAACTAAAACGAATATTGTCGATGGCCAATTAACGGTGATTTTCCGTAATAAAGCTGTGCCATTGTTTTATCTTGAGCATTGGCTTCATAGCAAGAAAACGACGTTTAAGCATGGTGATAAAAAGCATGGCCATGTTGTTATTGTGCAGCTTGGCACTTTGCAGATTGGTTTTGTTGTCGACGCACTTATTGGTCAAGAAGAAGTGGTGATTAAGCCCTTAGGCAGTATGTTGCAAGGCACGCCTGGTATGGCTGGAGCAACAATTACTTCAGACGGCGGTATTGCGCTTATTTTAGATATTCCCGGTTTACTTAAACATTACGCCAAAAATAAAAACAAAAAATAAAAAGTTCCATAAATTAAGGAATTAAATGGCCATAAAAGTATTAGTTGTAGATGATTCTAGCTTTTTTCGACGTCGAGTCAGTGAAATTGTTAATCAAGATCCTGATCTCGAAGTCGTTGCTGTTGCTGTTAATGGCAAAGAAGCGGTTGAGATGGCTGCAAAGTTAAACCCTCAAGTGATCACGATGGATATCGAGATGCCGGTTATGGACGGTATTAGTGCTGTCCGTGAGATCATGGCTAACAATCCTACACCTATTTTAATGTTTTCTTCGTTAACACATGACGGAGCTAAAGCGACACTTGATGCGCTAGAAGCTGGCGCGCTCGACTTTCTCCCGAAACGTTTTGAAGACATCGCGACCAATAAAGATGATGCAATTAGTTTGCTACAACAGCGCATAAAAGCGTTGGGTCGCAGACGAATGTATCGACCGAGCGCGTTATCAACTCCGAGTGCATTATCTAGCAATACAATAGACTCTCGTCGTTCAACGAGCTTATCAGACAATAGTTTAAGTGCACCTCGCCGACCTTTAGGCTCAAGAGTTAATCAAAGCACTGCAACTGTTGGGAATGCTTCATTACCCTCTCGCAGCGGATTAACTTCGCCAGTGACTGAGCGTCAATCAGCACAGATTGCTCCATCAGTGTCTACTATTCGAGCCAGTGGTAAACAATACAAAGTCTTATTAATCGGTACCTCAACAGGTGGGCCTGTTGCGCTACAAAAAGTGCTGACGGCATTTCCAGCTAATTACCCGCACCCTATTGTACTCATTCAACATATGCCGGCCGCGTTTACGCCCGCATTTGCTGCTCGTTTAAACTCGTTATGCAAAATAGAAGTGAAAGAAGCACAAAATGGCGACGTCATGCGTGCTGGTTGTGCGTATCTTGCGCCTGGTGGTATGCAGCTAATGTTAGAGCGCGCCGGGATGACCGCACGCTTAAAAGTGTTGGCTGGTAACGCAGACATGAATTATAAACCATCGGTAGATATTACTTTTGCATCTGCATCTAAAGCTTATGGTGGTGATGTCTTGGCTGTGGTATTAACAGGAATGGGAGCCGATGGCCGCGAAGGCGCCAGAATGCTTAAGTCTGCTGGGGCGACTATTTGGGCTCAAGATGAAGCCAGTTGTGTCGTATATGGAATGCCGCAAGCCGTTGCTTCTGTAGGAATATCTGTACATTCTATTGCGCTTGATAATATGGCCGATGCGATTTTAAAAGAGACCTGCCGTGGCTAATTCAGCAACATCATTAATCACTAAGCTTCGATTAGGCTTATTTTTGTGCTTTGTTGCCATCCTTGTGTTAGGCAGTTTATATCTTGATTCACGGCGTAAAATGACCTTACTTACAAAAGAGGTTGAACAACTAAAATCTTCGCAAGTGTTATTGATGGTACCGGAAGACCAAGCTGAAAATATTTCTAATTGGTTGTTAATGCATCCAGAGCAAACCCAAGCCATGATTAGTCAGTCGGGCAAAAATGACACGAAAAGTGTGCTAGTTGGGCCAGGAGCAGAGGCGCCTAACAATGACAAATTACCACCATCGACTGACAGTTCACAGACATTACCAACGCATGAAGTTATAGTGTCTGAAAATGCTCAAGGCGTTAAAGTGATTCGCTTGCCTAATGGCGGTATTCGAGTTACCACTCGAGAAGATAAACAACAAAAACAGCAATGAGCATTCCATCGCATAATGATAAGTTGAGAGGCTTTTTTTGAAAGTATGGACAGTAGCAAATCAAAAAGGTGGTGTCGGTAAAACCACCACGGTTGCCAGTTTAGCTGGAGCGTTAGCTAAACGTGGTCAACGTGTGTTGATGATTGATACCGATCCTCATGCTTCATTGGGCTATTACTTGGGTATTGATTCCGATGAAGTACCAGGGTCGCTTTATGATGTGTTTTTAAATCATCAAGCTTTGACTCAAGAATTGATTATGCAAAATGTGATACCCACTCAAATAGAAGGTTTAGATATTATTCCCGCCAATATGGCACTTGCCACACTTGACCGTTCTTTAGGTCATCAAGAAGGTATGGGGCTAGTATTACGTAATTTATTATCATTAGTTGAAGACAAATACGATGTGGCCATTATTGATTGTCCGCCAGTGCTTGGGGTATTAATGGTCAATGCGTTAGCGGCGAGTAATCATATTATTATTCCGGTGCAGACTGAGTTTTTAGCGATAAAAGGTTTAGAGAGAATGGTGAAAACCATGGAAATTATGGGCCGTTCTAAAAAGACCCGTTATAGCTACACAGTGTTACCGACAATGTACGATAAACGCACCAAAGCATCACCAATAGCGTTACAGTTTTTACAAGACAAATATGGACAAACATTGTGGCCTAATGACGTGATCCCTGTAGATACCAAATTTAGAGATGCCAGCCTGGCGCATTTACCCGCATCACATTATTCTGCGACGAGTCGTGGGGTTAAAGCATACAATCGTCTGCTTGATTTTTTATACGCTCGGGAGTTTACTCATGTCAAAATCGGTTGATGAAACTGTTTTTGATTATTTCAGTATTTTATTACAGGAACCGGCAGAAGCCCAACCTGCAATAACATCTGAAACCAAGCCAGTTGCTGCGCCTATCGCGGTTCATCCTAAATCGATAGACAATGCTAAGTCAGCACAAGAGAGTGCAAATGTGACCAGTAAACCTGAGTCTTCATTTGCATCACAAATAAAAGCTGCGAGTGCTCGACGTTTTGCTGAACCCGCAACTCAAGTCGATAAATTAGCACTGGAAAAGCTACTGTCTGCGGTATCGCATGTCGACAAAGGAACTGATATACAGCTGCAAATTAAGGCCAGTGCAGAAAGAGTGCGTCAAGCCATCAGCCAAACAGAGACGACACCTGTTGATCAATCCGCGCTAAAAAGTATAAATATACAAAAAACGTCATTAACGAATAAAGAAATCAAACCGTTAGTCGATATAAAAACTGATAATAGTGCGCTAGCTGAATTAAAAGACGCTATTATTAAACATGACAAGCTCGCTGAAGACAAAGCTGCGCAACAACAAGCGTTGCAAACGCAAACTGGGGCGACACCACCGAGTATTACTCAAAATTTACAAGACGTATTAGATGATGAATTTCAGGTATTATTCTTTAATGTTGCAGGCTTAACCTTAGCCGTGCCATTAGTGAGTTTAGGTGGCATTATAAAGATAGAGAAAATTAACCATCTCATTGGTAGGCCGTCATGGTTTAAAGGAGTGCAAACTCACCGCGACAGTAAAATTAATGTGGTTGATACCTGTGCCTGGGTCATGCCAGAAAAATATACACCGGCACTGGCAGAAACAGTGAACTATCAGTATCTTGTTATGTTAGAAAACAGTTCTTGGGGTTTAACCTGTGAGTCATTGGTTAATGCCGTGAAGATAGACAAATCACACGTCAATTGGCGTGAAAAACCGGGTAAGCGTCCTTGGCTTGCTGGGGTAGTAAAACAACAAATGTGTGGCATTTTGCATGTACAAGCATTGATTGAAATGCTTGATGCAGGTTTAGGTTGTCAGGATTCGATTGACCGAGGTTAACTATGAGCGATTCTAGAAGTGTAGCAGCGGTTGCTGCGGGTAAAGACGATGCAGTATTACAATGGGTAACATTTAAGTTAGACCATGAAACCTACGGCATCAATGTAATGCAAGTTCAAGAAGTGTTGCGTTATACCGAGATAGCCCCTGTGCCGGGTGCGCCTGATTATGTACTAGGCATTATTAACCTTCGTGGCAACGTCGTGACCGTCATTGATACGCGCTCACGTTTTGGTTTGCAGTCAGCTGAGCTTGATGATTCTACTCGTATTGTGATTATCGAAGCCGAAAAACAAGTTATTGGTATTTTGGTAGATAGTGTTGCAGAAGTGGTTTATTTACGTCGCTCAGAAATCGATAACGCGCCAAATGTGGGAACTGAAGAAAGTGCTAAGTTTATTCAAGGCGTGAGTAATCGTGATAATGAATTATTGATTTTAGTCGACCTAGATAAGTTATTGTCAGACGACGAGTGGGACGAATTAACACAGCTTTAATTTTTAATTTGTAATCCTAAAGCCAACCATTGTTTGTTGGCTTTTTATTTTGCTTTTATGTAATGGCAATGTAGGTATGTTGATGGGTGATGAATTTTTAATTGCTGCGCTAGTTTCCGTGATTATTTGCCTTGGTTTGGTGCTTTACTTACAAAAACAATCACGCAAGTTAAAGACTAAAGTTGACGCATTAACCGTGCTAGTTAAAGAAAGTGATCGCCAACGCGAAGCTGTAAAACGCGAATTACAAGAATTGCGCAGCGGCACGATTGGTGTTGGCCGTCGAGTGGTTGAGCTAGAAAAGAAGCTTGTTCAACAGTCTGATATGATCGAAGAGTCCAGCCAGCAAGACCCACAAGCTAAGTTGTATTCTCGTGCGGTTAAAATGGTTGCGCTAGGGGCGGGTATTGAAGAGTTAATTCAAGAATGTGAACTACCCAAAGCCGAAGCCGAACTGATTTTAAGATTGCATCGAAAGTAATACCAATCCGCATTCTGAGTCATCACTTATTAAGACGGAATGGTATATAGATAAAAACAACAACGCCATCAACTTGATGGCGTTTTGTTACTCATTATTAGACTAATTAATGATTAGACTAACTACTAACTAATGACTAATTAATGGTCATTGAAAGCATAAGAATAGGCTTGAAGTCACGCTTATTTTCGACGCATTTTAGCGACGAACATACCGTCACTGTCTGCCAGTTGCGGCCATATGGTGAGCATGTTGCATAACTCACCAGTAAACGGGTGTGTAATTGGAATAAGTTCAAATTCATTGGTTTGCGCCAAAAAAGCCTCCACGACATGTTCGTTCTCACTCGGCGACAGTGAACATGTGGCATACACTAACTGCCCACCCAATTTAACAGCTGCAGCACTTCGAGTTAAAATATCCAATTGAAGCGCTGGTTTATCGCTGACTGAACTGACATCGTCTAACCAGCGCATATCAGGATTTCGGCGCCACGTGCCCGTACAGCTGCAAGGTGCATCGACTAATACGCCATCAAATGCATTGGGGTTAACGGGAAGGGCATCTGACTTCCAAGCTGAAACCGAGATATGCTTAAAACCAGCACGCTTAGCCCGTTTGTTCAGTTCTTCTAATGGTTTGTTACGGATATCTGAGGCAATAATACTGCCGCGATTATTTGGGTCTTGTTGCAGCATCAACGAACGTAATTGCAAGGTTTTACCGCCAGCGCCACTGCAGGCATCCCACCATTGTTCATTCGCTTGGGGCTGACAGATCTGGCCAATCACTTGCGACGCAAGATCTTGAATCTCAAGATGCCCGAGTTTATACGTGTAGACTTCATTGAGGTTAATGCTTTTATGACCCAGGCTCATGGCGTCAGTAAAAAACTCACTTGCAGTGGCTTCAATACCCGCTTTAGACAACTGCGTTAAAGCTTGTTTAGTCGTCATATTTTGTACTCGGGCCCAAATGGGTGGGCGGCTGCTCATGGCTTCAACAACGGCTGTTTTTTCTGTTGCTGTTACAGGGCAGGTTTGCCAAAACCATTGGGGTAATAAGTCACTGATTTGGCACTGTGTCATGCCTGATAAGTCAATAAATAGCGCTAACTTATCATTGACACTCTCGGTGCGTTGAGTTGTGTTAACTTGATCTCCATGAGCTTCCTTCTCTGCTTTGGTCGCATCGTGCCATGCTGCAATATCGTCCCAAGCTTGGGTGACATCTTGCCATGTATGTTGTTCAAGTGCTGCACAGGCACTTAATTGCCTAAACCAAATCACATGCTGTTGTGATGCTTGTAACTGGCTCAGCCAACCCCACCAACGAAATAAACCAAATAGACTTTCGCGGATCACTCGTCTGTCTTTTGAACCGTGTTTTTTATGTTCACGAAAATATTGGCCAATAATCCTATCAGCAGGCATTTTGCTGCTCATCACTTGATTAAACAACATTTCGATTGTTGCTGCATAACTGAGCGCGCGCTTTTGCGCTGGCGAAGTGGCTTCAATGTTGAGGGTATCATTGAACACAGAAAGGGCGGGTTGAGCAGAACGTGTTTGACTCATGTAATGACCTGATATGACGATATAACAACGATGTTGGTGCAACTTAATGCAATATGGCGGTAGTTTACCATGTCTTGAAATGAAATCATTATAAGCCAGTGGAGTTAGTTAAGCCTTCACTGGCTTGATATTGAGTTGTGTTTAGAGCATTAGACGTTAAAAGTCTAAAGATAATGCAAAGCAAAGATAAGCCATTAGCGAACGTGTCTGCTCAAATTCCTTTGTACAAAACTCGACAAAGTCGTCACTGCACACTTGTTCAATCGAAACGGGTTTAATGGCGATAAAATCTTTACGTTTTAGCTCGTCTATTAACGGATGCTGGCTATCAAACCCTCGTGGCGGTCTAATTAGGCTGTCGCCAGTGAGTTCAAAACCAGCTTGGCTCAATACGGCTAAGGCTTTTTTGTAACCGTTTGGATTTTCATCTATGCACTGTCTAATGGCATTTAATGCTTTAGCTTCGGGATGCCAAATACCTGCCGCAATAAAGCATTCGTCATTAGCTACATGCACATAAAACCCTGGGGCATGCACATCTTTTGCTTGAAAGTGACGAAACTGAATACCTACATTGGTTTTATATGGCGTTTTATCTTTGCTAAAGCGGCTGTCGCGTTGCGGGCGCATTAAGCTGCCACCGACTTTTTTAGGAACGGCAGTAAAACGAGGCGACAACCCTAGAACCGGGCCCTGCATCGCTTCAATAAATTGCAATGCGGGTGTACGCACGCGATCTTCATAATCAGGTTGATTCGCTTTAAACCACTCTCTGTCGTTGTTGTTGGCCAGCTTATGTAAAAAATCAAAACTTTGTAGGCTAAACATAGCAATACCTTTTAAACGGGTTTACTTAAAAGAAACTCAACCATCATAATCAATGTGGCAGACGAGTGAAACCAAGATTAAATGTCGAAGTTATAATTAAACCATTTAAAAGGTGAGTGATATTTGACCTTTTTTATTTTTACTGAGTGAATCTAAGGTGTTTATCTCAAGTTAATGTGTATTTTTGGTCATTTTATTGTCAAGTGTTAACGTTGTAACTAACTGAGTTAATGTTTATTTTCTTCTAAGCGTTAATGTTAGTTTGATATAAATAAAGCGTTAGTGTTAAAATTGAGTCAAAGGTTGTTTTATCCCAGTCTTGTTGTTTTTATTTGTCGTGCAGCATCTTGTTCACTCTTTCCTAATTCGTATTCATTCATAATGACTCATCCATCCTCTGGATTAACATGTTAATGTAATGGGTACGACTTGCTGACGTTAAAAATTAGTCAGTCGTGAGTCAATTAGTGGGTGAGAATATATTGAACGATGTCACATTGATGGCAACAAAGTCACAGATTGACGATATTACAGTACATAATCATACATAGATTTTATTGATAGATTACACTCTGGAATGAAAATTCCTCTACAAGAAAGGATTGACCATGACTGAACACTCCCTCGGTATTGTGGGTTGGCGAGAGTGGGGCACTTTTCCTGAGATTGGCAACGAAAGAGTCAAAATCAAAGTGGATACTGGCGCAAAAACGTCCTGTTTACATGCGTTTAAAATTAAACCGTTTCAAAAAGAAAAACAAAAGTGGGTCCGAGTTTGGCTTCATCCAGATCAAGACTCAGATCGTGAAGTAGTGTGCGAATTCCCTGTATTTGATCGTCGAGCGGTAAGTGACTCTGGCGGACATGTGACGAAGCGCTACGTGATAAATACGCCGATTATTATCGGTGACCAACAATTTGACATCGAACTGACCTTAACAAACAGAGATAACATGAAATTTAGAATGTTACTCGGTAGACGCGCATTAGAAGGGCGTTTTTTGGTTAATTCAGCAGAGTCGTTTTTAGCAGGAGAATAGCAAAATGCAAATCGCCATTATGTCGAGAAACCGCAATCTTTACTCGACAAGTCGTCTTAAAGAAGCCGCCGAAGCTCGTGGTCATACAATTAAAATTGTCGACCCATTAAAGTGTTATATGAACATCAACATGAATGCACCAAGCATCCATGTTCGCGGCGAAGAATTGCCGAAATTTGATGCGGTTATTCCGCGCATTGGCGCTTCAGTGACTTTTTATGGCACCGCTGTTCTGCGTCAATTCGAAATGTTAGGTACACACCCATTAAACGAGTCTGTTGCCATTACACGTTCTCGCGACAAACTGCGTTCACTGCAGCTTTTGTCACGTAAAAATATTGGTTTACCGGTAACCGGTTTTGCTAACCAACCAGCCGATGTTCCTGACTTGCTTGATATGGTAGGCGGCGCACCGTGTGTGATTAAATTACTTGAAGGTACCCAAGGTATTGGCGTGGTATTAGCCGAAACGCGTAAAGCCGCTGAATCGGTTATTGAAGCCTTTATGGGCTTAAAAGCCAACATCATGGTGCAAGAGTATATTGCTGAAGCTGGCGGTGCCGACATTCGTTGTTTTGTGATTGGCGATAAAGTCATTGCTGCAATGAAGCGCCAAGCATTACCGGGTGAGTTCCGTTCTAATTTACACCGTGGTGGTTCTGCGAGCATTGTTAAATTAACCCCAGAAGAGCGCTCAACTGCACTTCGTGCGGCTAAAACAATGGGCCTAAACGTTGCTGGCGTAGATATTTTACGTTCTAAGCACGGTCCACTCGTGATGGAAGTAAACTCGTCGCCAGGTCTTGAAGGCATCGAAAAAGCCACTGGTATTGATGTGGCAGAAAAAATTATTCAATTTATTGAAAAGAATGTTAAGCCTACTAGCTCGAAGACTAAAGGAGTCGGTTAATGGCAAAAAAGCACGAACCGTTTGTTATTGGTGATGTTAGCGTAGCGGCAGGTACACAGCTTAGTGTAAAACTGCCCGCAGCAAAACTCTATAACGATACGCCAATGGATTTGCATGTAGAAGTGTTTCACGGTACGAAACCTGGCCCTACTTTATTAGTGTGTGCAGCTATCCATGGCGATGAGTTAAATGGCATTGAGATATGTCGACGCTTGCTCGGTCGTGTGAATGCTAAAACCTTAACCGGCACATTATTAGTGGTCCCGATTGTTAACGTATTTGGCTTTATTCAGCAATCGCGTTACCTGCCTGATCGCCGCGACTTAAATCGCTGCTTTCCCGGAACCGCTAAAGGTGCGCTTGCCAGTCGCCTAGCGCATTTGTTTAGCAGTATGTTAGTTAAGCGCGCAACTCATATTGTTGATTTGCACACCGGTGCGATTCATCGTGAGAACTTGCCGCAAATCCGTTGTGATACTGACGATGAAACCATGCTCGCGATGGCCAATGCCTTTGGTGCACCAGTGGTGATGTCTTCTAAAGCGCGCGAAGGTTCTATGCGTGGTTACGCTAACAGCCTTGATATTCCGTGTATTTTATACGAAGCGGGTGAGGCATTACGCTTTAGTGACATGTCGATTAAGTCAGGCCTTAATGGCGTGATTAATGTGATGCGTTGTATTGGTATGCTTAAAGGTAAAATTAAAGCCACAACCAGTGTTAATGCTAGCCGCAGTTATTGGGTTCGCAGTGAAGCCGACGGACTTGTTAACATCAAGCTAAAGCTGGGTGAGCGGGTATCAAAAGGTCAAGTATTGGCTAATATCGTTAACCCTTTAGGTGGCGAACCATGGCCATTATTGGCACCGTCTGACGGTATTATTATTGGTAACAGTAATATTCCGGTAACCAATGAAGGTGAAGCCCTGTTTCATATAGCCCAATTTAGTGGCGATGAAATTGAAATTATCAATGACAATCTTGATGATTTTATGCAGGAATACGCATAGCTTGCCGAGTCACTCGTTTGACGAGTGAATAGCTTGACGAATTAACAGCTTGATTAGAGTGAAAAATGGCGGGGAATCGTATTCCACGCCATTTTTTTATTGTGTAGTTTATCCCCAGGTGATGTTTGAATCATATGTAATAATTGCCAAATAATATTAACGCTTGTCGTTCGGTAAACTGAGGCTTTAATCGTTATTTATTTGACAAATTTCAAGTGGATACCATAATTAAACTTATAAAAAATAAGGTTATGTATTTTAACCGTTTAACGCTATATTATTCATCATTAATTAAGCTTCGCCTTATAATCTTTGAACAGCTAGATTGCCGCTTTAGTGAGTGGTGTTAGAAATGTGCAAACGATTAAATCTTCATTACTCTCAGACAAGGAAGTCCGTGCCTATGCGCAATAATCAACCCGTGACCCAAAAGAAATATCATTTTGATGATGATTTACGCCTCATTTCTGGTACGGATTTACGTGGTCATATTACCTATTGCAACGATGCGTTTGTTGAGGTCAGTGGTTTTGATAAAAGCGAGTTGATTGGTAAACCGCATAACCTTGTGCGCCATCCTGACATGCCTAGTGATATTTTTAAAGCCATGTGGGCATGCATATCAAGTGGTAAAGTATGGATGGGCTTGGTCAAAAACAGACGTAAAAATGGCGATCATTATTGGGTGAGTGCCTTTGTCACGCCTATTTTTGAACACAACAAAGTGGTCGGGTTTGAGTCTGTGCGTATCGTCGCATTACCCAGTGAAATCGCCCGTGCAGAAACGGCTTATGCTCGGATTAGAAATAATAAACCACCTAAACCTCTTAGTGCGAAGCTAAAACACCATGCTATTAAGCTGTTACCTACTTGGTTACCCATGCTTGTTCTTAGTTTTGTATTATTTGAGCTTTGGGGGAGTGGAGCCGGTGGTGTTGGTTTGCTGACATTGATTATTTCGACAGCGTGGAGCGGATATAAACAACAACAAGATTGGTTTGAAGTGGTTAAGCTTAACCCTAATTCATTTACTGACTTAACCGTTGCTGAAACATATTTTGACGACTTTGGTGCTAAAGCACAGGCAAAATTAGCACTAGGATGTGAAATTGCTCGTTGTCGTACAGCAATGACACGCATTGAAGATGCCGCGAAGTCATTAGATGGTATTGTTGAACACACTCAAGTTGAGGCCGAATCGTCTGCAAAAGCGGTTGCGCATCAAAGCCTTGCGACGCAACAAATTGCGTCGGCGATTACGCAAATGTCGACAGCGATTCAAGAGGTGTCTGCCAATGTGGAACGCAATGCCGACAGCGCTAAAAATGCTTTAGACAACGTCAATGAAGGCGCAATGCTTGCTGATCAAGCAAAACATTCCATTGATGAACTCAATATTTCAGTTGCTGATATTGCCACTACGGTACGCGAATTATCAGCGTCGACAGTTGAGATTGGCCAAGCTGCGAGCTTGATTTCCAGTATTGCCGACCAAACCAACTTACTGGCATTAAATGCCGCTATTGAAGCGGCGAGAGCAGGCGATCAAGGTCGCGGATTCAGTGTTGTTGCCGATGAGGTGCGTTCTTTAGCGGTAAAAACACGTGAATCGACAGACAAAATTCACGGCATTGTCAGTGTGCTAACCAAGCGAGCTGAAAATGCGGTGCAAGTGTCGGTTAAAGGCGAGCAAGCAGCAATGAATGGTGTGGATATTGTAGATAAAACCCGCAATGCTTTAGCTTCGATTAATCAATCTGTTCAGCAGATTACACAATTAACGTTAGACATGTCTGCCGCGGTTGAGCAACAAAGTGCCGTGGCGGAACACATTAATCAGCAAATTATCGATATTGCAGATTCTGCCGAAATTACCAAGGAATCATCGCAAAAGTCACAGCTTAATAGCAACGAGCTAGGGAAGTCTGTATTAATGGTGCGTTCAATTATTCGCCGTTTTGCAGTCGGGACCTTAGGTAAAAAATAAGATTTTAAGTTATTGAACATTAAAAAAGGCCCGGCATTAATCTGTCGGGCCTTTTTATGGTGGTAATTTTAGCGAACTGTTTGTGGGGATTTATACTTTTTGTCAGTGCTTGTCGTGTTTATTAATGTCTACCATCTACCATCTACCATCTACCATCTACCGTCTAGCATCTAGCATCTTGCACCTTAGACATTAAAGCTTAAACCGTTCTACTGAAGCGGTTAATGAATGAGCCAGTTGATTTAGCTGCTCACTACGTTGCGCCATTGTGGTCGACTCATCAGCATTTTGTGTAGCTGCTTCTGAGGTTTCTGTCATGGTTTGTTCTATTTGTTGGCTGTAACTCACTTGCTGCTCAGCGGCTTGAGTAATACTTTGACTCATGCCATTAATGATCCCTAATGCAGCTTCTATTTGTTCGATAGCATCGTGTAAAGACACACTTTGCTCTACACATTCATTGGCTTGATTTTGGCCCTGAGATATCGCATTAACCGCGTTAGTGGTTTCTTGTTGAAGCGCAGTGATCATCGTTTGAATTTCAGCAGTCGATAATTGAGTACGCGAGGCAAGGGAACGAACCTCATCTGCCACAACAGCAAAGCCTCGGCCGTGTTCGCCCGCTCTAGCCGCTTCAATAGCTGCATTTAATGCAAGTAAGTTGGTTTGATCTGCAATCGCGCTGATGGTGGTCAAAATGCCGCCAATATTGTCGCTGTGCTGACTGAGCTTAGTCATAATAATCACCGAGTCACCCAACCCTTTTGATAAAGCATCAATCCGAATACGGTTATCATTGGCGATGGTTTTAACTTGCTCGCCTTGGGCTGAGGCTAATTTCACGTGTTGTTCAGACTCTAACGCTTGCTCGTTTACGGTCATTGAGCTGTGATGTATCTGTTCTGCCAGTTGTTTCGCTTGCTCAATATGACTAATTTGCCCTAATGCTGATGTCGATATTTTTTGACTTTGATCTTGCGATCGAATTGCCGCGTCATCCAGTAAGTGGGCGTCGCGGTTAATGTCTTGTAATAACTCAGTAAGATCATCTGTTAATTTATTAATGTTATCCATGAGTTCCCCAAACTCATCGTCATTGCGCTTTGTTAAGCGCCGCGATAAATCGCCACTGGCAATGCGTGACAATGCACGATTGCTGGCCTTTAGCGGCCCTAACATGGCGTTAGAAGTGAAGTAATAAATAAAGCCTGCCATCAACACAAATACAACGGCCATTAATATGGCTAATGTTTTAGCGGTAGTCACCTCATCGATAGCGAGCATTTGCATATCGTTAAAGCCTTGGTTGGCTAATTGCACCAGCTGATCTAATTGTTGGTTTGTGGATTCAAATAGTTGATTCGATTGTGTATAACTGGATTCCGCTTGCTGAAATTGCTTTACCACTTTCATTTGTGCGTTGTACAAGTCACCTGGGTTATCAACTAACACCAAGATCTTTTCTAAATTGGCATCAAAGTCGGCTAACAATTGTGTTACTGGGAGCGCGGAGGCTTGTTGTTTGAGGTAATTATTATTAGTTGTGATATTGCCAAGCAACATCGCCACATCCTGCTTATGGATTTCAACGGCATCTGCCGTGGTTAAGCGACCCAGTTCGGTGACGGTGTTGCCCAGGGTAAATAACATGTCATCAATGCGAATACCTGAGCCAATAACGGCTTCTAGTAATTGCGTTTCTGAGGCGGGTACTTCTACAATTTCTAGATCAATCATGTTGTTACTGGCATCAATGTTAAGATTATCAAATTGATTTTTGAGTGTACTGAAATCATTTTTACTTTGTTCGATTGCCAGCTTGGCACTAAACATGGTTTGCGACGCTTCGGCATATTGCAAGTAGACGTTTTTAGCCTGGTTGAGTGCTTGATTCATTTGAGGATGATTGGCCACTTTGGCAGATAAATCCGCTAACGCACTCGAAAAATCTTGCTGTAAAGTATTAAATTGCTTAAAACTAATCGTAATATTGTCGTTGCCAATTTGCGAATAGGCCAAACTTTCTGTTTTGGCCATTTTGAGCAAGGTAATTTGTAAGGCATTAGATTGGTTTTGAACGGGTACGGCTAACACTTCAATATTGTTGTTCGCTGTTTGAATTTGGCTGAGCGAACGGTAAAAAAAACTACTACCAGCAAGTAATAATATGCCAATAGAAGCAAACCCCAGTGCTACTTTTTGTTTAATTGTTAATGTTAACATCGTCATTAAGTGTCTCTTATTATTTTTGTACAGTGATGACAGTCATTGTTAAGGACAGATTTATTCTCTTTTGTTAATTAAATGTAAATCTAGTTGCGGGGTAATGCAATCGTGCTGCGGAATTATTGTTCTGTTTCAGTATTCTTGAGTTTCAATGTCATTTTGTTTCAGTGTTGTGCTTACCAAATTATGTGATAAATGGTGGCTCAATAAAGATAAATGCTAAATAAATAATAGATTAATACGAGGTTAATGTGAGATCACACAGCGTTTTACTAAAGCAACAAGGTAACGATATAGCGATTACACCATCAAAAATTGTCTGTATTGGGCGTAATTATGTAGATCATATTCATGAACTGGGCAATGACGTGCCAGATGAAATGGTGGTATTTCTAAAGCCTAATTCATCCATTACTGACACTTTGTGCAGTGAGATGGGTGAAACGCTACATTATGAGGCTGAGCTGTGTTTTATGGTTAAAGATGGCCAATTCAGCGCAGTAGGCGTTGGGCTCGATATGACTAAACGTGAGTTGCAAGGAAAACTCAAAAAGCAGGGCTTACCGTGGGAGCGAAGTAAAGCGTTTGATGGTTCAGCATTATTCAGTGAGTTCATTCCAATGACGTCGGTGCAACAAGATTGGTGTTTTCAATTAACCATTGATAACGTAATAACCCAACTTGGGCATCAACAATTAATGACCTATCAACCCAACGCCATGTTTGCTGCAATCAATGAGTTTATGAGCTTAAATGACGGTGATATTGTGATGACCGGTACCCCAAAAGGCGTTGGCGCTGTCTGTGCTAATACTTCTTTTGAAATCAGCCTGTGGCCAAATGTACCCTTTGATATATTTGAAACGGCACTGTCTGGCGATAAATCAATGACCCAGCTTTGTGGCCCAGCCATGTTAGTTAAACAGTGGCAAGCAGTTTGAGTGAAGGTGTGTTCAAAGCAAAAAGACCCTCTTAGCTAAGAGGGTCTTTTTATTCATAATCCAAATCAGTTTGGGTTATTTCATTAATGCAACGGCTTCCATATCGAGCTCGATATCAGTACAGCCTTTAGCGCAATAAATGCCAGGCGCTTTAGTATTTGGCTTGGCATTTTTGCTGTTAGGTGGCAATTGCAATGTCAGTGGTTTATTGCAGTCGGCACAAGTCGCGCTGTTGCCTTTTAACATGCGTTTAATCAGGTTTTTCTGCTGGTTAAATGACGCCAATGTTGGGCCATTTACCGCTGAAAAATCGAGTTTTTGTGTGTCGCTCATTATGGTTCCTATGCAGGCTATTTAACTTGATCTGCCGGGCGCCAGCGCTGTAATGCAACGGGTAGGCTAACACCCTGAGCCGTTAATAGATTCACTCGTGCCAAATAAGCTGCGCCGTGCATTAAATGTTTGGCTAAGTCTACTGCATGACGCTGGGTGTAGTCATCTAAATAACTGCCTTTTGCCCAGGCATTAAATGCGCCAAGTGCTGGGCCAGCCCAGATTTGATAATCCATTTCTCGGCCAGTTTCACCAGTATTTGACCAACGGCTTGATAAGCCAAGGTACCAGCGGAAAATTAACGCCATTTTACGTTTAGGGTTATCTTTAGCTCGCTCGATTTGTTTCGGGTCGCGCTCATTAAAATGCGCCACTGTGCCGGCCCAAATGTCATCTAGACTTGAACGAAACACTTGTTTTTCAAGCTTTTCACGTTCATCTGCCGGAATGGCTTCTATGGAGTCATAGCGAGTATAGATTTCGTATAACTTGTTAGCGCGCATCGGGAAAAGGGTGCCGCGCTTAACCACTTGCAACTTAACGCCCATCTCGAACATATCAGCTGCTGGCGCCATGGTGACATCGGCCATTTCAGTCGTCGCTAATAATTTACGGGTATGTTCACTGGCGCCAGCTTCTACGCAAGCCTGGTTAATAGAACCGGTGACAATAAACGCTGCGCCCATATTGAAGGTCGCAAGAGCGGCATCGGGCGTGCCCACGCCACCGCCCGCGCCAACGCGAATAGGGGTTTTGTAGTTGTATTGTGCCTGGACTTCATCTTTTAGCGCCAAAATCGTTGGCAACAAGGTCACTAATGGACGGTTGTCTGTGTGACCACCAGAATCGGCTTCGGCGGTAATGTCATCAGCCATCGGCACTAATTGGGCTAATTCCATTTGTTCGGCGCTGATCAAGCCATCATCAAGCAGTTGTTGCAGCATTTTTACCGGTGCCGGTTGCATAAATTTGATCGCCACTTCGGTGCGGCTAATTTTAGCGATGACTTTGTTGTCTATGTGAATATCACCATGTGCATCACGGCTTAACCCTGCTGCGCGGTAATAGACAATTTGTGGCGTTAAGCCTAAAAAGG
The DNA here is from genome assembly GCF_059758095.1 of Shewanella sp. MF05913. Lineage (NCBI taxonomy): Bacteria > Pseudomonadati > Pseudomonadota > Gammaproteobacteria > Alteromonadales > Shewanellaceae > Shewanella > Shewanella sp. MF05913. Next base: position 69,523 of record NZ_JCAYNT010000011.1, read on the forward strand.
CTGAGGCTTCAACGTTGCGCACTTTGTGTTTTAAAAATAGCTCTACGCTACCACGCTCAAGTGCTGGCTCACTCGGGCTATGGATTAAGTTAAAGGCGTATGGCCCATTTGGCAGGGCGGTTTGAATGCGCTTAATGGCTTGCTCAACGCGTGACGGAATGAGTCCCGCTGCGCCAAATGAGCATAAAATACCGGCCTGGCCTAATGCAATAACCAGTTCTTCAGACGCAATACCGTTGGCCATTGCACCAGCGTAGTAGGCGTATTTAACACCATGTACACGGCGAAAGTTACTGTCGCCTAAACTTTGGGTGCCAAGGGCGGGAGCAAAGGCGCTGACTGGTAGTTCATTGGCAGCAGTAATTGCATCTGTTACCACTTGTGCTTGTTGCGCGACGCCAAGGCCTTGTTGGTTATCATTAACCACATAACAGGCTTGCGATAAGTCTTTGAGCTTTTTGTTCATTCCAGCAGGGTCAAAACTGACGTGCTGCTGGCTGACTTGCCAAGGCCATGGAGAAAGCTTTTCGTTTTTTAATTGAGTTGTCATTATTTTTTTCCTTGAAAAGCTAGGCTTCTTCGATACAAATAGCGATGTCTTTTACTTCGTAAATGCGTAAACCATCTTTGCTTAAATTGGCATCGCCAACGATGATGCGTTTACCGTTTTCGTCTTTCACTGCACTGATGTGCACATCTAAAGACATTTGTTTATTGAGCGGGTTAATTTGGCCGCGATATTTCCATTTTATATCAGACAAAATTTGGCCGAACTTAGGATTGGTAAAACCAGCGCCTAAATCGTTAGTAATCGCGTAAGTTTGCATTAACTCGATGATAGCTTCAACGCCTAATGAACCCGGCATCACCGGATCTTGATGGAAATGGAATTGGAAGAACCAATCACTCGGGTCGATGGTGCGTGAAGCTGCCAAATAACCCTGATGATATTTGCCGCCGTTATTAACGATTTCTGCCGTGTCGATAAAGTTAAGCTGACCACCGGCTAAGCGGTAATGTGGCTGGTGAGCAGGCGCATTAAATACTCGCGACTGCTTATCGAGCAAGTTGATAATGGTGTCGGCTGCGACATTATTGTCGACATGCCAGGGTTGGGTGATTTTACCGTTATCAATGCCAAGCTGGTTTTTTAGCGCGTCACCTTTAAAGTAGCCAAACACTGCGCCGCCGGTATAAAACGGTTCACCATCGACACTTAAATCAAAGGTAAAGTTCTGAATAATATTGCTGCCTGCAATCACGGTCGACAATAAACGCGAATCGTTAACGATGGTTTTGCCGCGTAAATCGACATGACGCAATAAGGTGCCGTGACCGTCGAGGTTACGGAAAAATAACTCCTGCCCAGGGAAACCCAATGTAGTACCCATATAGCCAGAAATAAAGCCATTAGGCTGTAATGATATTTCCATTAACACCGAGTATGGCATTACCGCCTGATGGCTGTTTTTGGCAAAATACCATGCATCTGTTGGCACTTCATATTCAGCAATACACGATGATGGTTTTTTCAATTCGCCACGCTTACCGTTAATGTCGATAACGCGGGTGGTTAATTGCAAATCACCGCAAGGTGTACGCGGCGGGATCAGCCCTTTATAAATGCTAAAGTCTGGCCCAAAGCATTTTTCGATATCACCAGTAGCAAACTCAAACATATGATACGGCGTAAAAGGCACAGTATCAGGCACGCGGTTAGCGTATTTAGAATCAGCGCTGACTTGCGGTGCTGCAACGTGTTTAAGCGGGATAACGCCTTTATTGGTTGCTGCATTGGTGTCGGCTATTTTCGCCATTAACGGGGCGACATCTTGCTGGCTGGCTGAGTTGTTTAAGCCAGTTGGTGTTTGATTTGTTGTGTCTGCTGTTGGCTTGGTGCTTGTATTAGCCGTTGAGTCGCCAAGGTAGCGGGTGCATTGCGCTTCTTCTTTGATCATCACCCCGAGGTTTTGGAAATCGACTACTACTTTGCCATTAAGCAAAATATCAATATTGGCTTTAGCATATGGACGTGGCGAAATACCGATTTCGGTGACTTCCATACGGTAAGTTAACTCGCCGTATTGTGGTAACACCTGGCCACGACAACGCACTTTCTGCGTGGCATTTTCCAACGGTTGGAAACGGCCGTTTTCAACTAACGTATGCATACCAATATGCAACATAAAGAATTGCAGTAATTGGCCACAGCCTTCAGCCATTAATGAGCCGGCCATCACCTGGTCGCCCTGGAAGTGACACGGGAAATACCAATGGTCTGGCGCTAATTGCTTGTGGCCTTCAACTAACCCTAGGCCCCATGTGCCGCCGCCCACTTGTAAGTTGCTTACGCGCTCAATCATTAAGAACTTTTCAGACGCAAAACACAGCGATTTTTGCATGCCCGTTTGCAGCTGGTGGCCAACATGTTCACCACCAAAGCAGCTGCCAATGTCGCCGGTTAATAAATGGTGGATTTGACCATAATCAAAGGCTGATTGTGCGCAGTGTAGTAACGGTGAAAATGTCGGTTTATTCGGGTTGTTAAGCACTTGCTGGCGCAGTTTAATTTCATCTTCGGTTTGGATTACGCCTTTACCATCAGACAATTCTTTATCAGTAAAGAAGCCAGCACATCCGCCGTCCATTTTCAAAATCATCTTGTCGCCGACGAAACATTCGTACGAGAAGAAAAACAATAAGGTGTCGCCATTGCGGGCAAAGTTATTGATTTTAATGTCATAGCGTAGGGTGTCGCCGCCACGCGGTAAATCACCTAGGAAGGTCAAGGTGCAGTCGAGTAAGCGATAAACTCGCTCGCCTTTGTTTTCAAAATCGATGCCTAAGTAGCTAATCAACATTAAATCGCACTGGCCTGACTCAACTGCGACTGCCCAGGGAATTTGCCCGTCAACCAGATACGGTGCATCAACTGGGATGTCGTACTCTGTGGTCATTGAGCAAGGTTTGTATTGATTGATAGTGGCATCAAGTTTGGTTACGCGAGATACCAATAAGTAGTCGGTGGTGGGTAAGCGCACACGGCGTGAATAGCTGTCGATGATGGCGTAGTCTGGGCCAAATACTTTGCCGATATCACCTTCGGCATATTCCACTAAATCGGCGTAATTCCAAATGCACGGTTTATCTGCCGGAGTGGGGGCGGTGTAAGCCGGAACCTGCGCATGATTAGGCTTACGCTCTGCAAGTACCGGTTGAGCTTCAACGTAATGCTGCGTTGGCGCATTGATTGTTATCGTTGGTGCTATTGTTTGCGCTGTTGCGGCAGACGTCATCGAAGCTAGTTGTGATTTTAACAAGCTGTCGGCGACTTTTAACCCAGCCTCACGACTGGCTAAAAATGCTAAGTGGGCTTGTTGTGCTAGCCATTGATTTTGCTGGAAAGCCGTTAAATGTGCTGGTGGTATCGCCGAGTTAATCCTTTGAGTTGGATTAATGTGATTGTCTGTTGATTGAGGCTGCGAACCTGGAATCTGTGCTGAATGACTTGCGGGCATAATAGGCTCGTTATTATTGATTTTATTCGGGGCTTGTTCCACTGAAACTGGTTTAATCGACGCGCATTGGCTAACAATGTTATCGATAGCAGCAACTGGGCTGTCGACGATATGTTGATAGATATCGCGGCCACCTAAACTGACTTGTTTAATTAAACTCAGTTTGGCACTTTTGGTTAGCTGTTCTGTCAGTGGCTGACTTAAGCGACTTGCAAGCGCCTGCTGCTGCAGTTGATTGAGCGATAAACCAATGCGTGAGTATTGGTTTTCACTGGCGCTAATCACCTGTGCATTAACGTCCGCTTGTTGTAATTGCTGGCTTTGGATAAGTGCATTAAGCAAGCTTGCCATGCCAGAGGCGGCAAAGGTATGGCCTAAAACATGTTGGGCGCTTGTAATGCTATGTGGCTTAGCCATTTGAGTTAACTGACTCGCTAACTGCAGGCCAAAATCAGACTGTTGGCAAAGTGGTGCGATATTAAGTTCGTTAATATCGCAGGTTTGCTCGAGTTTGAGCTGATCTTGCTTGGCAAATAGCACGCTATCAATACTGGCAAAGCTGTCGGTTGGATGATCTTGTTGTAATACAATCGCACCAGCACCTTCACCTAAGTGGATTGTGCTTGTCTGCATTCCTGCTGCTTGCAAGTGTGCATTGTTGAGTAGGCAGTTTTCAATACTGCCAGACAAATCAACCGCAGCAATAATCACCGCATCGAGCGGTTCTTGTAACGAGCCCATGGCAAACAAGTTTTGCGCTACATCAATACAGCGATTAACTGATTGTTCAGCGGCTGAAATCGTAAAGGCCGGGCCGTTGAAGTCCCATAGCGATGAAATCCGCGACGCCATAATATTGCCAATAAAACTGGTGTATTGGTTTAATTTGGCGGCATCGAGCACGCTGTCCATGGCGATAGCTTCAAGGGCCTGGTATTCATCTTCACTGAGCTTAACGCCTTGAGCGGCGAGGCTTTGCGCTAGCTGGCTGTGCAAGTTCACTCGGCTGCGGAATTGGTGTAATTCTAATTCCGTTTCCATGGCCACTAACACGGCCACTTTGCTACCGGGTTTGAGGCTGGCATTCACAATGGCTTCGTCGGCGACTTTTATCAGTAACAACTGCTGCGATATTAATCGGTCGTCTTCATTCGGCGGCACTTTAAAGCGTAAAAAGTCAAAGTCGAATTGATCAATGTAAGCGCCATGAGGCGCCTGCTCAATACCGTATTTGGCCAACAATTCTGGATGTTTGTTAATGCCTTTCCAGCGCTGAGTGGGCAATGGGGTAAATAGATTCTGTTTGGCGCGAATACGTTCGGCCAGTTGGTTGATGTTACTGCACTGGCCAAAGTGAGCTGCCATCCCGGTAATGTGCATCGGTTTTTCGCTGGCGTTGATCACCTGAGTCGGTTGTTGTGATGTTGCCGTGTTATCGCAGTACGATTCTATTAACAGGTGAGCATTACACCCCCCAAAACCAAAGACTGACACGCCAGCATGACGGGCGCGATTACCGGCTTTATCTGGCCAAGGTAGCACTTCATTGGGCAAGGTTGCCTGACCAAATAAGCCATTAGGAGAGGCGATAGGTGCGCTGATATTAATACTCGGTGGTAACACACCTTCACGCATGGCAAAAATCATTTTCATGATGCCTGGCATGCCTGCAGCGGTGAGTAAGTGGCCCAAATTAGATTTAGCCGAGCCAATCAATGGCGTGGCACTGCCATTGAGTTTGTCTTCAAAAAAGCGCTCCATTGAAGTTAACTCAACTTTGTCGCCTAATGGCGTCCCCGTGGCATGGCATTCAATCACTTCAATGCTGGCAGGGGTAATGCTTGAGTCTAATGAGGCGGCTTCACGATATGCTCGTTCGAATGCTTGCACTTGGCCTTTACTGTTTGGGCTAAGCACAAACTGGCCTTTACCGTCGTTTGATAAACCAATGCCGCTGACGAGGGCATAAATATGGTCGCCATCACGCTGAGCATCTTCAAGGCGTTTAAGCACTAAGACGCCTGCACCTTCACCGGCAAACAAGCCTTTGCTGTTGCTGTCAAACGGCGCTGAAATTCCGTGGTCTGGATAGGCGTGAAAAATCGAAAAGCCCATGTTGATAAAAAAGGGGTCTGCGCCCGATACCGCGCCAGCCAGCATCATGTCCGCTTTGCCAGTATGCAAATAATCACAAGCAAGCTTTAATGCATAAACAGAGCTAGCACAGGCGGCATCTAGGCTTAATTGCGCGCCGCCCAACCCTAAGGCATCAGCTACTAGCTTTGAGGCATTGTGAGCCACTGCGCCATTGCGCCAATTATGTTGCTCGGTTTGTGCGGTTAAACCAAAATCTTGCAATACAAAATTAGGTTGTTGTAATTTGGTTTGTAAGGCTTTTTCGACCACGCTGTGATACAGCGGTACAAATAACTGGTTTGACTTAGCCGTTGGGAACGACAAGGTGCCCATCACAATACCGGTACGCTGTAAGCTAGGATGATTAAGATCAGTAATCCCAGCATCGGCTAACGCATTGCGTGCCGTATCTGTGGCCCATAAAAAGCTCTCGTCTAGGCCTTTAAAAGCACTGCTATCAATATGATAACCATCAGAATTAAAACTGAAATCCTGAATGTAGCCGCCCTTATCGCAATAAAAACGGTCTGATTGCCCTTGAACACCGATGTAATCACTAGGCAATGCATTAAGTTTTTGTGCGCTTATTTGGCTACGCGAATCTTTTTTATCAATTAAGTTTTGCCAAAATTTTGCCGGGGTATCGGCATCGGGATATTGATTGGCTAAGCCTACAATGGCTATCTTGGGAGTAGCTTGAGAACTCAATGAGGTTCTCCTTCTAATAAAGTGTCACCATGCTCAACAGCAAGGCTGTTGGCGGCAATGAATAAGGTTTGTTGTTCGATGGCTTCGTTTAAGCTTTGCATAAACGGGGTTAATGACATGGGTACTCTGTGAGTCATTAACTGGGCTAAACATTTCAATAAACTGTTGATGTCGTCAGCGCCTTTGGCATTGACGGCTAATGCTTGAGCTTGAGTATCTGTGGTTTGTTGGCCAATAATTTTGTCGATTAAGGTGGCTGTTTGTCTGTCGGCGCCAACTTCGACAAATAAACGACAGCCCTGACTAATTGAGTCGCTGATAAGCTGGCTAAAGTCCAGTGGATGACAAAAGGTGTCGGCAATTGACTGGGCAATAGCGTGTGACGTTAATTCAACTGGCTGTTTTTGGGCTGCCGATAAAAACTGAGTCGATGAGGGCAGCGTTGCAGCTAATGGCTGCAAGTAAAACTGCTTTACATCGTCAACAATATTGAGTGCCGCTGGGGTATGCATTGCCGTGACTCTATTGGCCGCAATGCCACGTTTACCGGCTTGTTTGAGTAATGCTTTACAGCTCTGCTCGCAGCCAGCTAACACTAAACTGTCGCCCTGAATAATGGCAATGTAAGCCCGTGGGTAATCGACTAAATGCGGGCTAAGGTCGGCAACGGTCGCGCGGGTCACAAAACTGTTCCACACTATCGGTTCATCGTTTGCTAATTGCCAGGCTTGCCTCACACAGCGCAGCTCACCTGAAATATCTTGATTAAAAATACTACTATTTTGGGTTGAATCGATTAACTGGTGCGGGGCTTGCCATACACCTAAACTGGCCCACATGGCGGCTTCGCCCATCGAATAGCCTAAGGCGAAGGCCGGTATTATCTCAAATTCATCCTGCAATATTTTGCTAAGCATGTAACTTGCGCCCACACCCGCAATGGCAAGCTCACTGAGGCTCATGTGGTTATTGTTTTTCTCTGCTGTGGCATAAATCGCTTGAGTTTGCAGCATGGCTGGCAAGTCGCCTTGCGCTTCTAACTTAACAAATAGCTTAGGAAAAACATGACCGAGCTGGCTAAACATCTGCGGGTAAACCGTGCCGACACCTGGGTAGACAAAACTCAGACCTGAAGCTCCTAATGGTGAAGCGGTAAAGCAACTGCCTGCAGGTGTTTTGTAGTGTAACTTTTTGTTGTTAAGCGTTGTGCTGTTTTGTGTTTGTTGAGTATCAAGTGCCGCGAGCATGGCGCATGCTTCTTGATGTAAACCGCTTTGACTCGTCGCCATTAACACCAAGGCATAAGGCGCTTGCGATTGGTATTGTTGCCATTGCTGGTGGATAAATTTAAGCAGGCCTAGCTCATCGCATGGCTCGCTAAGTGCGTTGCAAACGGCGGTTAACTGTGTGTGTAACTGGGCAATATTTTGTGCTGATACTGGCAGCATTAATCGGTTTGCTGCTAATAATGGTTTAGCACTCAGTAATTGACTGCCTTGTGTGAGCACGAGTGCGAGTACACCGATGTTACTTGGGTAACACAAGCTTGCCACGCGGCTTTGGTGTGCTGGCGTAAACCAAAAATCTTGGCTGTTGGGCACACGTCGATAGGCAATGTCTTCGATAAGCGCGACCAATGCATTGAGTGCATTATTGGCCTGAGTTAACGCTACCGCTTGAGGTTGGGTATGCTGTCTTTTGGCATGAGCGAGTGCTTGAGCCATCGCTTGCTCGGTGTTATTACCACAACCTATTCCGTTTAAATAGGCATGAGCATGTAAGCCATTTTTAGCCGCAGTAATTGCCGGCATAATCCACAGTTTATCGTTAAGACTCACAATATCGCAGCTGTGATTGCCAAGTAGACCTGCCGCGTCTAACAACAGGACTTCTAGCAACTGAGCCTCTAACAACCGATCATCTAACGGCTGACGCATTATGGATAAATTACTCTTGCTTTTTGCATCAGGCGTAGCCAACAACAAGGCCAGGCGCATTGGCTTGGCTTGTTGTTGTTTGAGATCAGCGGTTAACTTTTCGGTTAACGCTGCTTGTTGGTCTGCGGACATCGCGTTTACTGAAAAGGTCACACGGTATCCTTGCTGTGCTGATTTTCATGTTGATTGATAAAGGCCTGATTAAGCGTTTTGCTAATGGTGATTTTGGCATCACGCATTTGACAGCTTAAACGTCCATCTTGATGATACAAGCTCACATTGGCCATTAACATTCTGCCGCTGTGTTTTAACACCTCAAGTTGGATGTAACCCTGATCGCCACTGGCAAAAGGCGCTACCGTGATAAATTGCCCCATTGATGATGGCAAACTGGCAGCATCGTATTTGAGTCTTGCCCAAACCAACATGGCCTGTAACAGCAAATCTTCGGCAAATATCTGACTACCACCGGATACTGGCGATGGCGCAAAGCCTGGGCAGTCGACTGGGTCAATTTGCGGTAACTTAACCTGACACAACAGCTCGGCATCATCAAAGCTCAACACTTGCTTAATACCCTGCAAGCGCGGTCCATGGAACAAGGTGCCGTTTTGATACAAGGTCTTGCCAGCGTGTATTGCGGGCATCTGTGCTAGCTTTTGCAGCACGGTTGCCAGTAACGATGACTGAGCTACCGCGGTGGGCGTTAGCGCATCATTGACGACTAATGTTGCCTGATATTGCGGCTTCATTGTGCTGTCAGGCTCGTCTAACACACAGCTCGAAATCAATGCAGTTAAGCCTGTGTTAGTGTGGGTGAGTTGCAGTTGCAGTAAATGTGCCTGGTCGGTGTCAAAAATAACCCCTTTAAGCAATTTATAGTCAGCAATACTCACAGGCACATGGCATAAGGTTTGTGCAGTTTCGCGCATCCACTGGATAGCACACACGGTCGGCAACACTGGGTTGCCGGCAATGCGGTGATCGTTTACAAATGCAAGCTCATTAGGTTGCAGTACCCGTGTCACCGTAATGGTTTGGGTGTCTGCAGCCCAATATGGAGCAGAAAACGTCAGCGAACCCTCTGCGTGCGGCAAAGTGTTCGCATTAGGCTTTTTTGCAGTTGCATCCTGTGTGGCTGAGCCTTGCATGTCTGAACCAATCAACATTTGCACGCCTTGCGTGCTGAGTAAGCTATGAGCAAATAAATTGGCTCCGGACTCAAGCGGGATTACGTACACGCCACGTTCTACGAACATTTTTTTCAACGCAGAACTCACCATGCCGCCGTCCCATGGGCCCCAGTTAAAGCTCATGACTTTGGCTTGTGGCAATTGCACAGCCAATTTTAATGCGGTTTTATTAAGGATTTCATTCGACATCGCATAGTCGCTTTGACCTGTGTTGCCATAAAACCCAGCCGCCGACGAGAACATGGCAACCAATTTGATTTGTTGTGGTTCAAGCGCATTAATAATGCTTGCCACACCAGTCACCTTGGTGCTGTATACGCGGTTCAATTCATCTAATGTTTTGTCTTGGATATGCTTATCCGCTAATACTCCAGCGCCATGGATGACACCATTGATGACTAACTTTTTACCGTTAGCATCGGTTAACTCTGCCAGTGCGTCGATAACGCCTTTAGCATTGCTGACATCCATAGCAACATATTGCGCGCTGGCGCCTACCTTGGTAAAGGCGGCGAGGGCACGGTCAATCTCTAAGCTACTTTGTACAGGCCACACTAACGCATCAATTTGCTTTGGTGTGGGTTTAGCGCCTTGCGATTGAATGTAACCAATGGCTGCGGCTTTAAGCTCAGAGGCTTGTTTACCTTGAGCCCAGGCTGGCATGTCATTGCCTAGGTGTTGACTGCGACCGGCTAATACAAAATGCGATTGGCACTGTTTGGCCAGTGTTAACGCACATTCAAAGGTCACACCCTTAGCGCCGCCAGTCACTAACACATTGTCTTGCTGTGTCAGTTGGGCAGCAGGATAGCTTGCACTGGTGTTAGGTTGGCTCGCTGCGGTTAACGTTACGCGACCTTGTTGGCTAATGCCGATTTCGGTAATGCGTTTAGCACTTGGCGCTGCACCATTAACATCAAACAGTTCAGCAATAATGGCATTGGCAAACGTTTTGGCATCAATATCATTGGCGATATCAAGCGCGCGGCAGAACACATTTGGCCATTCATGGCTTAAAGTTTTGGTGAGCCCAGACAGTGCTGCCTGGTTAAGCTCTGCTTTACTGAGCGCTGCACTATCAAGGTAGCCAAAGCCACCATCGATACGGCTTACGGTAAAGTAACTTAAGCGTGATTGCAGTGTTTTTGCAAATTCAGCATGCAGATGTTTTGCCCATAAAAAGGCGTTATCAACAGCGGCTTTTGCTGCCTCATTGCAACTGACCAGTTTTTTGCTGTCAGCGTTAAACTGCGGTTGTAAGTGCACAAAACCGGCAATAGGGTGTTTAGCGCTAATCTCACTTAACACCTTGGCAATGGCTGCATCATCAATGCTGGTTAAGGCATAGCTGCTGATGTCGCTGCTTAAAGGCGAGTGAGCGGTGCTGATGGTTTCTGGGTTACGAATAACGGCGACGGTTAATCCTTTAGCATTCAGTTTTTCAGCAAGTACACCGGCATTATGACCGTCATCTGTGATGACAATGCAGCTGTCTGTTGAATAACATGCTTCTAGTTTATCCGCCGCTGGCAACTTTTTTAGCGCTACCCCGCTGTGTGGCGGTAAGTCAGAGCTATCAAGTGTTGGCTTAGCTGTTATGTTTTGCTCTGCCATGGCTGCTGCGGTTGAATTTAGCGCGCCTAGGGTTGCTTGCATATAGCTGACGATTTCGCCCAATGTACGACATTCGGCTAAGTCTTCTGGGTTCAGATCAGGTAAATCGGCTAACTCATCCTGTACGGTACCTAAAATCTCCACACGCTTGATTGAGTCAATCCCTAAATCGGCTTCCATGTCCATGGTCAACTCAAGCATTTCTGCTGGGTAACCGGTTTTATCGGCTACAACAGCCATCATGGTAGTGAGCACGATTTCCGCGCTTAAGCCTGATGCTGGCGCTGATGTTTGCGCTTGAACTTGTGCAGCCACTGGAGTAGCTGACAGCTTAGATTGCATATAGTCAACAATCTCGCCTAAGGTGCGACACTCTGCTAAATCTTCTGGATTGAGTTCTGGTAAGCCTGGTAGCTCATCTTGCACCGTGCCTAAAATCTCGACGCGCTTGATTGAATCGATACCTAAATCGGCTTCCATGTCCATGGTCAGTTCAAGCATTTCTGCTGGGTAACCGGTTTTATCGGCAACCACTGACATCATGGTCGTGAGTACGGTTTCTGCACTTAAGCTTGATGCTGGAGCAGGAGATGTTGTTACCGTTTGCGCTTGAACTTGTGCAGCCACTGGCGCTAGCTTAGATTGCATATAGTCAACAATCTCGCCTAGGGTGCGGCACTCTGCTAAATCTTCAGGATTGAGTTCTGGTAAGCCTGGTAGCTCATCTTGCACTGTGCCTAAAATCTCGACGCGCTTGATGGAGTCGATACCTAAATCGGCTTCCATGTCCATGCCAAGTTCAAGCATTTCAGTTGGATAACCGGTTTTATCTGCAACCACTGACATCATGGTGGTCAACACTTTTTCCGCGCTTAAGCTTGATGCTGGCGCTGATGCTTGAGCAGGAGATGTTGGCACCGTTTGCGCTTGAACTTGTGCAGCCACTGGAACCGCTGACAGCTTAGATTGCATGTAATCAACAATCTCGCCCAAAGTACGGCATTCCGCTAAGTCTTCAGGGTTGAGTTCTGGCAAGCCTGGTAGCTCATCTTGCACTGTACCTAAAATCTCTACGCGCTTGATGGAGTCGATGCCTAAATCGGCTTCCATGTCCATGCCAAGTTCAAGCATTTCAGTTGGGTAACCGGTTTTGTCGGCAACCACAGTTAACATAGTGCTCAGTACAGTATCTGCACTTAAGCCTGACGTTGGTGCTGCTGATACTTGCGTAGCGGGTGCGCTAGCCAGTGGCGTTGATACAGCAGCTGGCGAGGCTGATAATTTAGATTGCATGTAATTAACAATCTCACCTAGGGTGCGACACTCGGCTAAATCTTCAGGGCTGAGCTCTGGTAAGCCTGGTAACTCATCTTGTACGGTACCTAAAATTTCAACACGCTTGATGGAGTCGATGCCTAAATCGGCTTCCATATCCATGCCAAGTTCAAGCATTTCAGTAGGGTAGCCGGTTTTGTCGGCAACCACAGTCATCATAGTCTGTTGAACTTTATCTGCTGACAATCCTGTAGAAGCACTTGCAACTGCTGCCGGTGCAGGTATCGATACAGCTGATTGAGTGACCGCTTGTGGCGTGACAGACGGTTGAGCAGCTTGAGCCTGAGGACGTGATGATACAACCGCTGGTGCTGCAGGAGTTTGGGCTATCACTGGCGTTACTATAGGTTGTGTTACTGGCACCGAAGCTTGAGCAACGTGTTGTGGTACGGCCGCGGTATTGGCAAACGTGCCCACTGAAGCATTTGGTGCTTGACCTTGCAGCATGGCCAATGCAGCCTGGCTAGTTTGTGCTTGTAAGGTTAAAAATTGTGTGTGGCTTTGCAGTGTTTGCGCTTGATGCTGGTGGAATAGTTCCATTGAGCGTTGCAAGCTTTCTGGGATAGCAACCCCTGATGATGCCATTTGCGCTTGTGCTGTCATCAAATGATTAAAGGTATCGCCATACTGCTGAGGAATTGCTAAAAACTGCTGATGTAATGTTGCCGTTTGCTGCTGAGCGGCAAAAAATGCACTTAAGCTGTCATTGTTAACAGCGGCATTGGCGTGTACTGGTGCTTGAGCTGTTGTTTGGCTAGCGTGTGCTAGCGGTGCATTCGTTTGTGTAAGAGGCGCTTGAGCTGATGCTGTAGGTGCACTGGCCACTTCAACGTATTCGGTTTTGATCACTTGTTTTTCCACTATTTTTTCCACAATCTTCTCGACAGGCACTTCCACTGTCTTGCTGGTGACTTCGCCGTTTTGCAATGACTTGTTCATTTTGGCTTGTGTGCTTGGGCTGATGTAGTTGCTTGCGGTGAGCTTAACGTTCATTGGAGACACTTTTGCAAGTTCAGCTATTGGTGCTTGATAAGGGTCAACCTCAGTTAATGCCACACCTAATACCGCTAATTGCGTTGCCGCTTGACGCAACTGTGTATCACTGCTGCCTTTAGGGTTAGGATTTAGGCTGACAACAGTGACCGCTTCTGACTTGTTGCCTAATGTCGCCTCAACCAGTTTTTGTAAAATGTTTTTAGGTCCAAATTCAACAAATACACGTGCACCGGCATCGTACATGGCAACGAGTTGCTCACTAAAACGTACCGATTGCAGCATATGTTCGCTAAAGGCCGCTTGAATCGCTTTGCCATCGCTTGGGTGAAGTTGACCTGTGCCATTGGCATATAACGCCACTTTAGGCTTAGCAAACTTAACCTTGCTAATGGCTTTAGCAAATGGCTTTTGCGCGTGGGCGACTAACGGGGTATGGAATGCACCAGACACTGGCAAGGCAATCGCTTTAAAGCCTAACTCTGCAGTAATGGCTTTAGCTGCATTAGCACAAGCATCAGTAGGACCCGCGATGACTAATTGCGTTGGCGCGTTGTAGTTAGCCACTTTTACCCCGTCAAATGCACTGATGCATTTTTCTAATTGGCTTACTCCTTGTTCTGCTGATTGCGGCGGAACAATAATAGCGTACATGGCGCCTGGGTCTTGATCGGCTGGCGTCGCTGCCATGGCTTGGCCACGGGCAAAGGCTAATTGATAATAATCATCCTGGCTGATAACTCCTGCGGCACATAAGGCTGACAGTTCACCAAAACTGTGGCCTGCGACCATGTCTGGGTTAAAACCAGCTTGAGTGAAGAGTGCGTATTGACCCATGCTGACAGCACCAATGGCGCTTTGTGCATAGGCAGTGTTGGTTAAGGCGGCTTGTTGCGCAGCAATACCATCGGCCGAAAACACCGGAATAGGGTACATAATTTGCGACAATGGTGTTTGCTTGTGTTTAGCAAATACTTTATCTGCAAGCATGACTTGTTGGCGCATTTCAGGGTAGAAACACGCAAGCTCGGTGGCCATGTTGACGTATTGTGCGCCTTGACCCGCAAACAGTGCCGCCACTTTGGGCTTAGCGCCTTTGTGCACTAAACTGGCGCTACGATAGCTTGTGCCAGACGGCAATTGCCACTGTAGAGCTGTGTTGCTACTTAACTGCGCCAATGCTTGTGTTAACTGCGTGCTTAAGTCTGCAATGGAGGCAACGACTAACCCTAAACGCGCGGCTGTTGGCGCAATGTCAGATATAGCAAAACGCTGTCCAAGCTCGTTTAGTGCCAGCTCTTGAGTATTGGCTTGGCTAATATCAATGGCGTTGATTTCAGTTTGCAGCGCAGCCAGTTTACTTTGCAAAGCGGCTTTGTTATCAGCATGAATTAACAGGCTTTGTGGTACCGCGCGTTGACGATATTTGTCATTGCGGGCGTGATCTTGACGATACTCTTCCAACACGATGTGGAAGTTAGTGCCGCCAAAACCAAACGAGCTAATTCCGGCGCGGCGCGGTGTGTCGTCAGGGCGAGGCAACCATGGGCGAGTTTCGGTGTTGAGATAAAATGGTGAATCATCGATACCCAGTTTAGGATGTGGCTCACTCACGTTAATCGTTGGTGGCAAGACTTTGTGGTGCAATGCTAATGCCGCTTTAATTAAGCCAGCCGTCCCTGCGGTTGATTTGGTGTGACCCACCTGAGATTTAACTGAGCCCAGGGCGATTTGCTGGAGGTTGTCGTTGTCTTCAGCAAATACCGATTTTAAGCCATTAAATTCGGCAACATCACCCGCAGCGGTACCTGTACCGTGTGCTTCAATGAGTCCGACTGTATGTGGGGCAAAACCGGCATCATCATAAGCGCGTTTAAGTGCTTTAGCCTGGCCTTCAGGGCGGGGCGCATAAATACTCTTAAACTTACCGTCTGATGAGGCACCAATACCTTTAATGACTGCATAAATTTTGTCGCCATCACGCTCAGCATCTTCAAGGCGCTTAATCGCGACCATGCCAATACCTTCACCAATCATCATGCCTTTTGAATCGATATCGAACGGTTGAATGGTTTCATTGGTGGTAAACGCTGGAGTTTTTGAGAAGCTCATGTACATCGACGGTGAGTTGTCGGTACACACGCCGCCAGTGATCATCATGTCACTGCGACCTTCAACCAGTTCGGTAATGGCCATGCGCATTGCCGCTAATGAGCCAGCACAAGCCGCATCGACCACACAGTTCATGCCGCCTAAGTCAAAACGGTTAGCAATACGGCCAGCAATCACGTTACCGAGCGACCCTGGGAACGAATTTTCTTCCCAGTGGATGTATTGGTCTTGAAACTTCTTAATCAGCATTTCGCTATCTGCGTCACTAATACCACTGTTTTTGAATACTTTTTTGAGTACAGGGTATTGTAAGCGACCACTTAAGCTGTGATTGATTTTTTGTCCGCCGCCCAC
The DNA here is from genome assembly GCF_059758095.1 of Shewanella sp. MF05913. NCBI lineage: Bacteria > Pseudomonadati > Pseudomonadota > Gammaproteobacteria > Alteromonadales > Shewanellaceae > Shewanella > Shewanella sp. MF05913. The sequence continues at coordinate 85,423 of NZ_JCAYNT010000011.1, forward strand.
GCCCAACGTAATACCAATACGGTCTGTATCGTATTGCGCATCGACACCAGCGTCGGCTAACACTTCTTTGGCAACCACTAATGACAATAGCTGTGAGGTGTCGGTTAATTCTAAGATGTTAGGTGGCAGGCCAAATTCCATTGGATTGAAATCGACTTCAGGTAAAAAACCGCCTCGTTTACAGTAGCTTTTATCTGGCGCAGACTTATCGGCATGGTAATAGTCATCTACATTCCAATGGGTGTCTGGAATATCCACAATCGCGTCAATTTTTTCGCTGATTAAATCCCAAAATTTATTCAGATAACGTGAATTGGCAAAGATGCTCGCCATGCCGACAATGGCGACGGGCATGTCTTTTAAGCGTTTATTTAAACGCTTGTCAATATTACTGGATTGGCTCATATGAGTCTCCGTTGGACAACTGAGGTTCAGTTATCTGGTGTTGGGATGCAGCTGCATTCGCGGCTGATTGACTTGCTCCAGGAAAACGAGCAAGAAAAGTGTGATAGTTACGTACTAATAATTTTCGTAGATAAAACGGTCCGTGCTTTAGCACATAAGCCATGTAGCGATTACTCGCCTGGGTATGGCTGTCTTGATAAATATCTAGGTAAACCCAGTCAGATTTAAAATCGACCCCTAATAGAACAGAATAGGCTTGTTGTTCTGTGAGTTGCGGGGGGATGCTCAAGGACACCACCTGTACTACGTTGTCATGATCTGGACTCGGTAGTGCCAAGGTGTCAGCTAAAGTCTGAGGGTTTACGGTATACGTTTGAATATTGGCACCCTGGGTGATAGGGAGCTGATTGAAGAATTTTTCTGGCACAAAAGGGCTATCAAAGTCATCGAGTTTTGATACCCCAAAACGCTTTAAACAGCGTGCTAGGCCTGAGCGAGACACATTAGGATTAATAAACTTTTGCGTGACGGTTAACAATCTGTCTAATGGCATTTTTAATTGATAACGCAGCCCTAACATCACGTACTCTTCCATAGGTGACAACGTGGTATTGAGTTTATGCGGAGTATTTGGGGTGTTATCGATTGAGTCACGCTTACGCCATTTGCGCACAGTGGCTTCGCTGATATTTAGAATTTTAGAGAGTTGACTGACGCTATAATCGGATTGTTGAATAAATTGACGCATCTCTGGCGTGGTCGTCGCATTACGGTGGTTAACCGTTTTTGGACGTGGCCGAACCTCAAGAGAGTTGGGTTCTGGATGTGAATTTACCTTTTTTGTCATCTAGACAGGGGTTCCAAATCATTATTGGGACGTTCGCTCGCTAGACTCACTCAAGTTAGCTCAAATATCCATTTATGCGTATTAAGAACAAGCAGATTACCTGAGGTTTCACCTCGATACAATCACCCGAGACTAAAAAGCGTGAACCATGTAAATAAATTGTTTAATTTCGCGATAATAGACCGCTCTCAAGCAGCCATTAGCATACCAACATGAATGAGTGCCTAAAGCGATGTTGATGTTGATGGTGATGTTTATGTATGCCGAGGGTATTTAGTCGGTATTAATACCAATTCCATTAATTATCTGGTCATTCAGCGGGAGTTCTGTGTCTTCTAGGCAAGTAATAGAATTGTAGGCATAGTTGTTCTACGTCAAAATGCTATTAAGCAGCATAGAAGGCACAGAAACCCGCCTTGCAGGAGGCACTCAGACTGTCCATTTCTTTGTTGCATTGCCTTAGAAGGGAATAACCATTATTTCAACAATGCGCCTCAAACTGAACAATCTGAGTGTCTCTGATTGGTCACATAATTAATGGAATTGGTATAATGTATGAGGCATTGGTAATGTCTAAAAAAACATCACAGATAAAAAAAGCAGGTAATGAGTCTGTCATCACCTGCTTTTTTATTGTCTAAAGTCAGCGGGTAACGCTGCTTAACTTGGGAAGAAGTCGATGGCCCAAATGGTGGTCATTACCGCAACACTTTCAGCTGGGAAAGTGATTGAACGTAATACCAAGGTTAACTGGCGCTCTAGTTTAGCGTCATTTAGCTCGCTAGATTTAATGGTCACCTTGCTGATACTGCCATTGGGTTGAATGACAATTTCAAACATCACTTTGCCTTTTAAGAACGGATCTTTTCTTAAGGCGCGGTTGTAGAGTGAATAAAGCCGAGATTTATTCGCTTCTAATGTGCGCCTCAATGCCGCCTCAGAACGTTGCCCACCTTGACTGGTCTGGCTGGCTTTCTCTGTTGCGGCGCCCTGACTGGCTAACACTTCCTCTTTAGCGAGACGAATTTGTTGAGTTTCGTTACCGCTAAGTGCCCCTGATGATATCGTTTGGGTAATAGCTGACTTTGCCAAACTGTCGGTTTGCTTATTGGCCGCCCCAGCTAATAGGTCACGTTTTACTTTGACTTCTTGGCTGGTGGTTTGGTCAAGCTTACGCTGCGCCGTTGGGGTAACATCAAAAGCTTCGCGCATTGAAAATAGCTCATCTTTCATGGCGGCTAAGCCTGATGCGCTGGCTTTTTCTTTGGCTGCCTCACGGGTTGTGGGCTGCACAACTTGAGGTTTTACCACGGGTTCTACCGGTTTCTCGACTACCTTTTCTTCTGGCGGAGCCGGTTCTGGATCAGGCAGAGGCTCCGGCTCTGGTGGCTTCACTTCAGGTTTAACCGGTGGCGGTAGCTGCTTTTCTTGTAAGATGATTTTCGCCAGTTGTGGCGGCACTTGCTCTTTTACTTCACGTGGCTGTTCAACTTGTTCAAGCATTGGCACTACAACGGCAAACACCAAATAAACCAGCAGCAATAGCCACAAGATCTGTTTAAACAGTTTGTCTTGTTTGCTGGGCTTAAATAAGTCGCCTAAATCATTAAAGCTATTACTGGTGTGCTGATTAAATTGAGCGGTTCCAAGGGTAGCTGTAGTCATGTTAGCTCTCCCCATCGGCTTGTTTAGCCTGTTGTTCAACCGCTAGCGAAATATCACGATAACCGGTTGCTGCACAGGCTGCCATTATTTGCTTTAACACCACATAAGGTGTTGCTGCATCGCCAATAATGGTGACCGCGCGGCCGTTTTGTTGTTCGGTTTCACTCAGCTCGGTGCGTTTACTGGCTTGATAGGTCAGCTCAGTGGTTAAGGAGTTAATAAACTCAGGGTTTTCTTGCTCAGTTAATCCTTGTCCTTCAGCACTTTTTTGCCAAATTGCGCGCTCTTGCACTAACACTGTGTCTGCGATGACAGTGATAACAAGGTTTTCAACGGGCAGGGTTTCAGCTACAGATACGGGCAAGGTGAGCTTTTCGATATTTTGCAATACGCGCACTTCAGACTGATTCACAATTAAGAAAAACACCAAAATCGTGAAAATGTCCATTAACGCGACAAGGTTAAGCTTACTACCTGCTTTTAGGCGTTTGTGATGTTTAACTAATCTGCGGCTTCTGGCCGATTGCTTCATCATTGCTTAGCTCCTATTGGTTGTCCAATAGTGGCCTGTGCCCCTGAGTCACTAACAGCCGGAGCATCACCAAGCGAGATCATTGGAAATAACTCAGCATCAACCAAATTAGCTGCAACTACGGCTTTAAACGATCGCACTGTGTCCATGGCCGACACGATGGTTTGATAGTCTATTGCTGGGTCGAGCAGTAGTACGATGTCGTTTTTCTCAATACCTTGTTGCTGAAATGTCAGCTTTAAATCTTGCAGGTAAACCGACAGTGCTGCGAAGTCGTAGCCGGTCTCTGTTATGTCAAATTGTTTAAGTGCCATACCCGCCGGATAGTTAAGGGTTAAGCGGTGTGGGGTAATCACTAATTCGAGTATTTTGGGTTCTAGTTCATCTTGTGCTTGTTCAGCTTCTGACAATACCGGTAGCTGTAAGTTAAGAATGCGCACTTGTGAGAACACCAAACTCAGCAGTAACACGGGTACTAACACGATCATTAAGTTCATAAATGAGGTGATATCCAGTTCTGCATCTTGGGTATTTGGGCGACGGTGGCGTCTCATACTCATTAGCCTCGGTTGTTATCCGTTTGCTGGTTAAATGACAACGAATTAAGCAATTTGATGCCTGCCATTTCAATTGAGTCGACAATGGTGGCCGTTTTAGTTTGTAGGCTCGAGTGAAATAAAATCAGTGGGATAGCGGTGATCAAACCAAATGCGGTGGTGTTCATCGCCACCGAAATACTCGATGACAATAAGTTCGCTTTTTCAGCAGGGTCGGCGCTGGCAACGGCAGAGAACGCCGCAATCAGACCCATAATGGTACCTAACAAACCGAGTAACGTTGCGATATTCGCCAGTGTGGCAATAAATGGCGTGCGTTTTTCAAGGCGCAGCATGTATTCCATCACGGTTTCTTCCATGGCGTATTCAACATCTTCACGGCGGCTAGCACTTGAGATACGCGCAATACCTGACTGTAATACGTCAAACACTGGTGCTTTATGGTTTTGTGCATGTTGACTAATGGTATTAACGTCGCCTGTTTTGAGGGCATTTTTTATCAACGAAAATGCTTTTTGGTTAGTGCGATGCGCTGAGCTTAAATATAACCAGCGTTCAATGGTAATGGCCAAACCGACCACTAACACTAACGCGATAGGGTAGATAAATGGGCCGCCATTTTGTAAAAACGCAATGATATGGTCGGTAAAACTCATGTGATGTTCCTTCTATTTTTGTTGTTTGAGCTCATGGCATTGATGGCTTCATGAGCTCAGTTATTTTGTTTGCTGATGATTCTGTTTTTAATGTAATGCGTGGTGACTCAGGGCTGTCTATTTATTTCTCACTGTTTTTGCTGCTATTGGCAAAGTCTCTCACCTGTTGCCTAAATGCTTTGGGGTTAATGGGTTTAAATTGAGGCAGGGTGAGCCGCATATCTTTGTTATTAATATCTATTGGATTGGTTATTCCTTGCCACGGCATAATGTACAGCACTTTAGGCTGTTCTTGAGAGCCCGTCACCTGGCTTTGGATCACCACAGGTTTGTTATTCGCAGCCGCTGAGCTCGTCGTTTTTGATGGACTATCCGCAGGCGTTATGTTGTTTGTGTCGACCTCATTGGCTGAGCTAGATTGAATCGCCATAGCCCCCAAAATGAACATCAAAGGTAATCGTTGCAGCACTTTTATTGTGTTCATCTTAGCCTGCTCCGTTGGTGTTACCGGGTAGGGTTAACCCTGCACGTTTAATTTTAATTTCGACGCCAGCAAGCCAGCGTTTTGCCTGTTCATCGTCTGGTTGATTGGCTAAATAAGCCAAATAAAATTGCCTTGCTTGTAATAATTTACCGCGATAAAGCTCTAATAAAATCGCTAAATTGAGTTGAGCTTGTGGATATTGAGGCCACAGTGTTAATGCGCTGATATAACCTTGCTCAGCTTGAGCGTATTGGCCATTTTTTCTGGCAAGGTTGGCCTTAATTTGGTACGCGTATGGATTATTACTGTTGGCTTTAATCGCCTGATCTAACAAAGTATCAGCTTGAGCAAACGCTTGTTGATTAATGGCGATAAGGGCTTTGTTGACATAAGCACCCGACAACTGCGGTTGGGCTGCGATGACATCGTCAAACAGGCTATTGGCGCTTTGCCATTGCTGGTTTTTCATGGCATTAATGGCTTGTTGGTATTGTGCTAATACCGCTATGGGTACTTCGGCTAAGCGTTGCGGCGCTTGCTCTAGGTAGGCATTGCGTGTATCTGTGCTACCAGCAATATCACTTAGGCTGTTATTAGCACCTTTGCTATCCAAATTGACTAAATCGACGATGTCTTTATCCGCCGCATTCACAGAAGGTTCAGAGCGTGTTTGAGTACTCGAATTATTGCTGTTTGGCGCGGAGCTGCAACTTGCTAATAAAACCACACTGAACAACCCAAGTAATGCGTTTTGCATGCGTGATGAGATTGATAATGAATTAATGAATCGCATCGATAACCTCGTGTGTTAATTCTGTTTTTTGGTACAGGGCAGGTGACATCTCTGCTAGACGCAGAAAGCTCTGGTCTATCCATTGATCCACAATGTCTTCCCATGCTCGCTGGGTGTTACTGATGTGAATGTCGATGGCTTTTTCTTCAAATGGGTAAGCAAGCTCTTCAAGTAAAATCTCATATTCTTCTAAAGCTAACTCATCTAAATCACTCGGACGTTGAGAATTCATCATGTCGCTTGCCAGTTGACGATACATTTCTGCCAAATTATAAGTAGCATGCGGCACATATTTAGCTAATTGAAAGTCGAGCACTTGTTGATAATAACCAATGGCTTTTTTCATGGCGTCTTGTTTGCTTTTTAAGCTTTTTTGCAGTGGCGCATTGAGCTTAATCGCCGCAAAACTGCGTTGCTCAGCTTCGCCTAGGGCAAATGCAGCAATTGAGGCTAGCTCGACCTGGCGTGCTTGAATGGCGTTTGCATCACTTTGCAGTTGCTGGCGATCAAAGCTGAGTATTTGCCTAAACCAATAATATTGTTTATTGGCTTCACCACTTTGGCGATAGAACTCGCTCATTTTAAAGCGTACTTCTTGAGCCACATCAAACGGTTGCGGGTAGGTTTTTGCATAGTGTCTAAAGGTGGTAAGAGCGTTACCGCGATCGCCCGCTTTTAAATAATATTCAGCAGCGGTGTATTGTGCCTCACGCTTTAATGCTCCCGGTTGCTCGTTAGCCACAATAATTAATAACTGCTCTGCGGCTAAATCCCACTGCGCTAATGCTTCATAAGATTGAGCTAACTTTGCTGGAATGACCGCACTAAACTCATGGTTTGGATGTTGGCTTTGAAATGGCTTTAATACGTCTACTGCTTCTTGCCAGCGTTGTTGTTCAAGCAATAAATTCGCGGCGTCGAGTTCGGCGTTCATCGCATATTTTGATTCTGGTACCACTTGCGCGACGCGTAATAATTGGCTAACCGCTAATTGAGGCTCGGTTTGTTTAACGGCTTGCGCCTGGAAGTAAATACTTGATGCGAGTAAGTTACGCATTTCTGTCCAGGCACTGCTGCCGCTATCTGTGTATTGCAACGCTAGAACATAGCCGTCTTCTGCTTGAACATATTGCGCTTGTTGGTACAGGCTGTTGGCATAAAGTTGGCTGACAAACTGCACTTGTTTACGGGCTGAGTCTGGCAAGGGAATGGCCGTTTGTGCTGCGCTAGAGCTTGCAGTCAGTGGTGCAATGCCATGAGCTTGTAGGACAAAATCAGTAAAGTATGCCAACTCGCCGAAATCTTGGTTATCAAATGAATATTGCGCGGCATTACTGGCCAATTGCAAGGCGCGTTCATCTTGTGGGTATTGATTGATAAATTGTTTATCTAATTGATTCCGCTTGGTCAATAGTGGCGTGAGATCACTTGGACTGCGTTGGCTGTTCTTTGTTATTAGCTCACGGATAGTCACCGTAGTTGCGTAGGCCGATTGTTGCTGGATTTGGCTTAAGGCTGTTGATGCCTCAGCGGGTGTTGAGCTATATGCAATGCTGTAGTAGCTGTCTAGCGCGGCTTGATATTGCTCGGCCTCAAAGTTAGCGTCGGCAAATAAGTATTGGTCATGAATAATGTCTTTGCTGAGTAATGGCTTAGCTTGAGGCAATTGGGCCAGTTGTAAATAGGTGTTTAACGCAGTGGCCGCTTGCGCAAAGGCACTGATACGAGTATTGCCTTTCTGAGTTTGAGCCTCGGCATATAAACGGCGGCTGTGCTCATCACTAAAACTCAGTAAATTAGGTAATAATTCACCTTGATGAGCTGTTGAAGCATTTAGCCAAAATGCGCTGTTTAAGCCATATTGGTTTACATAATCATTTTTGAGCTTATGCATGGCGGCAAATTTGCCTTGACGCTGATAAAGGTCAAGCAAGTCCAGCGAAAATCGCGCCGCCCAAATATGATTAGGGGCAAAGTCGATATAAGCCTGGTAAGTTAGCTCCGCATCGTAGTCGAGCTTTTTGTTGAGCAAAAAAGTGGCCAAATTAGCAAATAATACATGCTGGTATAAATCAATATAAGGCAGTGACTGATTGTCTTTAACCAAAGTGACTAATGACTGAGATTGCAGTTGTTGGCTTAATGAAATACTCAGCACTCTTTGGGTATCGATAGCTAAGTTTTGCGCGCGGCTACCCAGTTTTTCAAAGGCAAAATTATCAGCCGTTAATCTAGCTATATCGGGGTTGTTTTGTTGGCTAGCAACCAGTGCTTCAAACACTTGTAAAAACGCGTTATCGGCATTGGCAAGTCGGTTGAGCTTAAATTCAGACCAACCAAGCATGTACAGGCTATTAAGCTGGTATTTTTGATTACTACTGGCGGTTAAGACCTGTTTGTAGGCTTGAATGGCCGCTGAGTAATTTTGTAAATTGTAATAAATCTCACCGCGCCTAAAGTTGAGCTCGGCCAAATACTCTGTTTGTGGGTATTGGCGCAATAGCGACTCAACCTGTGCCAAACTGGCGTCTAATTTACCTTGTAAATCCAGCGCTTTAGCTAACTGATATTGAATGTGCTCGTTTTCTGCTCGTTGCGGATAACGCTGTAATAGCTGTTGGTATTGCTCAATTAATTGCTGTAATGCCGCATCGTTTTGGCTCAGTTGGGCCAATACTTGGCTGTCAGCTTGCGATGGATCCGTTAGCTCATCATCTAAGTCTGCATAAGATTGGGCTTCAAAGGATTCGGTGTTAATTTGCGCCAGGCGATATTCCACATGAGTACGCACTTCTGGATCGGGCTCTAAGGTCAATAATTGTTGATAAATCCCAGCCAAAGCGGCACTTCGTTGCTGTTGACTCATTTCAACGGCGGCGACTTTTTTGCTAGTGCTTTTATTGGCTAAATCGCTCAAGCTGGCCCGTTTAGCTTGCTGGGTATAATCTGATTGACCACTGCTAAAGCAACCCGACAACAGCATGCCACTCATCACAATGAGTGCGCTTGATACATTAGATGAGGCAGACATTAGTGCGCTCCTTGTGAAGCTGTATCAACCGCAGACGATGGATTTATTGGTGCTCGGTCAGCTTGCGACATTTGCTCTAATACATTGGCCATTTGATGGCGGGTGGTGAGAAGCAGTTGTTGTAAAGTATATTGCTGTTGCTGGGTAAATATACTGATCTTGCCGCGGATTTCTCGGCTGGTTTTGAGATTCAACGCTTCGATATTAAAGGTCATTTTGTTGATGTCGGTTTGTGTTTGCTGTTGGCGCACGTCAAAGTCAGACAACAAACGTTTATTAGTGGATAAGTCACTAAACCGACTAGCTTGCAGCTCAAGTAATTCGAGTTGTTCAGTTAATTGTTTGAGGCTTTGCTTATGCTGCCAAAGTCGCTGTGGGAATGAGCCTTGTAACTGCCATTGCAACACGCCTTTTACTCTATCAAGTCGTTGCTGTTCATCATCTGTATTGCGTTGTTTTGACAATGTATTAAGCGTTGTTTGGCTAGCGTCGATCCGTGTTAACCACTGTTGTTGATTTGGATCGGCAAATACCTGCGGGTTTTGTTCAACTTCCGCCTGGGCGATCACTTCCGCTATACGTTGTTTTTGCGCTGTTAAGCTTAGAAGCATATCGTGATAAGCCAGTTGTTTTTGTTGTTCAATCACCTTGGCTTGACGCTGGCTGTTTAACGTTAATGTGTCTTTAAGCCATTGGCTGTTAGCTTGCTGAGTGTTGACATTGTCGCTGAGTAACTCAAGGCTAAGCAGGGTTTGATAATCGTTTGTTAGCAAAGGATCTTGTAAGGCTTTTTTAAGCCAAGGGGCGTCGGTGTTAAAGCGCTGGGTTAAGATAAGCGCTAGCACATCTGACTTTGGTGTTAATAACGGGTTTTGCTCATCGTTAGCCTTAGTGGCAAACTCCATGATGTTTTTGCTGTCGTTGAAGGTCTCGCCGAATTGTTTAATCTCAGCAATTTTTTGCAAATATAATTGCTCAGCTTGCTGATACAAGGTTAAGCCCTGTGCTAACGATTGTTGTTCGCTCACTTGCTTGGCGTTGAGCAACGCGGCTTGCCAGGCTAAATTTGAATAGGGGTATTGTTGTTGCAATAACGCCAGTAATTTAAATGACATGTCGTATTGCTGTTGCTGCTGGGCTGAATAAGCAAACAAAAACAATGCCGATTCGGCATAGGGACTTTGCTGCGGAAAATCGCTTAATTCGTTATAGGCTAAATCGTATTGTTGGTTCGCTACATACAATTGTGCCAGTAGTAATTTGGCGTAGTCGTTAATTGCTTGCTGTTGCAATAGGGCGTCTTGCACTTCAGGTTTGAGCTCGTCGTTGGCGTCAAAAATATCGGGCTGTGCAAAAGGGTTAAACAGTTTTTGCCAAAAGTTAACTTCAGGAGCCTGCCATTGCTGTTCTTTAAGCTCAATTAATATGGGGTGAGCTGCGTTGTATTGTTGTTGATCCATGTGCAATAACGCTTGGTTTAAGGCAATGTAAGCGGCAGATGAATTAGTCGGTAAAGTGTTTTCTTCTGTATTGGTTTTTTGCTGTACCTGGGCGGTTAACGGCGGCGTGTCGGGCCAATAAGCTAATTGGCTTAATACATGATATTGCTCAACATAGGCAGGCAATACTGTGGTTATTCTGCCTAGGGTCAGCTTAGCTGTTTCAACGTCGCCTTGATCAATTTGTTGCTCGGTTAATTGCAGTAAAGCAATTAGCAATAATTCTCCAGGGGAGGTGGCCGATTTTGCTTTGCTGTTATGGGTCGTCGCATTGGCTTGGCGTTGCTCAAAACGCGTTAAGGTTTGTGTTGCTTGGTCGTGTAATCCAATCGCAACCTGCAGGCCTGCCTCAAACAGTTGGCTGCGATCAGAATCAACCCCTTGGCGTTGACGATTTAAACTAATTTGCCTCAGTGCAGACCCATAATCACCAGCGAAGTAAAAGTACAAGGCTTGACGATAAAACTTGTCTTCTAAATCTGTGGTTTTTGCTGATTGGCTTACTGTTTCTGCGGCCTGTACGTCTGCTGTATTGAACATGAGCAAACTGCCAGATAGCATAACGACACAAGCTAAACCTCGTGCAAATTGATTGCTTAGTTGAGTAAGACTAATCTTAAATAATGCAGTGATAACGACCATTATGATTTACAACACCCACTGTTCGACTTTGATATCAGCGCGATAGCTTGATTCACTGTCTTCAACTTTAAGCTCAATCATTACGGTTTCATCGGTTTTATCGAAGTTATGGGTAATGGCGCGTTGTACTGTACGACCTTCTGCATCGTTACCGGTAAAAATGGCGGTAAGCAGGTGCGGGCCCATTTTTATGTTTCCCAAATAGATGCGTTGAATGCCGCCTTGTTCTAAGGCCTTACGTTGGCGTTCGGTATATAAAAAACCGCTAACATTATTGTCGTCAATTTTAAGCTCAACACTGTCGAGTTTAAGAAAACGCCCTACATCAACTGACACAAAAACCGCAATTTGAGTGCTGGCCGGAAACAGTAAATCTTCTTCTAAAATAAACAAATCGCGATTGAGCTTTAGCACCTGGCTTTTAATGTCTTCAAGCTCTGATGCCAGCGCGCCTTTATTAGCGTCTTCAGCATGCACTGGTATAGACAATAAGCCTGTAAGCAGTGCAGTGACAGCAAATAAGCGGGTTAAAAATGCACAAGATTTACGCACGGTAGTCATAGGGTTAAGGCCTTGGTAATTTCGTTGTAAGATCAATATTTTATCGATAACGTTAAACACAGACATTAAAAGTACACGCTAACAAAGGCACGGATCACATTGGCAGAGAAGCCATAAAAAGGTTCGCTACCGACTCCGCCGTCTGCGGTGGGGTCCCTAAAATTATTGTACTGAAAGTCGATATAATCCCACTGTAAGGATGCCTCTGAACGGGTATCGCCAAATGACAACGACGCGGGCAGCATATAGGTGATCCCTAAACCATAGGTTATGTCGCTAAAGTCACTTAACTCTTTGTCGCGCGCCATATAATTTTGCGCGTCACGATAGGGGAATAAATCGCTGTAAAACTCAGCTTGAGTTTGCTGGTAATAACGCACTTTTAGCTCTAGTTCTAAACTGTCACCAATGGGATGACGATAACCTACTTCAACGTCGCTGGCGGTGATTTCCCAACTGTCGTTAAAATGGCGGTAGTGAAAAAACAGCGCAGCGCGGTAAGGTAAAAAGTAACTGGCCGATAATTTTGCCGCAAACGAATTGCGGGTTTCTGGATAGACTTCGGCTTGATACCCCACACCCGATGGAATGCTGTTGTCGACATAACGCACGGTGCGATAAGGATTATTTAAGTAACCACTGTCGGCAATGGCCTCAACGTTGAAACTGGCTGTGAGGTTACGGGTTAAAATTTGATTAATGCCTGCGCGAATTCGATATTGCTCGCTTTGTTCTTCAAAGATGTCATCGCCATTACGCTTAATCTCATTGTCGCCGTAAGATAAACCCAAATTAAGATTGGTTAAATCACCAAAGGTGTCTTGCGACACATTAATGCTAAAAGATTGGGCTAAATAATCGTCTTCATTGCTTTTGCGTAAATTGAGTGACATTAAGGTTTTGTCGTACAGGTATTCAACCCCGACCTGGCCTTCATGGCGTTTTTCGGTGTACGGACTGGCGGTGCTGACCACATCAACAGAGGCGGATGAAATGCTGTCCATATAATAGTAGGCGGTAATCGCGACCGATTCTGAGGCTTTTTTTCGCAGCATGACGGACGGACCATCAATGGTCATTCCGCCACCTTCGTAGCTGTGATAAAGCATATCGGCGCGGTCCGGATCGAGCACAGCGGCTTGCGCAGTTAAGGCGCTAATGCTCAGGCACAGTGCCGCAAATAGTTTGATGCTTTTATTGAGTATATTAGTTACAACCACAACCACCTCCTCCGGTGCCTTCAGCGCCACGAGCTGATTCACGGCCTTCAAGCACGTGCGCCACATGCATGCTGGCACTAGGGTGACGATTCATGCGCATAATTGGATCAGCCAGGTTTTGACGCTCGTAGGGTTTAACCCAGGGCTCAATGCCCATGCTCGAACAACCGCTCAGGCCGACAATGCTTAGCAGTGCGATGCACTTTAGCGATAAGGCGGTGAGGCGAGGTGATAAGGTGAATGTCATCATCGATTTACTCTCTGATCAGCTGTTTAATGGCCGCGGCGTATTTTTTGTCATAACCGTCTTGATAACCTTGAAACACAAAACGCACCTTACCATCACGATCAATTATCACTGTGGTGGGCATGGCTTCAACCTGATAGGTTTTAGACAAGGAGTTGGTTTGGTCAAAAAAGATTGAGAAGCTCAAATCAAGATCGGCAAGAAAATCTTTACCGGCCTGGTTTTCTTGCTCAACGTTGACGCCCCAAACTTGCACGCCTAACTCTTGATATTTGTCTTGTAACTTTTGCAGCACAGGCATCTCTTTACGGCAAGGGCCGCACCAGGAGGCCCAAAAGTTGATTAAGATAATCTCACCGCGCTGTTCGGCTAAGTTAAGGTTAGTGCCTTGCTGGTTTTTTAAGGTGAAGTCGGGCGCCGCGTCACCAATAGTGAGCGCGTGTGCTTGCATCGACAACATCTGTACCGACAATAACAATGCACCTAAGGCAATAAGACATTTACCGCTAAATCGACTGAACAACATTGAGTTTCCTTTTGGGTTTTTCTTTTGTGTACTAATTTGGCATCAATAACACTTAAAAATAAAACGACACACCCGTGGCAAAATTGAGGTTATGGGTGGTTTTAGATTCGCCGGTAACCTCGGTGTTAAACAGGTAATCACTCATGCTTAAATCCCACGCTATCCAGTCGGTTAAAAACACGCGATAATTGGCGGTTAAGTTAACGGTAAATTGCTCGTCACCGGCAAATTCTGTGTTACCGCCGCCTAACTCAACGGAAAAGACACTGTTAAAAACGGTATCTTTACTGAAAAATATTTCGCCAGGTAACAAGTTATAGCCAATGTTAAGACCGTAATAAGTCAGTTCACGCTCGTCGTCAGTTAACAATGGCGCGGCATTGGCCAGTTTTTCAAAACTGGTTTCACCGGCTTTAGCCTGGGCGTAACGCGCTTTGACATAAAAATGTTCGCTGATGTGATAACCCACATGTGCGCTGACCCACGGGCTTGACTCAAAGTCTTCAATCGACAAAATGCCGCCTTGAATACCCACTTCAAAATTTTCTGTGTCGAGCAGGTCGTCAAGCACATCGCGGCGCTCTACATCCGCTTTAACAGTGTTTGGTGTGTCATCTGCTGCAAAGGCAACTGAGCTTGGGGTTAATGCGCTAAACGCCAAGGTGCTGGCGGTCAGTAACGGCATTAAAAAAATACGCTGAATCCTATTTTCCATGTTTGGATCTCTTCATTTTCATCTCGGTCGGTTAAGGCTAACGAGAGTTTGTATTCGGCGCGTAATATAAAGTTACGAGCAAGGTGATATTTAACGCCTGCAGCGGCGCTCATTAGCGTGCTGCGACGTGATTCGGTGTCGGCTAAAACACTATGAGGTTCGGTATTAATGATCCCAGCGCCAACGCCGATGTAAGGCACAACAAGTAAATCGGGTATTGGGTGACTTAATAACATCACTTCAAATACATCACTGTCTGAAATGCTACCCAATGCTTTACCCGCTGATAACTCAGCGCTAAAGACGGGAGTAAAGGCATAACCGGCAAATAAATTATAAAAGTTAGCGCCTTCTAGGTCGCCGTACATCACCCCAACGTCGAATTGACGGTTTATGACATCTTGTTCAGTGATTTGCATGGCGCTAATCGCTTGACCGTCTTGAGATAAGCCCAATAAATCATCTTGATGAAACCAGCCTTCAACACCGCGTTTATCTTTTACTTTTAACCAAGACGTGCGCTTAAGTAACACGCTGACCATCTCGTTTTTTTCAATAACCGATACCACAGGGTAACCCGCGCTCGGGCCAGATCTGAGTTCAACAAAAGGTACGTCGATACGTAAACTTGGGTTGTCGTTAGCCTGTAATAATGGGCTTAAGCACAAAAGTGCCAATAGCAGCCAGGTGTTGCGTATATAAGTCAGCATAATTCCCTATCGCAAAGTCTATTGCGCCAACGATGAGGGTTGGCGCTTGCTTTGTTAGTCCTGTGAGTAAAAAGGCGTGTTGTAATATTGAGCGCCAATGTCTAGCCATTCGTTGAGCAATTTGAGCTCATCTGCCGACAACATGTTTTGGTGAGTGGTGTTGTTCATCACCTCAAAAAATGTGTTGCTTGAGCGAGCGCCGTTAGTCGACAAAATGGCGGGTACATTGACCGTGGTTAACACTGGAATAGGATTACCATCTGCGTCGAGAATAAGCTCGCCATTACTGTCGACCTGATACACCACGTTGCCGTCAGCATCGAGCACTTCAATTAACCTGTCGATTAAAATGCCGTCGACTTCTTCTTGCTCAACATCGTTAAACAGCAGTTCGCGGTATGAGGTTAAATGGGCTGGCTCGTCGCTAGACGCTGAACTGACTAATGACAATTGCCCTGCAGGCACCTGAGCTGCGCCGTCGGCATCGACAATATTGTGGCAACGGGTACAAGTGTTATCGGCAACGATCATTTGAGTTGCTGTGTCGACAACAGGCCTTGCAAGATCCCACAGAGGTTGAATGTGCTCGACATAATTGATTTGTATGCGGCAATACGCGGTCCAGTTATCAAAACATTGGCTGCCATTTGGTGCTGGCGTGGCTAAATTGCTGTAGTTGTAATCAATGCTTGGATTGACCGCAGACAATACTGGGTTGGTCCATATATCGAGATAGGAAAGACCCGCATTTAATTCTGCAAGGCCATTGACCATTTCATCGGCCTCGGCCATGGTTTGCCCTTGCTCAGGAATAATATTACTGCTGGCATTAGGGTAGGCTGAGCCGCCAATCGCACCTGAGTTAATACTGGCAGTTTGTGCATCTAGTCGGCCGTGAGGCAATTGACTGTTGGCGGTATGGCAACCGACACACTCTAATGTTTCACCAGGAATTAAGGTAATCCATTGACGATGACGACCGCCGATACGCTGGCCATTAGCATCTAATACGCTGATGGCGAGTGGCACATTGGCTGGCACTTTAATTTTCACCGAGCCATCGGGTTGAATAGGGCTATAACCTATGATTTCGCGCATGAGTTGGTTATTACTGCGGCCAAAATCAGTGTTGGGAATATCACGCACCTCATCAGGTGGCATCGGCACGCCGCGAACAATGCGTAAAAAACGCGCAGGTAAATTAGCCGCAGGCGTTTGAGATGGGTCACTTAAACGGCTTATCCCACCACTATTGGTTGTACTGTCAATGCCGTCAAAGTCATACACGCTGCGAATGTGGATTGAGCCTGCTAGCTCCTGGCTGAGTTGTGAGTCGAGTTCATTACCAACCACTTTATCGGCAATAAAGCTTTTAGGCTGCGCGCTAGGTTGTATCACGACCGACTCTGTTAGCACAGTACCTTGGGTCGTTGTCGCGACTAATTGTTGGGTATTATTAGCATTATTAAGTAACCAGAGTTCGTACAATGGTTCAGCTTGAATCAGGTTTTCATCGGCCAGTTGTTCAGCCGTTAACTGGCCGCAAGCACGGACAACATCGTTGACCACGACCCGGCATAAATCCCAGCTCATTAAGTAACGTTGGCTGCTGTCGGGAAGCGGAAACAGGTGATTCAATCGACCGGTTTCGGATAACGCTGTTGAGAATGAAAATTGAAAGTCAGACAATACGGCGTCAGTAATGGCATTGTCCTGAGCACCTGATGTGGCAGTGGCTTGCTCTGCATCAATATAGTCATCAATGTTAATCATCACAGGACGCTTTTGAATCACGCTATCATCTTGTGAGGTGAGCAACATCAAAATGTCGCCGCTAGGTAATTGTTGCGGTTTAACAAAATCAATTGATTCAGTTTGACCATCGACACTCAGTTGGTGCGAATGCCAGCCAAAAACCAGTTCGTTTTCGCTGCCATCTGGGTTCATGCGGTACAAATTGACCCCATGGTCTGCGCCCATTCGGTCCCAACGGCTATAAAGTATTTTACCGCTTTGTAGCACTAGCGGATAAAAGTCGTGACTTAAATTAAATGTAAGCTGTTTGATGCCACTGCCGTCTGGGTCCATCACATGGATATTGAAGGTTTCATTGGCGCGGCTTTCATCTAAAGCCGTGTATTGCGGTTTGCCTTCGTCGAGTAAAATGGCGCGCGATAAACGCTGACGAGTTGAGGCAAAAATAATTCTGCCATCAGGCAAAAAGCTTGGCATTAAATCATCACCTTGCTCAGCCGTAACATCGCTAGTTATCACGCGTTCTAGGGTTTCATCGGCAACGCGATAACGCCAAATATTCCACTTGGGCTGCTCATCATCGTCGGCATCGTCAATTTCAGGCGCACGAATGGCCATCAGCAATTGCTGGCCGTCGTCTGACACAGAGATATCACGGATATCAATAAGCTTATCTTCACCAAATAAACTGGCCGTTAAGTTGGTGGCTGGTGAGTCGGCGAAAGCATTACGTTTTATCAGTAACTGAGCGCCCGGATTAAAATGGGCTGGATTGAAAGTGTCAAATTCTGCTGGGGTTTGATCGACAGCGGCTAAAGTGCGCTCAATATATGCCACCGGATATTCCACAAGCACGGGATCAGGCTGTTCATCTTTAATTGCTGTTTCAGTATTACATCCTAGTAACAATGCAATAACTGTAAACATCATTATGTTATAGCCTGAGGTCGGCCTCATTTGTTTTCCTTAACCATCATTATTATTGTAAGAGTTTTAGCCAATCCCGATTAGGCTTGACATTATTGCCTTGTAGGCTCAGTGTTTCAAGGCTTTTTGTGAAATAGTTCCAATACTTTTTTTTGACGGTTCAAGGCACTTTTTTGGCGCCAAGTTATTGGCTGAGAGTGTCAAAAAATTTAACAAAATAAAAACTTTTAATATGGCCCGTTGAATGATTTAATCAGCACCATTCGCCACCATCACTGCTTAAAAAACACTCAAACCAAGTGAGGGTAACAACATTTGCTCATTAAAAGAGAATGTTGATAAAACAAATAAGCAGTGCGGCACCGCAACGTCAGTTTACTGCAAGGCAGTTAAGTGTGAACAAGGAGACAGTATGAAGGATCGGCTTCGTACGATAACAAGCTTGAGCTTATTATCTAATTTTAGAACAATCATGCCGCTGAAACACGTCGTTAATGCATTGACTATTGGCGTGTTGAGCTTGTTGTCTGTGAATGCGGCAGCAGGGAGTTTAGAGCAGGCAAAACAATTACACGACCGTATTGCCGGTGTTGCTGCCTCAGAAGCGACGTTACAGAGCATGGCGACGTTATTAGATGATGGCAAACCAATAGAAGCCGCTTATCTGGCGATGGAAACCCCAGCATTTTATTCAACCACACTTAAGTTATTTGCTACGCCGTGGACCAATATTGAACAAGATATTTTTGCGCCATTAAATGACTATTCTGCCACTGTCATTGGGGCTGTTAGAGATGATGTTGATTTTAGAGAGATTTTACAGGCGGATATGGTGTATGTAGGCAAAAATAGTTTAAATTTACCTGCTTATAACCGTAATGATAATGCCCATTACCAAGCATTAGAAGATCAATTTATTGATTTAAAAGATGGCCTTGAGCGCACCACGCAATCAAGTCTCAACGGTTTACCTTCGTCAGCCACCGCCGGCGTGCTAACCAGCCGCGCCGCGGCCAAAGAGTTCTTTTATTTAGGCACTAATCGCGCCATGTTCCGCTTTACCCTAATGAATCATTTATGTACCGATTTAGAACCGCTTAAAGACAATACCCGTTCAACTGACCGTATTCGCCAGGATGTGAGCCGAAGCCCTGGTGGTGATAGTCGTTTGTTTATTAATAACTGCTCAAGTTGTCACAGCGGCATGGACCCATTAGCTCAAGCATTTGCCTATTATGAGTATGAATTTAACCTCGATCAGGACCCAAGTGGTGAAAGCGGAGCAATCGCTTATAACACAAGCGGTCAAACCGATCCCGACACGGGCTCTCGTGTACAAGGTAAATACCATATCAACTCAACAAGCTTCCCTTATGGTTTTGTGACACCAAATGATAATTGGCAAAACTATTGGCGCCAAGGGCCTAATCAAAAACTGGGTTGGGATAACAGCTTATCTGGGCAGGGTAGTGGCGCCAAGTCGCTAGGGCAAGAGCTGGCTAACAGTAATGCATTTGCACAATGTCAGGTGAAAAAAGTCTTTAAGTCAGTATGTTTGCGTGATGCAGAAAGCCAGGCCGATATTGCGCAAATTAGTGCAACAACAACCTCTTTTAAGCAGAATGCTTACCAGCTTAAGCGAGTGTTCGCTGAAGTTGGCAACTATTGTATGGGAGAATAGGCATGAAATTTTTAATGATTAAACGCCTTATTATTGTCTCATTATTGTTTGGCTTAAGTGCTTGTGGCGGTGGGGATGTAGAAAAAAATCCACCCGCTCAGCAAACCCCAACCTCTAACGTATATACTGGCCCTGCCGCGGCAACCGCCGATATTCAAAAGTACAAAACGTCGTTGTGGGACAATATATCGACTCAGGATAAATGCGGCGCTTGTCATACCGAAGGTAACCAAGCCCCTTATTTTGCCAGCCGTAATGATGTTAACGACGCTTATGCCGCTACCAACCCGTTGGTTGACTTAACCGACCCAAAAGCTTCGCGTTTAGTCAGTAAAGTCGCAGGTGGCCATAACTGTTGGTTGGCCAGTGATTCAGCTTGTGGCGAAACCATGACTCAGTGGATTAAGTTATGGGCAGACGAACGCGTGAGCACAGCCAATACTATTGAGCTAACAGCACCTGTCATTAGAGACCCTGGATCAAGCAAAAACTTTCCCGATGACAGCAGTTTATTTAGTCAGCATGTTTATCCGGTTGTGAATCAATATTGTGTTTCTTGCCATAGCGAAGGCGTGCAAGCGGCGCAATCACCTTTTTTTGCCAGCAACGATATCGAGCAAGCGTATGAAGCCGCAAAAGGGTTGATGAATTTAGATACCCCAGCACAATCACGATTAGTGGTTCGCCTAGGTTCGGAGTTTCATAACTGTTGGAGCAACTGTTCAGACGACAGTATTGTAATGCGCGATGCGATTACTGCTTTAAGCGACGGCATTGAACTCGATGAGATCTCACCGGATATGGTGGTGTCTAAATCGTTACGATTAACTGATGGTATTACCGCATCAAGCGGTGGTCGTTTTGAAACTGACGTGATTGCGCTGTACCAATTCAAAACCGGTGAGGGCGCCATTGCCTATGACACCTCGGGTATTTCACCTGCGGCAAATTTAACGCTCACGGGTGATGTTGATTGGCTAGGCGGTTGGGGATTGTCATTTACCAATGGTAAAGCGCAGGCTAGCACCGCCAATAGCAAAAAATTGCACGATTTAATTACCGCAACGGGTGAATTTTCAATAGAAGCCTGGGTGACGCCCAATAATGTGACTCAAGAAGGGCCTGCCCGCATCGTCACTTATTCAGCTGGTGATGACGCGCGTAACTTTACCCTTGGGCAAACCCAATATAATTATGACTTTATGCTCAGAACTGAAGCATCAAGTACCAATGGTGAGCCGGCCTTAAGTACGCCCGATGCCGATGAAGTATTGCAAGCGACGTTGCAGCATGTGGTGATGACTTATAACGCCACTAACGGCCGCAGTATTTATGTGAACGGTCAGCTGATTGATGTGGTTGATGAAGATATTGCCCCATTAGCAAATTGGGATGACAGCTTTGCGCTAATTTTAGGCCGTGAAGCGTCTAATCAACATGTATGGCAGGGCGATGTCCGCTTATTAGCTATTTACAATCGGGTTTTAGCGCCTGAACAAGTGCAGCAAAATTATGAAGTGGGCGTTGGTGAAAAGTTCTTTTTACTGTTCTCAATAAGTCATCTCATCGATTTACCCAATACTTATGTGATGTTTGAGGTTAGTCAGTTCGACAATTACAGTTATTTATTCAGCAATGCTGCGATTGTAAATATTGACGGCACGCCAGTGAGTGACAGCTTTGAGGTAAAAGGCTTACGTATTGGTATTAATGGTAAAGAGAGCGCACAAGGCCAATCCTACGCAAATCTCGACTTGTCGGTATCGGCAGGGCAGGGACTTGCAGAGCCGTTTTCAATCTCTGCACTTGGCACCATTATCGCGCTTGAAAAAGGCGCTAATCAGGATGAGTTTTTCTTAACCTTTGAGCAATTAGGTGAGCACAGTAATGTGGTGCTACCTGGCGTATTTGTTACCCCAGCAGAGGTGCCTGCCACTACTGAATCTGCTCAAGTGGGTGTGCGTAATTTTGCTGAAATTAATCACAGTATGAGTGTGCTAACCGGAGTGGCGCAGCAATCAACCAAGGTGTTTGCCACTTATGAGTTGGTAAAGCGTCAATTACCCAGCCTTGAAAACATTGAAACCTTTATTTCAGCACAGCAAATGGGCATCACCCAATTAGCAATCGCTTACTGCGACTCGGCAATTGAGGATAATACAATACGCAGTAATTGGTTCCCTGATGTTGATTTTACGGCTGTGCCAAGTGTGGCATTAAGTGCGGCTGATAGAGGTAACTTGCTCAATCCATTAATCAATCAATTGATGCCATTGTCATTGAGTAACCAACCTAGCCAAAGCGATGTGTATGCAGAATTAGACAGTTTGGTGACCGGCTTGTCGGTGTGCAGTGGTACGTGTAATGCAGAGCGCACTCGAACCATTGCTAAATCAACCTGTGCTGCGGTATTGGCCAGTGCTGTTATGCTAGTGCAATAGGGGCCGCAGATGATAAATATATTAACAACCGCGCAATTGAGCTTTGTTCAATTGATGCATGCACCACTGAACAGCACTGCATTTGTTGCCGTAAAACAGAGACAAAAAGGATCCAACAATGACTAAATCAAAGCATCTTCATCCAGACAGTCCATTGTTGTTTGCCGACCACCGTAAACCCATGACTCGACGAGAGTTTATTTCAACGGGTTTATACAAAGGTGGTGCGGCGGTTGCGGGATTATCCTTGTTTAGCATGTTTGCTAATCCTAACAATGCTCATGCGGCATTGTCGCCAGACCTTGAAGCATTAAGAGGTTCTTGCGGCATTAGCGTTCAAGGTGCGGGTAAAATTCCGTTTATTAGTTTTGATTTAGCGGGTGGCGCTAACATTGCGGGCTCAAATGTGCTCGTTGGCGGCGCGGGTGGTCAGCAAGACTTTTTATCTACAGCTGGTTACAACAAGTTAGGTTTACCGGGTGATATGGCGCCCTCAATTGCTAATCCTAATGTTGGCATGTCTGATTTTATCAATACCGATTTAGGCCTAGCATTTCATTCTGACTCGGCGTTTTTACGCGGTATTTTAGAAAAGGTTTCATCAGACACGGCATCAAGAATTAACGGTGCAGTGATCCCAAATCGCTCAGACAACGACACCGGTAATAATCCACACAATCCTATGTATGCTATTGCGGCAGCAGGCGCGAATGGCTCGTTAATGCCGTTGGTGGGCTCGCGTAATTCTGACTCGGGCGGCAACTCAATGGCGCCAACCAGTTTTATTGATTTAAGCATGCGACCGACCAAAATTGACAGACCGTCTGATGTCACCGGTTTGGTAGATGTGGGCGACTTATTTAGTTTATTGTCGCAACGTGATGCTGTGGCAGTAATGGAGAGTATTCAACGCATTAGCGCGCAAAAAATGGCGGCGGTGAATACCCAGGTGACCCGAGGTGATGTGATTAAAGATTTAGTTAATTGCGGTTATGTTAAAAGCGCTGATTTAGCAGATCGCTTTGGCGACCCTTCAACCCTAAATCCGTTATTAGACCCAGATATTGTGGGGCCAGGTGGCATATTTGGCATTAACGAGTTTGATTCTGAATCAGAGTTTCAAAAAACAGCATCGATTATGAAGCTAGTGGTGAATGGCTTTTCTGGCGCGGGTACGGTCACCATGGGCGGGTTTGATTATCATACAGGCGAGCGTGCAACCGGTGAGTTACGCGATTTACGAGCAGGGCGCTGTATGGGAGCCTGCTTAGAGTATGCTTCACGTCGTAATATGCCGCTAATGTTGTATGTGTTTAGTGATGGCTCAGTTTCAAGTAATGGCCGGATTGATGACTCAATGGAAGGACGTGGTAAAGGCGAATGGACGGGTGATAATTCTTCAACCGGAGCCTCGTTCTTTTTGGTGTATAACCCGTCTGGTAAACCCCAATTAATGGGTGGCACTACTTCGCAAATGGCCCAAAAACAACAAATTGGCTTTATGCGCTCTGATGCGTCAGTCGATACAGCGTCTGCGCCGTCTGCTAATAACGTGAATTTGTTAGTGGAAACGGTACTGCTTAATTACATGGCATTACACGGCGAACAAGGTCAATTTACCTCCGTAGCCCCAATGCAAGGGTTAGGTAATGCCACTATGCTCGACTCGCTAACCGCGTTTCAACCGATAGTGTAGGGAGTGTGACAGCGCCAGAATTTTGTACTGGCGTATTAAAGACACTTTTTGATATATCGCTAGCTCGCATGGATTCGGCAAAATCACCTCAAGTGCAAACGCTTCTGTGACACGCTGCGAGTACATCCTTGTAAGCTCGGCCATGACGTCCATGTCATGGACGGTCACAGCCGCGCTTGTACTCGAGGCTCTATTTCTGCGTTGCTGGCTGTGTATCGGCACAGATGTGAAGATATTATTGGCTCATGGATGCGGCAGAGTCCCCCTGAACAAAGTGGGAGATTACCCCCAATTATCACATGCTGCACATGTGAAAAAATTAAAAGTGTTAAAAATAAAATCAGTATGTATATTTTTATGTGATACGTACTGAATTTGCATTAAATTGTTACCTTTTCAAATGCTTATAGTGAAATCGATTAAATGTCATTCTTTAGTTTCGCGCGGTTATTTTATTTAGTGGATATCATTTTTTTAATGTTATGTTTAAAATTAGAAGATAAAAATCCTATTACAGATGGTAAAATATCGTAATTTTTTTGTAGTTATTAGACAGCATTTAATTTTCTATTTAATGACATTTTATAAGGTTTGAAATGACGTCACTATTAAAAAATACCCCTTTAAAAAAGAAACTGTACGCTTTCCTTAATCTTTCAGAAGAGGTTATTCATAGTGGAGAGTTACGCTTTTCTTCTTCTAGTAAAGAAGAGCTGATTAAAATAGCAGAGCGTTGGTTTCATGAGTTACTTACAAGAGAAGATTGCCAGCTTAATTTTAGTGATGAAAACAAAGCCTTTCTCGTTAATATGATTGCTCATGGCAGTCCGTCTATCCGTAAAAAAATCCTTAGAAATTTCTACCATCAATCAATTAATTCTTGTGGTGCACTTTATTCAATTGGTGTTTTCGAATTGATTTATAACTGGCTAGAAACCGTTAATAATAAAGACTTACTAATACTAAAGAAACAGATTTTTTTCAAGTACTTAAATGATGATCGTACTTGGGGCTATTACCTTGAACACAGAGACGAAGACGGTTTTTATATTGAAACTTTAGCCAGTTTGTTAACGTTAAATTATCACTTTTTTTCTGCCACAGAGCGTCATAGAGTAATATGGAAACACTGTTATGAAAGATACTCTGTTCATAAAGTAATGAGAGATGAATCTATCTGTAGATTAGGAATTGATATTAATTCAATTAATGGCAACATTAGTTACATAACAAGTCGATGTATCTCTTTACATAAGATGGAGAATCCCTGGAATTACACCGATAAAGTACTTCAAGACCTCCACGACAGAGGCATTGATATAAAGATATCTGGAGAGCTTGGTAAACACTTTTTTTTCCATGATGATATTGCATTAATTAAACTGGTATTTAATGGTGTTCTGTTAGATGGTTGGTTTGCGGGGCCTTTTGTTACCGATCCAGATAGAAAGAGACTGTTCTGCTCGATGGCCGACAGTTACAGTGGGATGATTCTAGTGGAAATTGATTTGATGACAGGTCAAATTTATCGCTTATCCTCCAATCACTCTATACCTATAGCCTACAGCCATGATGGCGACATGCTTGAAGTGTATGATGCTAAAGTGAATCAAGATTTTGTTCTGACATCCTGCCGTGCTGTTTATTATTCGGTGCCTGATGTATTAAGAACCCCTGAATTTATAAACGATCTGGAGGTGCTTAGCGGTATGGAAGACTTTGGATTTAAAGTGCAGAACCCACCGGTAGAGTCTGTTAAGTTTCGAAAAGATTTAATTGGGCCTGATGGGGCGCTCTTTATTATTGGTACCTTTGCGCCTTTTCCTGAGACGTATCCTGCCCGTGTGTGTATGGATATTGCGACGGGTGACATTATTGCTTATCACCACAATAGTATCGATAGGACGTTTTCACCGTTTTCCGTCGCTAACAATATAAATATGTTTGTCGCATTGTTGAAAACCTATCAAGCGGCTATGGCGAGTGCGACCAATAAAGAAGCTCGATTTGTTACTGAGTTCGGAGCTTCAGAGGCGACTGATTTGTTGCAGAGTTTGTCTGACCTACAAGATGAACAAGCAACCTATGACTTTCCTAGTGTATGGGAATGGATTCTAAGTTATGCCGATAATGATTGATAAGATGTTGCTATGGACAAAAAGAGAGTGCGTTTTTAGATTTTTTTGTTGATTAAATAGTCACGCTTTATTCAAGCGTGACTAAAGTAGCTTTCAATTACTCATGATTCGATGATTGTCTCCACAACACTTAGTCCCTTAGTGAAGCGTTAAGTGTCAGACAATCAGCATTCAGTCAGTCCGTTCGTTTTTCTGATTAATAAATGCCTGTATATCGCCTTCATCAGACAATGTTTTCCAATTCAAATTCAGCTCAGTCACCGACACTCCACGCAAAGCACCGTATTCTTCTTTTGACAGATACTCGCCAATAGTCAGTTCGGTTAAATGGGTTAACTCAGACAACCTGCTGTAATCTGTTATGTGGGTCCCTATTAACTTTAAACACCAAAGTAGTTTGAGTGTGGACAGCCCATTCAAATCAGAAATTTCAGTTCGTTCTAAGTTAAGGTTTCTTAAATCAAGAAGACTTGATAACAGGCGACAATCGTTGAAATCTGTATGACTCAAATCGAGTAGCATTAAAGAGTTTAATCTGGCTAATGGCGTAAAATCCTTGATAGGACAAGCCGTTAATTTAAGCCTCTGTAGATTAGGCTTATCAATAAGCGCTTCGATATTCGTAATCAGGCAATAACTCGCCTCTAAATTCTTTAGCTTCACCAGCGACGTTAAGGGTGAAATGTCATCCACCTCCGTCTGCTGTAGTTGTAGTTCTTCTAGCTCTGTTAATCGCTCAATAGGCGAAAGGTCTTTCACCGCAGATCGGCTTAACCGAAGTACTTTTAATTGTCGACAGTTCGCAATTGGTGATAGATCGACCACGGCGGTATCTTCTAAATACAAGCGTTCCATTTTTGTGAAGCCGCTCAATACGGACAAATCTGAAAAGTTTACCTGCCCAGATAAATTGATGGTTTCTTTATCTCTAATCTTTCTTGGTGACATGTTAAAATCCTATTGTCAGGCTTTTGACTCTATTTAATACCGCTATTCTATGGTGAAGAAACTTGCCTATGCTGTATCAATTTTTATAGAGGCTATTCAATTTTTATTTATAAACGCGTCATAAATAATAAAAAAGCCTTAAAGGGCAAAGACATCATGTATTCTGCTCTCTTTGGATAAATGAAAGTAGGCTAAATTAACCGTATCAATTTAACTCACAGCAAAATCAGGCTGGTACTCCATACCTAGCTTGTCATCTGTCGCTTTTACAAAAATAATATCGGTATAGTTCTTTTCCCGAAGAAAATCGACCACCCGTTGATGACAATAGAGATGAGGAGTATCTATATTGGCCATTTTAAACACTAACCGTTGATCTTTTCTATAATTAACAATCAATTAAAAATGGCCATATATGGACGCTCCCGGTGAGTCAAGATAATACTCTGCTCACCGAAGGCTTTTTGGCCTTAGTTTTTTGTACAACATTCTCACTCTTATCGTTGCTTTCGATGTGCTCATTTACCGCTAGAAGCGGTTGTACTGCCCTGATGTTAATAAAGGGCAAACTTAACAGTCATGCTGCGCCGCTATTTAAATTAGCACCACTTTGCCAGTCAATTGAAACACTCATGCGTATTAGGCTATTTCTATCCTAATCCGTGAGCTGACCGATATCGGTTTTGTAACAGTCATTATGATGTTGGCAACATCATAATGCTTGCCACCACGACGAGAAGATTGTTAATCATCAATCTTGTTGTAACCCTGTTGATACATGCAGGGTTTGTTGGTTATCGATAATGATGGCTTCGTATTCAGGTAACTCATTGATTAGCGCCATACCTTGTTGTAATCCCATCACAAAAATGGCGGTGGAGAGGGCGTCTACGTAAGTTGGGTTTTTACCAATAATCGATACACTCACCACATTGCGGGCGGAGTCGCCAGTTTTGGGATTAATGATGTGATGATAACGCACGCCATCTTCGATGAAGTAACGCTCATAATCGCCAGATGTGGATATCGATTCGTTACTAAGAGGTAATTGCACCGCGGTTTTTTCTTCGGCGCGAGGGTGTTTAATGCCAACAAACCACGGGCGACCGATACGATCGCCAAGTAACGTGGTGTCGCCGCCAGCGCTAATGAGTGCATGCTCAATGCCGGCATTTTTAAGAATGGCGATACAGTTTTTAACCGCATGGCCTTTGGCGATCCCGCCTAAATCAATTTTAACATCAGCATCGGTAAATTTAACGGATAAGCTAGGTTTATCTAAGATAACCGTTTGATAATTAATGGCGGTTAGCGCCTGTTTGATTGCGGCTTGATTGGGTTTTTGATGCTTGCGGTAATCGTATTGATAACCGATAGAGGCATAGGTGATGTCAAACGTCCCATGGGTTAATACTGCAATGTCGTGCGCATCGGTGAGTAAATCAAACAATTCCTGGCTAACAATAACAGGGCGGCTGGCCGCATCACGGTTAATCACGCTCAGTGCACTGGTGGCGATATAAGGGCTCATGGTTTGATCAATGCGTTGCATTTCTTGTTCAACCGCCACTATGAGTTTATCTGCTGTTGTTTGGACTGCGCCATCATCTAACCAAAATTCAACATGGGCGAGGGTTCCCATGACATGGAAGCTCTTTTGGTGCCACTGGGCAAAGGCCGAGTGCGAATTAAATGCAAACAACATGATGACAATAACGGCGCTGAATTTACCCATGAATCGTTTGTTTCCTGTAAGACGGTAGCGCTGATTGTTGATTAAATGGCTGTAATCGGCAACCGCTATGATGAAAATAAGTGCTTAATCGACAAATTACTCGCTGCGTTGCCCATATTACGGTAATTTAACCTTATTATTGTCTATTCGAGTCTTGTTGTTTTAATGCCCATTATTGCCGATATCAATCAATTCATATCATCCATAAAGCCGCATATTTACTTTGTGCCACTTGATGCAGAACTTGCCCCTGTAGACTTTGATTCTGGATTAGCCCTGGGTTGGCTAAGCAATGATGAAGAGGCAAAAGTTGCCCGTTATAAAAGCCTGTCGGCGCGTAATAATGCCCTGCAAGTTAGACTGGCACTAAGAGCAATATTATCGCGCCACAGCGATGTTGAGCCTGCACAGTGGCAGTTTATTTATGGTGCTAAAGGCAAACCGGCATTAAGCCATGATTTATGTGCGCAAACGGGATTACATTTTAATTTAAGTCACAGTGGCCAGTGGTTAATGATTGGTGTGATTGAAGCTACGAGCTGTCAGCATAACGTTAACCCTACGTCTGAGCGTAGTGTTGAGTTAACCCAAAGCACTCAATCTGAGCTTCTTCCCTCTCTGTGTTTTGGCGTCGATATTGAGCGTGAGCGCAGCAGTACCGATATTGTACCAATTTTAAATCACTATTTTACTCAAACAGAAACCGACACATTGTTGCAGTTACCCATTGAGCAGCAGCGGCAACGTTTCTTTGATTTATGGGCGGTAAAAGAGTCTTACATTAAAGCGCGTGGGCTAGGTTTAGCCTTGTCACTTAAATCCTTTGCCGTTGATTTTAGTGAGTTGAATGAAGGGCATGTGCAATTGCAGGGCAAGGATGAGCAATCTATTTTTTTACATCAAGGGGTTAAGCTTAACTTTACCGATATTGAAGACATTGCCAATACGATGACATGGCAAACGCAACTGGGCCGGCTTGATCAGCAATATCGTTTTGCCATCACTTTAGGCGTAAATAAACAAGATATTGGGCTAGGGTCGACTAATGCTGAGTGCAGCGATAGTGCGTTAACGGTTTATCAATTGTCGCTGATACAATTGTTGGCAGATGCTTAGGTTTAAAGACAAAAAAGCCAATCGATGATGATTGGCTTTTAACGTTTTACGTTAGCGCTTTAGTCTTTACTGTCTCGCGAGACGGTTAGATTCTGGCGGGTTTTCAAAGTCACTGCGGTATGGGTTAATGTCTAAACCGCCGCGACGAGTGTAACGCGCATACACTGTTAACTTAGTGCACTGGCAGTATTTTTTTAAGTCGACAAAAATACGCTCAACACACTGCTCGTGAAATTCATTATGCTGACGGAAAGAAATCAAATAACGCAGCAGTTTTTCACGATCAATTTTAGGGCCTTGATAGCGGATCATCACACTGCCCCAATCTGGCTGGGAGGTGATTAAGCAATTAGACTTTAATAAGTTTGAATTCAACGTTTCTGCGACATTTTTGTCAGGGTCTGTGCTGTCCACTAAATGATCGGGATTAAACTCGTACTCAGTCACTTCTATGTCTAAATCGTCAATGCACGTGCCGGGTAAATCGACAATACGTTCAAGATTAAAGTGCTTAGGTTCGATAACCTTTGCTGTCACTTCACCTTCAGCGCAAGCAGCTAAGTCGCGACTTAATGTGTCTTGTACGTTTTCAACACTATCAAATTTAGTTTGGTTAAAACTGTTTAGGTACAGCTTGAACGATTTAGACTCAATTAAATTTTTGCTGTTGATATCAAGTTGAACTTCTAACAAGGCCACAACAGGCTTGCCCTTGGCATTCAGCCAAGACAATTCATAGCCTGTCCAAATGTCAGTGCCATGGAATGGGAGATCACCACTTAATGCAATTGCATCTCGATTAAGTTTGCGTGGAACCCCTTGCAGCAGTGACGCGTCATACTCAGCCTGATAAACAGTCGCATGGCCTAGTGTTAGGCCTTTAAGAGCCTCTGCATCACTATAAGGGTCGTGATTGTGTGTCATCTAATCGGTTTCCGTGTCAAAATATCGTTTTATTATAAACTACGAGTGGCTTAAGTGTCTTGTTCATCTGCATTAGATTGCTTTATAAAAAATTATCTTAAATCTTATCAAGATACGCTATCTGAATTTCCGCGCTATTATCCTTTGGGCGAAGATTCAATATGTATTCAAGGGACATTGAATGCGGACACTGATGATACTGTGTTTTGGCAACCGGTAAAACGTGATGTTGCCGCTGATTTTAGTAACGTAGAGCATGCATTAAATATTCAATTACACCAAGATATTCATGCATTTTATGGCGAGTATTTTTCTGCGCCATTGCAGTTTACTGCGTCTTTTGGTGATGGTGAATTATTGCAAGTGTGGAATCAAGATGACTTTGAAATTTTGCAACAAAATGTAATTGGTCATTTAATGATGAAGCAAAAGCTGAAACAACCGGCAACCTGGTTTATCGGTGTGCTAGGTGATGGCGACGAAATGCTCACCGTTAACAACGACGATGGCAGCGTGTGGATTGAAATCCCAGGTGAAAAGCAGCGCACTAAATTAGCCGAATCATTAACTGCGTTTTTAGAGCAAATATCACCGATGATTAAACCGCCATTAAAACCCGTTGAGGAATTATCTCATACGGTCGATCATCCTGGCATTTGGCATCGCATTAAAACCATGTGGGATTATTTGTTACGTAAAAGGTAATCTCATCCAGCATTGAAGTGCCAATTTATGGTGCTTTAATGCGTTCATAGCGTTCAAACACGAGCATTCAAGCTCGAGGATTCAAATACTTATCTTCCTCGTAACATCCGCTTTTATGCTTCGCTTAGGTTATTGACTCTACATTCTAGTGTTTGGGTGATTTTATCTATACATGCTTGTTTATTAATAACCCACAATCCATAGCTTATTGGTAACACGTCAACACCGGCCCGCTTAAACAGCTTGTATGTTGTTAACTCAAAAAAGTGAGCCCAAGGCCCAGGAAAACCAATAAGATCAATCGCAAGGTATTTGTCTGCGAAACGACACAAGAGGTCTATCTCTGTGCCTGCAATGGCATATCCAGGCCAAGTATCAATATTGTACTGTGTTAATGCCTCACTCAGTTCTTGTTGAAATGAGTCTATTTTTGAAGTCACGCAGTGTTTGGCATTAAAGGCCGTAATAGAAACAACATATTGGCGCAATAGGTAGTGTTCAGGCAGTAACGTGTCGTCAATAGACAAATAGATCAACTGCTTTTGACGTGCCCTGGTAATGGTGACGTTAAACACATCCGCTTTATTTAAATACGCGGCCGCACGTTTACTGTCGTTATCAATCGCAAATGAAATCAGCATGATATCCCGCTCTTCGCCTTGAAACCCAAACGGCGTGGCTGCGCGTATGTTGTGTTTAATGACATCTGTTTGAGGGATCTGTTGCTCAATCAATGTGGCGATATATTCAGCCTGTGCGCTAAAAGGCGAGATAACCCCAATACTGTGAGTAATGCCTGTTTGGGCATCTTGTGTTATTTGATGTTGGATTTCTGCTAATAAACTTTGTGCTTCTAATGTGTTAACGCCTGCTGCGTCACGCGTACCCGCCACACGGTGGAGGTGTAAATTTCCTGAACGGGTGCACGGCCGATGTTGCATGATTTTTAATTTAGATTGATAAAAAGACTGGTTACTAAAATGAATAAGCTCTGGCTTACTTCTAAAGTGTTCATCTAAAAATGCCAACTCTTGTGCGCTAGCTAATGTTTTTAGTGCTAAATCTAAAATGGAGTTATCTCGATAACTGATGGCACCTGAGCTGTTATCAGGTACATTATTTTTGGCAAGCAATTGAGTTTGCTTGCTTCTGGCTAAAAAGGAATAGTGCGTTAATTGTTTGGTGTCACCGACAATCAATACACGTTTTGCGCGATACAGCGCAGGTAAACAACTGCTAATGTTACACTGTGTTGCCTCGTCAATAATCACTAAATCAAACATTTCGCGATTCAGTGGCAATACTCTGTGTAGGCTGTTTAAGCTGGCGAGCCAGATGGGAAAGGCGGCAAATAGGGTGGCGTATTCAATTTTTTCAAATAACGCGAGTTGTTTGCTGGACGTTCTACTGCGAATCGCTTGATTAAAGGCCTGTAGCGATTTGCGGTGCTGATTAACTAATGTGTTTACGTTATTCTTTTTTAGTGCATTAAGATATTCAGCTGCCAGTGTTTCACGGGTAACGGTGTGTTGATTGATGGTGTTTAACGCATCCCATTGATGATGCCACTGGTTTATTGAGCCTTGAGTAAAAAACAAATAAACCCGTTTTAACCATGTGGATTGTCGAGCTTGTAGTTGATGGAGGCGCAACCCTCGGCGAATAGACTTGCGACTGAACGCCATAAAACGTTTTTCCAGTTTTACCAGTAACCGTTGCAACTTATTCAGTTCGTCTTCACATGCTTGCGGGCTTTGACTTAAGTCATCGGTAAAATATCCCGCGAGTAAGTCTGCGGTATAGTCTTTTAATTGTTTTAAAAATGCTTTTTGTCCTGCACGAATTGACACTTCGCCCAAGTTAAAATTACGAGCCAATTTATCAGCAACCACATCAAGGGCGACATCATTATTGGCCACAATAAGCACCGACTCTCCGCGTGCCATATGTTCGGCAGCAACTGCCGCTATGGTGTAGCTTTTACCCGTTCCTGGCGGCCCCGATACGCAGCCTAAATCGGCATTGGCAGCGATATGAATCACTTTCTTTTGTGGCGTAGATAATAATCCGGGTAAAAAATCATATTTTAGCGTGGGTTCTCTGAGCTTTACAGCCTGATTTGCAAACGTATGGTTAAACAGCTTACAAATGGGGGCTGATTGTTCATTAGCGCTAATGATACTTTCTAATTCGTGAAGTACGCCGCGACTGCTCGATGACCGCTCCACAAAAAGTAGCATCGAAATAGGCAGTAGGCGGGGTACTTTTTGGGTTAACGCTTTTTTAATGTCTTGGTGTTTGGCAAGTGTTGGATAATTCAGTAATTCAAGTGAATGGATATCAATGTGATTACGGCTAAAGTATGAGGTCCAAAAAGACGGTGAATGTATGTCTTCATTGATGAGATCTTCTGAAAGCGCATTGTCTTCTGGCAGCAATTGTTGCAGCAGGGCTTCATTGATTTCAGTGTCTTCAGTTTGGGCCGAAAAATAGAAGTTATTGTTTTCTTGCTCAATGGTGGCTTCGTTAAACAGCAGTGGTGATACAACTGTTTTGAGCTCACCTTTAATCGTCACTTTACCGACAAATAAGAATCGTGCATACAGCAGTATTCTTTCCCTTTGATACATTGCAACTCGTTTAAGCATGGGCTCGGCAAATTCTTGCGGGATGGGTAAGCGAGGTAAAAAACCTGTGCCTAATTCATCTTGCCCTTCAAGAATGAAACGATCTTCTTGTTTAAACTTGTTCACATTCCAAAGATTGATAGAGGCGCTATCTTCTTTATAACAATCTTTGTAGTAGGAAATAATCTGCTGATAACTCAATGGCACAATTCCATTTATTGATGATCCCAAGATAAGTTAGACACAATACGGCAAGGCTCGCACCTAAAGTGAAACATGTCTAATAACGGTTGTTCGAGCTTCCATTCATGTGAGCCGCAGCGCGGGCAAGGGCGGGTTAATTCTGCTTGTAATGATTCGCCGCCCACGCGATATAAATAATAATAAGTGGGTATCTTAGTTAGGTATTCTATCCGCCCACGTAAATCCCAACCCCGTCTAAACAGGTCACTGTCTGCCCGAGTGATTTCATCTAATGCCGCGAATTCTGCTTTGGTGGCTGCAGCCATTTGCAGTTCATCGCAGGCTTGCCATTCTGTTTGCCATTTTATGATGCGCTTATGATCACCATTAAACGTTGCAGGCAGTTGATAAAGCGGGATAGGTAATAAGTTGTCACCATTGCGCAGTGGCGAGCACATGTGAACATAACTGGTATACAACAGTTGCCATGAAGGTGCGTCAGTGTTGCTGACTTCTGAGTTAATGTCTTGGCCTATCAATTTTTCTCTTGGTGCCAATAATTTAGCTGCAGTTAACCCCGCTAACGTCACTTTTACCCAAGGGCTATTATAACGATTCGATAAGCTGGTTTTTTCAGGTAACAACAAGCGAACTCTAAATTCACCATCGTTAAAAGCCACTGCAAACTCGCGTCCTAAAATTTGACCATTGGCGCGTAGGGCTTCTAATAATCCATTAATGGCTTTTTCTGCTGCATCAATAGTGGTGTCGGCAAAGCATTCAAAGCGAAGTTCTGTAACAAACATGGATTACGGTGCCTTATTTTCAGTGATGGTTACGACTTGTTGTTCTAATTCGCAGACTCTGTTAGTGAGTAAATCGATATGCTGTTGCATGGCGTCTATTTGTAATTGCAGCTTAGCGATAGGGTCTGCTGGTACGGTAGAGGATTGATCTTGTGCCGGGATATCGGCTAATTCAGGTAAGTTTTGCCATTCTGATTTCGGCAATGCTTTAAATTGCTGCAAGCCTTGGATCAATATCGGCATTGCAAAGCGATTGCCTAAACGACTTTTGATTAACGCTAAACTTGGAGTATGGCCATTGTTTGCTATCACTTTTGCAGCAGCAAGCACTTGTTCAATTGGACTCATTGTTGGTTAAATTCCTTCATTATATGTAGCAATATTCACTAATTAATTTTTTATTACATTAGAAATCATTTTAAATCAGTGTATTAGGTTTTGGCATGATTTTAGCTACAAGGATCTGTAATAACAATGCGGATTATATTTTAACAAAAAGGATGCAACATGAAATCAAAACTTATTGCGGCAAGTGTCGTAGCGCTAATGTCAGTAGGATTAAGCGGCTGTGTGATTAGCGTAGGCGATCATGAATCAGGTAAAAGCCACGAGTATTGGGAAAAACAACAAGATAAAAATCGTGCTTTATTGGCTAACCTTGCACTCGGCATGACCAGCGAGCAAGTGGTGACATTAATGGGCACTGCCGATTTTAGTGAAGCATATTCAAAAAACAATTCAGCCAATACAGACCAGGCAATAAAAGTCTTATTTTATCGCACTCAATGGGCTAAAGGTGACGGTAAAACCACTAAAGATGAGTGCACCCCAATAGTCTTTAGAGACAATACCTTAGTTGGCTGGGGTGACACTGCTTTAGGGCAAATTTAAGCTGGTTTGAATCGGTCTGTTATTGTAAGAGTTCGGTTAACCTCTCATCATTACGTCCAATTGGTCGATAACTTCAGACCATTGGGCGTCTTCCATTAAGGCTTCTTTTATAAATGCCCGTTGACTTTGATTCCAACATTGGGCGTCAATCAACAGGGTGTGTGCGGCTAATTTGTTTCGGCTAACAAACTCATTAATATCTTGCTGTGAGTGCGCTAATCCGAGCTGCTGGAATAAGTGGCTTAAATCATTTTCTGTCGTATCCATTGAGACAACTCCTTTATATGACCCGTTAGAATTTCCAGTATTAATCTTCGATACCCAAATTGCAAAGAACTAATCAATAAAGCTATTTATTGATTATATACCCAATCAACTTGAAGATACGTGTTTCAGAGCTTCACTGTGTTTTCAATACTAGACACCTTATAAATTAGCGCAACAACGCTCTTTATTCAATAATCAGGGGGACACGGTGAAGCTCCCAAAGGGCAAGTTTGACACGCGTTTATGCTGCGTTATTGATTTTGGAAAGGGAATGACCATTACCCACAATCAATGCCTTGCCTAAACGCGTGTCAATTCTTGCTGAAATCGAACACCTTCAGGTTGTTTGGATATAAAAGTAAACCGTATTTGTTGATTGTTTCAATCTTGTTAACTTGCTAAGTTATTCACTTGTTAACTGAACAAGTTAAGCAAATGAGTCATCAAACAAGGAATAACAATAATGGATAACCCTACCTTGGAAACCCTACGTGCAGTGTATTTAACAGCTGAAGACTTACGTGTGGCGGCGTCAATTTTGTATAACGCATACCATGACGACCCCTATTTTATTGATGTTTTGGGGCAGCAAGATCAAGCGCAATATGAACAAAAACTGCGTGCAGCTATTCGCGAAGAACTCAATGAGCTGTGGCAACAAGAACAACCCTTAATTGGCTTATTTGATGATGAACGGCTCATTGGTGTTGCCTGCGTCATTACCCAACAAGTGCCATTAGGTGAAGCGCGATATTGGCATTGGCGTTTAAAGATGGTGTTAGGAACCGGTTGGAAATCAACCCAGGGCCTAATGGAAAAAGAGAACTGTATTTTGGAACATTTGCCTTCTGACAAATGTGGCATCTTACAATTTATTGCCCTAGCGCCCAATGAGCAAAATAAAGGCTATGGTGCAAGGTTAATTCAAGCGGTATTAAGTTGGTGTGATGAACAGCCTAAGCTTGATGGTATTGGTGTATTTGTTACTCATCCTAAACATCATGCTGTGTTTGTCCAGCAAGGGTTTAGCAGTATTGCTGAGGTCAATATTGGCAAGGTTGATGGCGAGATTTTATTTTATAACAAACTAGACGGATCGACTTAACCTTAGGATGACATGAGTGCGTAACTTCATTAAGTTAAGCGTTCATCAAATCTTATGTTTTTTGCCGTGCCAACATTAACACATTATGGAGCAGGTCATGCAGGCCAAACGTTACAGTTCTTTTGCAGAGTTTTATCCATTTTACCTGTCGCAACATCAAGACCCTGTATGCCGCAGGTTACATTACATCGGCAGCAGTATTATTGTTGTGATTATTATAAATACACTGATAAATCAACATTGGTGGCAATTACTGCTTTTACCTGTCGTGGGGTATGGGTTTGCTTGGTTAGGCCATTTTATGTTTGAAAAAAATCGTCCTGCGACATTTACCTATCCGCTGTACAGTTTATGGGCAGATTGGGTGATGTTTGGGCAAATGTTAAAACGCCAGTGGCGTAACGTTATTGGGGCAAAATAGAGCCTAGCTCACACGCTTGTAAGCATTATCCTACATTGATGTAGGCATTCTTATCTGAAGTTGTGAGTGTTAATCGGGTGTAAAAATTAAAATGCGTTTATAAACAGTTGCTTGTTATATTTTGGTTGTTTTTTGTTATGTGAAAGTTTTGTTTCAGTCGGTTTTAGTGACTTTTCATGCAATGCTTTTTAGCTAGAATGTACCCATCGAAAGCGAATAATTAACTGGGTTTTCTTAGGATGAGAAACAAAGGTTAAATAGCTGAGATTTGAAATCAATTGTTAAGTCGACTTTCAAAGTCGATTGTTCAAGTAGTTTCTCGAAGCAGATTCTCGAAATAGATTGTTAGTAAAGATTTTCAAGGATGATAGTAGGACACGCCCAAGGACATAGGGCATAAGCTCGGCAAATGGATAGCCGAATCATGGAAGGGTGAAGCGAAAGCGACACAAGGATGAAAGGATAGGACTGCAGGATGCAGCATGGATGACTCAACGGATTGAATGCTCAGTCAATGGATAGGCTGTTCAATGGAATGACACTCATAAGATGCTTTGATTATATTCGTATAAACAAGGGTCATGGAAATGAGCAAAAAGGAAACGGACTGCTAGGATGCATGTTTACATGGACGGCGCAGGGAGCACATTTCAGTAGGATGCTGACAAAAGTGTTACGGGCACAACCTTATAACTTAAGGTTGTGCCTTTTTGCTTTTTACGTTGCTAGTATTGTTGAGATTGAATTTTATTAAGTTGGCTCAATACATACTCTATGCGAATGTTTTTGCTACTCAATAAAATGAAGATGGATCTATATCTAGGCTACTTGGCGATATTCCTCGTTCAATATTGAGGTCACACTTTAATAAATCAACCATCTTAATATCAATGTAACGTTTATGTTTGAGTGAATAGAAACACTTTACAATGGGTTGAAGTACATTTCGGCCTTTTGCTTCCCATACAATACCGACACGTTCATCGGACAGCACAACTAATGAGCCAACCGGATAGACTCCAATACAGCGTATAAACTCATAAACTAGCTCTTGATCCAAGTGAAATGGCGTTAAGCTCATAAGGATTTTAAATGAGGCTGCAGGGCTCATCGCCTCTTTATAGGTTCGTGTTGCAGTTAATGCATCATAGATGTCAATAATACAACTCATTCTTCCATGTACTGGGATTTCATCTCCCTTCAATCCTTTTGGGTAGCCACGTCCATCGATTTTTTCGTGGTGCATCAAACACACATCTTTGCTTATTTGTGACAAACCCTTAGTGTCTTCCATTATTTCAATTGCGAAAACCTGGTGCAATTTCATATGTTCGAGTTCTTCAGGTGTTAACTTTCCTGGTTTATGAAGAATATGATCATCGATTCTTATTTTGCCGATATCATGCAGGATGCCTCCAATAGCCAGTTGCCTAAGAATGTCGATATCCAATTTGAGATGATGCCCAAAAGTAACAAGCAAAAATGCGACGTTTATAGCATGCTCCAGTAAATAAGCATCTTTAGTCCGCAGCGCTAATACACATTGAAAAGCGTCTTCATTGGTCAAAACAGATTCAATCATATTGTTGATAATATGATCGAACTGATTAACGTTAATATCTTTACCTTCATAGGTATCAGATAAAAACTTCTGAATTAAACTTTTTGCTTCAGCTAGCAGTTTTTTAGCTTGGATCTGCTGGCTTGCTCTTGTTGTGGTGGGTTTTCGAGCTAGTGGATTTGATAAGGAATTTGATTTGTCTCGCGGCTTTAAGCCACAATGATTTGATGAACGCTTAATATCTACCCAGACACGTAATACATTGCTATTTTTGAGTGTTAATATTGCATCTTGGTATTTTAATTGGCCAGGGTTTCGGATCTCGATCTTGCTTTGGTCGCGATCAATCGCGGTAATGAACATGCCAATGGTTAGTTGATCGATAGGGATTATAATGACATTGCTGACATCATCTATTTCGGAATTATTCAAGCCTATTCCCCCTCCTTACTAGTACGCAATACGTTGTTAACATTTTGTTACATGTTAACACGGTTACTTATTTATCTCTATTCGTAGATTGACATGAGCGGAGTTATCTATGGTAGCCGCTTTACCCTTTAATGATTTTAATTGCGATGGTGCCAGGGCATGCCAATAAATATAAGCGTGATAATGACAACTTAGCTTTTATATCATTCTCGCAGACAAACAACTTCATCTACCATCACAAAAAAGGCACTTGGTGTGCAATATCACTGTTATTACCCTTTCAATGTCTAGAATGTAGCTTAAATGTTAACTAGATATTACCTGTTTTGCTCGCTCTCTTGTAAGAGATATCGCACAAGGAGTGTGAGACTAATCACTTTATTATTGAGAAAATAAACCACGAAAATCCTAACTCACTCATTATTAATGATTTAATTTATTATGCAATCTCGGTGGTGTTTTATTCATTAAGAGGTATCTGTTTACGTAGAGGTAAATGAATTATTATTTGTCTCGTTCCTAGGACGGGGACATTTCAAGGAAGTTAGCTGGTCATGATGACCCAATGTAAACGGATGTTATGGACGAATTACAGTTTCAGGATGAAACGCAAAACACGTTATAAGCTTTAAGTGAACAACGGGTTTTAAACATTATTAGGATGATAATGTTGCAGGATGCAAAATACTCAGCAAATGATTTGCTACAGGATAGGTAAAAATTTCATGGATGATATAAGGACACGCTTAGGATTGAGCAGGCTCGGTCAATGGATAATCGAGTAAGAAGGAAAGTACGTAAGTACACGGATCATCATGGAATGACCAAGGATTGAGCAGGATGCAAGTTAGACGCATGGATGGTGCAGGGAGCACTTAAATAGCGGGAAAGCTTAACAAGAGATATAAAGGCCGCGACATTTACTGTCGCGGCCTTTCTTTTGGCTTTTTTCAGGGTGATGGAACTTTGTAGTGATATGTTGTCCAATTGTAAAGTGCCGATGTGGGTGATTTAAATCTATGGTTTAAGCACCTCATTTGATTACACAATAGCTAATTCATCATTGTACAAGGAGATAGCATGAAAGGGTTTCAAATTGCACTACTGATAGGGTTTTCATTGGTTTGCTATCACGCCAATGCACAGGTGAGCGAAGAGCAACAACAATGGGTTGAGCAAGCGTTAAACGATCTCAATAGTAATAATGACCATACCAAGGTGCTTTGGCAGTATTCACAGCAAACAGTGATGCCAGACATGACACGTATTGAACAATTCAATGCATCCTTACCTGAGGCAGAACGTTGGCGTTTGGTGTCTGAAATGGCGATGCTCCGAGTAAAGCGCGCTTAACTGAATACCGAGAACGTCTACAAGAGCTGGAGAAAGATAAAGATGAGACTAGCTATGAATTGGCGTTTTCTGATTTAATTGATTTGTCGACATTGGTTTTTGTCGGCGAGGATGACATAAATCTGTCATTCACATTTACACCCAGTATTGATGAGCTAGACAATAACGCATTAGCGGGCGTGCTTTATTTAGATAAAACATCCAAGCATTTACGTAAAATTCTCATCAGTAATACCGACGAGTTAAACCCTGCATTTTCAGTTACCCTGACTACATTTGAACTTGAATTACGTTTTGATGTGTTTGAGGGACTTGTGATGCCAGCCCACACGTCAACGACCATTAGCGGGACAGCGGCAATTTTTAAGTCGCTCGACAGTATTCAAACTGTGACGTACAGCGATTACAAAGTGCTTAATAAACCACAAACTTAATGGTGATACCACTCAATAAAAAACGCTATTTTTTGCAAAATAGCGTTTTTTTATATTCATTTTTAGTTCAGTTGTTCAAAAAGTAGAACGGCTTTTAATGACATTTACCTGAGTCGCAACTTTTACTGCTGCCGCATCCACCAAATTTACCGCTTGCGGTAGGAGACTCCATCCATTCTGGTTCAGGAAAAATTGGCCATTCAATTTTTTTAGCTCGATTACCGTGCATCATAATATGACCTCGGTATTGGTTAATACCGTCGGTGCTGAATTCAAACATAAAGGTGGCTTTCCAACAAATACCGGTACTGCCTCCAATGCTTGGACGTGCAGACTCCATAGCAATCGCTAATAGTTGCACATTTTGTTTTTTACATGATTGCTCAGCAATGGTTCTGCTCAGTTCGGCCATTTGTCTTAATTGCCAAAAAAATGCGCCAACAACGACTAAAGCAACAAATAATAAAAAATCACTCATCATAGGCTGGTTGCCTTAAATAATCCGCCGATAGCGGTAGCTAATTGAATGCTGCGGTCTGGATGACGTA
This sequence comes from Shewanella sp. MF05913, assembly GCF_059758095.1. NCBI lineage: Bacteria > Pseudomonadati > Pseudomonadota > Gammaproteobacteria > Alteromonadales > Shewanellaceae > Shewanella > Shewanella sp. MF05913. The sequence continues at coordinate 127,207 of NZ_JCAYNT010000011.1, forward strand.
AATCAGTGAGTAATCCTTGACGTAAGCTAGGTATTGCTACGATATCAGCAAATACCTGGTTAAAGAAGTGTTGTGGTTGTTTTGCCAAAGCTTCTAAATAGTCTTTGCGAGTCGTGTCATCTTTCAATGCCAACCAGTTACGTGCCGCAATGGTAATTAAGTGATTATCGTTTAACAATTGTTGTTCATTTAGCTGCTTAATGGCCGCCATGCTCAATTGCGTATCTGAGGCTAATGCTGCAAGGTACATCACTTTTAAGTCAGCTTCAGCTTGTGATAATCGCTGTAATAATCGCTCAGCTAGCCGTTTATCAATCGTGATATGTTCTAAGCACTGACACAATGCGGCTTGCACCTCAACGGGAGCTTGGTCGAATGCATTAATGATGTCATCAAGATGATCAAATTGATGTGCGCGAACACAAATATCCGCTAAACCTTGTAGGCCTAATTGTTGCCATGTGTCAGCGGGTGCTTGACCTGATAAATATTGGGCGGCAAATTCATATTGGCACGATGCACTTTGGCCAAGTTGCAATCTCACTAAGGCATTAAACAGTGCCAGTTTATTTTGATTGGGTTTAAAACTAAAAGGATGATTCGCTAATTGTTCTTGCTGTTCATCGCTTAATGCTTGGGTTGGATCGCGTCCGAGTGCTTCTAAAATCATTTTGATAAATTGAGTACGCGGAGCAGGTGATAATAAGCCTTGCTCGTCTAACGGTAACTTTACAAACCAAATATAAGGCTGTTGCTGTTGTTGCCAAAATACAATCGCAAATTGCGCGTGCCCTTGAATAGGGTATGGATACGGCGCTAATAAAGAATCGATTTGGTGAAATGCCAACATATCAATGTGCTGAACACGGCGGCCTAAATCATAAATTTGGAACTGGGTATTGGCGGTGGTCAGAAATTGGCTAAGGGTGGTTATTTCGGTCATGGTATCTTCACTAAATCAAACAAGTTGGATGGGTATTCAAGAAGCTAGATGATATCATAAACAGACATTGCCTCGATATTGTCGTTCATGTTTATGCTTTATTTAGCCAGTAAAAACCATTTAATTAAATTAGAACAACTGCTTAAACAGTGTCAGCTTTGGTCTGATACACCTCCTAGTGCAGCCGCTATGGCAAGTCATGCGCCATTTGCTTGCGATACCATGGCATTTGAACAATGGGTGCAGTTTATTTTTATTCCTAAAATGACTGAGCTGATTGCTCTAAAGCATCCATTACCCACCACAATGGCAATCGCCCCTATGGCAGAACAATTGTGGCAAGGTATGCCGCAGCGCAACGTGATTATTGTTCACCTGCAAGCATTTGATGTGTTGCTGAGCCAGCAATAAGTCGCAATTAATTATTATTTTTAGACCTAAGTGATTCTCAGATGAATGCCAAAGAAACGAATGCCAAAATTGCGATAGATAACGATGAGTTATATGACCCGCAATTTGTAGAAGACACAGAAACGTTGATTGATAGCGATGTCGATTCAGACGAGCAACCGCCAAAGATTGAAATATTATTTGAAGATGATCATATTGTGGCGATTCATAAACCGGCAGGATTATTGGTCCATCGCAGTTATTTAGCGCGAAGAGAGCGTTTTTTTGCCATGCAAATGACCCGTGACTTGGTCGGGTGTCATGTCTTTCCTGTACACCGTTTAGACAGACCAACATCTGGGGTTTTGTTGTTTGCAAAATCCAGTGATGTTGCACGTCAGTTGTGCGAACAGTTTGCCGATCACAGCATTAAAAAACAATACTTGGCGATTGTGCGCGGTAATATGCACGAGTCTGGCACTTTAGATTACGCCTTAAAACAAGAGTTTGACGATTTAGGGGACAAACACGTCGACCCTAATAAAGCCGCGCAAGAGGCGGTAACCGATTTTCAGCCGCTGTTGAATACCGAAATACCGTTTAGCTCAGGTCGTTACCCTAGTAGTCGCTATGCGTTAATCCGTTTAAGTCCTCATACTGGCCGTAAACATCAATTACGTCGGCATATGGCGCATTTACGCCATCCTATCGTGGGCGATACAACTCATGGTGATGGTAAGCAGAATAAGTTTTTTAGAGACCACTTTGCCATTAACCGATTATGGCTCATTGCTAAAAGTTTGCAGTTTGTCCATCCGGTGACTCAACAAGCGATGCATATCGAAGCTGAATTAGAGGCTGAGTGGTTAAGTATTTTTGAGGCGTTTGGCTGGGATGATGATCAATTATCGTCAATGCCGAGTATGTTACTGAGCTAATCAATATCATGATGGGATCAGTAATTAAGCAGGGTTGCGTAGTGCTGAAATTACTCCATATGGTCTGCAATTGCCTTCTTCAGCTTTTCGAATTCTGCAATAGGAGGCAACAGTTCGTGATTTTTCTGTTCAATATGGAAATAATAATTACGGCGGATGTGGGCGAATTTATGCTGTAGTTTGAGTTTTCGTTTTCTACTGACTTGTCGCATAGTACTGTTTCCGTAATGTCTTTGTTTACTTAGAGCGCATCAATTATTGCTCTATCTATATTTTACATGCGTTATAAAAGGCACTTGCGAGAACCTTAGCGAATAAAGTAAGTTGTTCACTCTCAACGCATTTTATATCACATTTTATATCGGATTTGATTTAAGGGGATAGTGTACCATGAAAAAGGTCAATGTTGTTTTTGGTACTGTTTATGGTAGTGCTCAATATACTGCCGAAACTGTTACGGGTGCCATTGCAAAATTAGGGTTTACCACTACACTTTGGCAACCTAATGAATTACTTGGTTTTGTGCCACCACAAGATGAGTTGTTACTGGTTGTGTGCTCTACCACCGGGCAAGGTGATATCCCTGAAGATATTGCGCCTTGGTTTAATGAGCTAAAAAATAATGCACCTTATTTACCGTCACTTAAATACAGTTTAATTGGTTTAGGTGACTCAAGTTATGAAACATTTTGCGGTGCAATCAAACAGTTTGATGAATTGTTTATTGAGCTAGGCGCTAAGCCGCTACTCGATAAATTAGAAATTGATGCATGCGAAACAATGGAACCTGAAATTGAAGCAAAAACATGGATAGCCAGTTGGCACAACGCGGTCACATCGGCAAACGCAGCCTAAGATTTTTTACACAACAATGGTTTAAATTTGCACAGCGCTTAAGCCAAGCGCTGTTGATCCCTATTGCTATTTTACCCGCAGCAGGCGTTATGCTTGGTCTTACGGTAAACCCGTTACCGTTTATTCCCTCTGAACTCAATATTGTCCTGTCTGCGGTAGGCAATTTGGTGTTTACCATGATGCCACTGCTGTTTAGCGTTGCCATCGCTATCGGTTTTTGCCGTGATCAGGGGATAGCTGCATTTTCAGCCGTATTTGGTTTTGGCGTGTTTTTATCGACAATGGGGGCGCTAACCGATATTTATGGCTTAGTATCGCGTCCATTATGGGGAATGCAAACCATCGATACCGGGATAGCTGGTGGTATGCTCGTGGGTGGCATCACTTGCCTTGCGGTTAGTTTTAGCCAGCATGTGAAGTTACCTGCCATATTTTCATTTTTTGAGGGCCGTCGAAGCGCACCTATTATCGTTATTCCATTATCCATGATGTTGGCTTATGTGTTAAGTCATGTATGGCCGCCTTTATCTCTCGTGATTGAGCATTTATCCGACTGGGCTGTTTATCAAGATCCCGCTATTGCCTTTGGCGTGTATGGCACCGTAGAGCGCTTGCTCATTCCCTTAGGCTTGCATCATATTTGGAATGCGCCTTTTTATCTCGAAGTGGGTCAATACATTAACGAGGGCACAGTTGTAAGAGGCGAGGTTGCTCGTTACCTGGCTGGCGATCCATTAGCGGGTAATTTGGCCGGCGGTTATTTAATTAAAATGTGGGGATTGCCTGCAGCGGCATTGGCGATTTGGCGCTGTGCAGATAAGTCAGAGCGTAATCGTGTTGCCGGTATTATGCTCTCTGCAGCCACAGCGAGTTGGTTGACAGGGGTCACTGAACCCATTGAATTTGCATTTATGTTTATCGCGCCGTTATTGTTTTTCGTCCATGCTTTACTCACGGGTATTGCCTATAGCGTGTGTATATTATTAGAAGTCCACCACAGTATTGTGTTTTCTCATGGTTTGGTGGATTTCAGTTTGCTCTTTTCTCGTTCAGCCAATACCTATTGGATTTGGGTCCTCGGCCCCATTACAGCCATTATTTACTATGCTCTTTTTCGGGCCAGTATTTTAGCTTTTAACTTAAAAACCCCAGGGCGTATAGAGCAAACCGATGGGGTATCAGAACCCAAAGAAAGCTTGCGAGCGATGATTTCAGCATTAGGTGGCCGCGACAATATTGTTGAAATTAATGCCTGTTTAACCCGTTTACGCATTAGTGTGAATCAAGCAGATTTAATTGATAAAGCCCGTTTAATGCGCTTAGGCGCAAAAGGCGTAGTGGTAATGGGAAAAGGTGTGCAGGTCGTCTATGGCACTAAAGCTGAATCGTTACGTAAATTGCTGCAAAAATATCTCGATTCTCGAAAATAATGTGATGTTAATTAACCACTCTTTGACTGTTCTTTCATGATTGCGTAGCAAATGGTGTCAAAATGCGCTTTTTTGAGTCTTTATGAGAATTTATCATTAAAAAACCTCCCCAAAGATGCATATTCAGTGGCAAACTGACAAGGTTAATCTTAATCGCAATACGGGAGCAGTAAGCGTGAGTCATCAATTAAATAAAACCAGTCCAACCGAATTACAGCGTAAAGTCTTAATTACTGACTGTGCCGATGCGAAAGGGTTAATCGCAAAAATTACTCATGTGTGTTTTGCCAATCAGCTCAATATCATTAAAAACACTGAGTTTGTCGATCATGCTCAAGGGCGTTTTTTTATGCGTGCAGAGCTTGAAGGCCATTTCGATGATGAGCGTTTGTTATCTGAATTACGCGCGGTGTTACCAGCGCAAAACCACATGAAGCTGGTGGAAATGTGTACCAAACGCATTGTGATTATGGTGACAAAAGAAGCGCATTGCTTAGGCGATATTTTAATGAAGTCTTATTATGGCGGCTTAGATGTTGAGATAGCCGCAGTGGTTGGCAATTATGATGTATTACAACCATTGACTGAAAAATTCGATATTCCATTTCACTATGTCAGTCATGAAGGATTAAACCGTCAAGAACATGAGCAAGCGATGCTCAAGGTCATTAAACCTTACGATCCTGATTTTGTTGTCCTGGCTAAATACATGCGTGTATTGACCCCTGAGTTTGTCACTGCGTTTGCGGATAAAATCATTAATATTCATCATTCATTTTTACCCGCATTTATTGGTGCATCGCCGTATAAACAAGCGTGGGATCGTGGGGTTAAAATTATTGGTGCGACTGCGCATTTCGTTAATAATCATCTGGACGAAGGGCCGATTATTAAGCAGGATGTTATTTCAGTTGATCACAGTTATAGCGCTGAAGAGCTTGCACATAATGGCCGCGATGTAGAAAAAAGCGTACTCAGTAAAGCATTGCAATTAGTGCTAAATGAACAAGTTGTGGTGTACGGCAACAAAACCGTCGTTTTTTAGTATTTGAGTCGGCATCACTTATTAATGCAGATTGGTATTAAGCGCAGTTTTAGCACTACATTCGGCTTTAGTTATGCCGTATTACAGCCGATAGACTTCATGTGCTATGGTTAATCTATTGATTGAAATAAGATCAATTGTTCAAGTCTATTCGTAGATTAGTGTCTATCCAATCTTAAAATAGTCCTGTAATTTACTATTCTTTAATAGGGTGATCGATGTTACAAAAAGCTGATTTTTTCTTAAAGCCGTCTGAAGTCCCTAAAAGTGCGAAATTGTGCTGGGGGATTTTGAACGATCGTCTTGAGCTCATTAAGTTGAGTGAGCCGCTCTATAAATTAGCGAAAAAACCGATTTCAGCCATATTAAAGCAACCAATATTAAATGCTTTTCCGACGTTACCACTCGACGGTATTGATTTCAGTGAACGTCAAAACAGCCATGTGATTAATTTTGTCGATGAAAAAGGCCATGCGCTTCAAGCAAGGCTCACCGCCATAGAAGAAAGCGGCGAGCATTGGTGTATTTCAATTATTGAGATTGAATTGGATAAAGCCTGGCTAAATGAGCTTCATCCTGATTATCATCAAGCTATTCAGTCTAGTGATGACTGGCTTGAGCAAATCGAAGAAGTGATTAATGCGAGTGGCGATTTAGTCTTTGTTACGGCAATAAAACAAGGTTTATCATTAACTAAATCCAAAGTCGGTTATGTTCATCTTTTTAATGAAAAATCGAATCAAATAGTTAAAACGGCTTGGAATGATGAAGTCAGTGACTACTTTGCTATCCCTAAGCAACAAACATATAAAGCTGATTCTGGTGTTTGGGCCGAAACGATTAAAACCCGCAAACCTGTTATTCATAACGATTTAACCGATCTAATTGCCAATAAAAGTCAAAAAGACGGCTTTTTTGCCTTTAAAAACCACCTTTGTATTCCTATTCATTACCGTAAAAGGCTGGTCGGAATTATTGGCGTAGGTAATCGAGATAATCCTTATACCCAAGTTGATGCAAAATCATTAACTATTTTTGCTACCATTTTATGGCATAGCGTAGAGCTGCCTCGTACGATGAAAGCAGTGTCCCACCAATCGAGCATTATTAAAGCGCAAAAAGAGAAAATGACCTTAATATTGGTCCAATTGATTGGAGCAATATCGGAAGCGCTGGAGCTCAAAGATGCTTATACCGCAGGCCATCAAAAGTCAGTGGCGCAGTTAAGCTATTTAATGGGCGAAAAAATGGGCTTGTCGCCTGAGTGCCTTGAGGGACTTAAATTGGGGGCGTTGATCCACGATATCGGCAAACTGGCATTACCCAGTCAAATTTTATCAAAACCATCACGGTTAACTGAAGCTGAGTTTGCCATGGTTAAAGAGCATCCTGAGCAAGGTGCATTGATCATTGATGAGGTGGAGTTTCCGTGGCCCATTAAACAAATGATTTTACAACACCATGAGCGCTTAGACGGCTCAGGTTACCCCAAAGGTCTCAAAGGCAAAGACATCATACTAGAAGCTAAAATTATTGCGGTAGCTGATATTGCCGATTCAATCTTAAGCCATAGACCATATCGTCCTTCTTTAGGCATGGATGTGTTAACACAAGAGTTAATGCGAGGTCGCGGTATACAATATGACGCAGGTGTTGTTGACGCTTGCTTAGAAATTTTAGCGGTAGAAGACTTTAAAGAAGAAGAGTATGTGTCGAGTTTAACATTGGCACCTGTCGTATTTTTAGAGGAATATCATACCTTAGAGCACGCTGAAGCCATGATGAAAAAGGCTAAGATGGGTGTGGCAGTCGTGCTCTCAGAAAAAGAACGTAAGCCGATTGGTGTCGTCGATAATCAAATTTTAGCATTTTGGCACAGTCCATTCATTGATACCGCTGCAGAACGTGCGGCGGATAGAAGTTTACTTAATAAGCGTGCTCACCAAATTATGCAGCATAAGATGAATATGATTAGCGATCATACTATTTTAAATGATGCTAAATTAACCCTAGAAAAATCTAACGCGGCGTATCTTTTGGTGCAAAATGATAAAGAACAGGTGATTGGAATGCTAACATGGCAGATTTTAGCCAATGCGATCCTTAAAAAAACTCAGTAATACCATTCCTCGTTTATAAGTGAGCCATCACTTATTAACGCACAAGGGAATAATAAAAAAGGCGCTTAGCGCCTTTTTTATTATTAATCTATTCACCGAGAAAGGTGATTAGTCAACGATACGCAGTAGCTCGTTAATACCTACTTTACCGCGAGTTTTGGCGTCCACTTTTTTAACGATAATGGCAGCATATAAACTGTATTTACCGCAAGCAGATGGCAAGTTGCCAGAGACCACAACAGAACCCGCTGGAACACGACCGTAATGCACTTCACCGGTTTCACGGTCAAAAATACGTGTGCTTTGGCCAATGTAAACGCCCATTGAGATAACGCTGCCTTCTTCAACAACAACACCTTCAACGATTTCGCTGCGTGCGCCAATAAAGCAGTTGTCTTCAATAATGGTTGGGCCGGCTTGTAATGGCTCTAATACACCGCCAATACCTACACCACCAGAGAGATGTACGTTTTTACCAATCTGTGCGCATGAGCCTACTGTAGCCCACGTATCAACCATGGTGCCTTCATCAACATATGCACCTAGGTTAACGTAAGATGGCATTAATACGGTGTTTTTACCGATAAATGAGCCTTTACGTACAGTTGCAGGTGGCACGACACGAATGCCTTCTGCTTTGAAACGAGCTTCGTCGTAATCAGCAAATTTTTGCGGTACTTTATCAAAGTATTTTGTGTCGCCACCGTCAATCACGCCATTATCAAAAATACGGAAAGACAGCAAAACTGCTTTTTTAAGCCATTGATGAACATGCCATTCACCGTCAATTTTCTCAGCAACACGTGCTTCGCCTTTGTCTAGCATGTTGATTACAGTTTCAACATCAGCACGTACACTTGCGTCGACACTCGAAGGTGAAATGTCTTGGCGTGTTTCGAATGCTGCTTCAATGCGTTGGCGTAAAGCCTCCATTGTTTTCTCCCAGTAGGTAATGATTAGCTCAAAATTAGCATAAACATTGAGTTTTAAAAAATTAGTTAGTGGATTTCAGTGCCAATATTAGTGCATCTGATAATTGTCGTTGTTGCTGCTCGTCTAATGCCGCGCCGCTTTGGGTCTGCAAAATAAAGAAATCCTCTGCGCGTTCGCCAATCGTGGTAATTTTGGCCGCTAATAAGGTGACGTCACAGCGATAAAAAGTGTCGCCGACTTTGGCTAACAGGCCTGGCGTGTCCAAGGTGATTAATTCCATCATACTTGTACCATGGCGAGCACTGGGTAAGAAACTCACATGAGTGGCAACATTAAAAGGTTTCATGATCCGCGCCAGTTTTCTGAACTTTGGTAGCTTCGGATTTTCACTGGCTAAGGCTTTTTCAAGTGCTTTACGAATACTTTGAATGCGCGATAACTGCAAAATGGGCTCGCCATCTTGTTCTAAAATAACAAAGGTGTCGAGCGCATAGTTGTCTTTTGACGTCATAATGTTGGCGTCATGAACGTTGATATTTTTATTGTCTAATACGGTCATTACCGTCGCGAACAATTTAGGCTTGTCTTTACTGTAAATAAACAGTTCTGTGCCGCCTCGCGTGGTGTGTTTAGACATTAATACCAATGGTTCATCACGATTGTGCTTTAAGATAGCTTCTGCATGCCAGGCCACTTGATTGGGCTGGTGGCGAATAAAATAGTCAGACTTAAAACGTGACCACAAGGTGTCCATGTCTTTTTCTTTTATGCCACGTCTTATTAATTCTTTCTTTGCTTTAGCTTGTATTTCTTTTACACGCGCTTTGACATCAACAGGCTTTTCTTTGCCGCGCGCTAATACGCGTTGAGTCGAGAAGTACAGATCGCGCAGTAATGAACCTTTCCAGTTATTCCAGGTTTTTTCATTTGTGGCACAAATGTCTGCGACGGTAAGGCAATATAAATAACTGAGATGAATCGCATCGCGCACTTTTTCTGCAAATTCGGCAACCACTTCAGGATCGGAAATATCACGGCGTTGCGCGGTCACCGACATGACTAAATGGTTTTCAACTAACCACGCGACTAATCGACCATCATGATCGTTCATGCCATGTAACTTGCAAAAGTCGATGGCATCTTTTGAACCTAATTTACTGTGATCGCCGCCCCGACCTTTGGCAATATCATGAAATATTGCCCCTAGCACCAATAAGCCTTTTTTCGGTAATTGATTAATTAAAATCGCGCCTAAAGGAAATTCATCTTTTTGCTCGGATTGTGAGAAACGCTCTATATTGAGTAATAATCGGTGAGTGTGTTCATCAACGGTATAAGCATGGAATAAGTCAAACTGCATTTGACCTTCAATTTTGCGCCAGGCGGGTAAATATGAAGATAAAATACCGTGCTTGTGCATAAACGATAATGCTTCAATACCCCGAGGGTGCTTAAGGATTTCCATGAGCACTTTGCGACAAGCGGGATTATCTTGTAACGGCGCGGTGAGTCCTCGACGAGCATTGCGCAATAAGCGTAGTGTCGGTGCGTAAATATCCTGAATATTAGAGTTTTTGGCTATCATTAAAAATAAGCGCAAAATTTCTTCATTAGCGCGAGTAAATAAGTCATCGTCTAATACTTCGATGTACCGTCCGCGACGTTGAAACATGCTATTTATCGGCTGAATCTCTAAAGCTTGCGTATGCCCAAGTGTGGCGCGTTTAAATAGCTGTAACAGCATTTGATTGAGCTCCATCACTCGGCGAACCGTGCGATAGTAGCGTTTCATCATTTGTTCAACGGCCAGTTGAGTCGCGTCCTCATAGCCGAGTAAGCTAGCAATTTGACGTTGTAAATCAAACAGTAGTCTGTTTTCATTGCGATTAGCTGTGATGTGCAGGGCGAAGCGAATTTCCCACAAAAAGTTTTGACACTCTAACAACTCTTCAAGTTCTGTTGGCGCAAGAAAGTCATGCTCAACGAGTTCTTCTAATGTTGCTGCATCAAAGTGGCGCATAGCAACCCATGCGATGGTTTGAATATCGCGCAGTCCACCTGGGCAGGTTTTAATATTGGGTTCTAAATCGAAGGCGCTGGCTCTGCTGTGCCGGTTAGTCTGTTCATCTTTTTTTGCGTTATAAAAATCATAAGATGGCCAAAAATCATCCTGGCGGATATGGTCATAAAGCAGATCAAATAAATATTCATTACCGGTTAGCAGTCTTGCCTCTATGAGATTAGTGGCAATGGTAATGTCCGCTTTACCTTGTTCAATGGTTTGCGCGATGGTGCGAACACTGTGACCAATTTCAAGCCCTGTATCCCAAAGGTAGGTAATGAACTGGCTGAGTTGGCTTTCTAATTCAGCTGAAAGTGGCTCATTGTTAACTAAAAACAATAAATCGATATCTGAATGGGGATGCAGTTCACCGCGGCCATAGCCACCTACCGCAACCAAGGCAAGTGCGTCAGAGTTTAACGCAAAGTCTTGCCATGCCTGGGTTAATAAAGAATCAACAAATTGACTGCGATGTTTAACAATATCAGCAATCGGATCTTTTGCTGTGTATTGCTCAACTAAGCGCTGGTTTAAGTCTATTAATGCATTTTTGGCGGCCAGCGCAGTATTCATTGATAACCTTATTTATTTTTAGTGGTTAATGATACGAGGGAAATCTTCCTCTTCGCGTAAAGTTAACACTTCTACGCCGGTTTCTGTCACCAATAAGGTGTGTTCCCACTGAGCAGAATTTTTACCATCAGAAGTGGTTACGGTCCAATTATCATTTTTATCCAGTACTGTCGTGTGACGACCGGCGTTGATCATTGGCTCGATAGTAAAACACATACCAGGCTTTAGAGTGGTTTTATCATTATTTTTGTAATGAACTACCTGTGGCTCTTCATGAAAGCCAGAACCAATTCCATGTCCACAATAATCTTGCACGATAGAATACTTATCAAGCCCTGTTTTGCTGGTTTTGATGAATTTTTCAATGGTTGTGCCAATTTCGCCTAATTTTAAACCAGGGCGAACCTTACGAATGGCCAAATATAAGCTTTCTTGGGCGATTCGGCTTAAGCGTTTATCTTTTGCTGACACTTCACCGATTAAAAACATTTTAGAGGTGTCGCCATGATAACCGTCTAGAATGACAGTAATATCAAGGTTAATCATATCGCCTTCTTTTAACACATAGCCTGAAGGGATACCGTGGCAAACCACTGCATTTACCGAAGTGCAAATAGACTTTGGAAAACCATGATAATTAAGCGGGGCAGAAATTGCGCCTTGCTCTTCGGTGTATTTTGCACAAATGTCGTTTAGCTCATCGGTGGTGACACCAGCCTTTACAAAAGGAGCAACCATTTCTAATACCTGAGCTGCTAACTTACCTGCTGCACGCATTTTTGCTATTTCGTCTGCATTTTTAATCACAATACTCATGAAAACTCTCTATCATTTGACGGTCAAAATTGGCTGGTTTTATCCAATCATTTTATGGCAAAAATTTGTATTTAGTTGCCGATTATGGTATAAAGCGCGCCGTTGTGTATAAGATCGTTGTTGTACGGTTCGAGTTAACTCGATGTCGGTTAATGTTATTAAACGCTTATTTATAGGCATTTTAAACAAATCATCACAAAGAGCTCGGCAAACCGTAAAATATGGCGGCTATTATACATGGCAATTAACTTAAATACTAAATCACACACGTATCGACACATTTTTCGGGGTGCTTTCTAATTCATATTGAATTAAGAGGGTCGAAAACATGGGATGCGTGGAGGTCTAACCCCTTACATTAAGGTATATACAATGACTACTGTTTCAATGCGCGACATGCTACAAGCTGGTGTTCACTTCGGTCACCAAACACGTTACTGGAACCCAAAGATGAAGCCTTTCATCTTCGGCGCTCGTAACGGTGTACACATCATCAACCTTGAGCACACTGTACCAATGTTCAACGAAGCTTTAGCTTTCATTAGCAACATCGCTTCTAAGAAAGGTAAAGTATTATTTGTTGGTACTAAGCGCGCTGCTGGCGAAGCTATCAAAGAATCTGCAATTTCTTGTGACCAGTACTATGTTGATCACCGCTGGTTAGGCGGTATGTTAACAAACTGGAAAACTGTTCGTCAGTCAATCAAGCGTCTTAAAGAGCTAGAAAGCCAGTCTGTAGACGGTACTTTCGACAAGCTTACTAAGAAAGAAGCGCTAATGCGTTCACGCGAATTAGACAAGTTAGAAAAGTCTTTAGGCGGAATCAAGAACATGGGCGGCTTACCTGACGTATTATTCGTTATCGGTGCTGACCATGAGCATATCGCTATTAAAGAAGCAAACAACCTAGGTATCCCAGTTGTTGCAGTTGTTGATACTAACTCTGCACCAGACGGTGTTAACTACATCGTTCCTGGTAACGACGACGCGATGCGTGCTATTCGTTTGTACACTTCATCTGTTGCTGCTGCTGCCAACTCTGGCCGTGGTCAAGATTTAGCTGTTCAAGCTGAGCAAGACGGTTTCGTAGAAGCTGTTTAATAAGGCGTGATGGTTACCATCTCCCTTATTTGCCAATAAGATAATTGGTGAACAGGGGCCTTTTGGCCCCTGTTTTATAAATGCAATATTAGACGAATTAAATTAGAGGATTTAACAATGGCAATTACTGCTGCCCAAGTTAAAGAACTTCGTGACCGCACTGGCGCTGGCATGATGGACTGTAAGAATGCACTGACTGAAACTGACGGTGACATCGAACTAGCGATTGATAACATGCGCAAAAGCGGCGCTGCGAAGGCTGCTAAAAAAGCAGGTAACATCGCTGCTGACGGTACAATTCTAATCAAGAACGGCGACGGTTTCGCTGCACTTTTAGAAGTTAACTGTCAAACTGACTTCGTTGCTAAAGATTCAAACTTCCTAGGTTTCGCTAATGCAGTGTTAGACGTAGCTGCAGCATCGAAAGTCACTATTGAAGATCTTAAAGCACAGTTTGAAGAAACTCGTGTTGCGCTAGTGACTAAAATCGGTGAAAACATCAACGTTCGTCGCGTTGAGTACATCGACGGTGCTAACTTAGCATCTTACCGTCACGGCGACCGTATCGGTGTTGTTGTTGCGGGCGAAGCTGACGAAGAAACCTTAAAGCACATCGCAATGCACGTTGCTGCTTCTAAGCCAGAATTCGTAAACCCTGAAGATGTGCCTGCTGAACTTGTAGAAAGAGAGCAAGCGCTTCAAATCGAAATCGCGATGAATGAAGGCAAGCCTGCTGAAATCGCTGAGAAGATGGTTGTTGGTCGTATGAAGAAGTTTACTGGTGAGATCTCTCTTACTGGTCAAGCTTATATCATGGAACCTAAGAAAACTGTTGGCGAAGTTCTTAAAGAGAAAAAAGCAACAGTGACTAACTTCATTCGTTTAGAAGTTGGCGAAGGTATCGAGAAGAAGGCAGAAGATTTTGCTGCTGAAGTAGCAGCGCAAATCGCTGCAACTAAAAAAGCGTAATCGCTTTTCTCTAAGTACCCTAAGACCGCAGCAACCGCTGCGGTCTTGTTATAATTAGGACGAAAATTATGAGCACCAATCCAAAACCAGCGTTTAGACGTATTCTGCTTAAATTAAGCGGTGAAGCTTTAATGGGTGAAGAAGGCTTCGGCATTGACCCAAAAGTACTTGATCGTATGGCACAAGAAGTAAAAGAGCTTGTTGAACTCGGCATTCAAGTTGGGGTGGTTATTGGTGGTGGTAATCTGTTCCGTGGAGAAGGCTTAGCAAAAGCTGGCATGAACCGCGTGGTGGGCGATCACATGGGTATGTTAGCAACCGTAATGAATGGTTTAGCCATGCGTGATGCGTTGCACCGTGCATATGTTAATGCTCGTCTTATGTCTGCCATTCCGCTTAAAGGCGTGTGTGACGATTACACCTGGACAGAAGCCATTAGCTTATTAAAATCTGGCCGCGTAGTGATTTTTGCTGCTGGTACAGGCAACCCATTTTGCACAACAGATTCTGCGGCTTGTTTGCGCGGTATCGAAATTGAAGCTGAAGTGGTACTCAAAGGGACAAAAGTAGATGGCGTTTACTCTGCTGACCCAATGAAAGATCCTGAAGCGGTTAAATATGATACGTTAACCTACGCTGAAGTCCTTGAATCAGAATTAAAAGTAATGGACCTTGCAGCATTTACAATGGCACGTGATCATAATATGCCTATTTTAGTGTTCAATATGAACAAGCCTGGCGCGCTTCGTCGCGTGATTATGGGTGAACAAGAAGGGACTGTTATTAGCAGTAAACTACCTGCTTAATCACAGATGTAAAAAATAGTGACACCAAATAAATTAACTGTTTGAGCTGTTTTATTGCTTGTGTCATTCTTAGACTAAAGCTCAGGCACACATGAATTTGTGACAAAAAGGAAATTATTGTGATTGATACAATTATGTTAGATGCGCAAGAGCGCATGGGTAAGTGCGTAGATGCAACTAAAAATCAAATGGCTAAGGTTCGTACCGGCCGTGCACACCCAAGTTTATTAGATTCTATTCAGGTTTCTTATTACGGTTCTATGGCACCACTTAAGCAAGTCGCTAACGTCGGTGTTGAAGATTCTCGTACATTAACGGTAACCGTTTTTGACCGTACTATGGTACAAGCCGTTGAGAAAGCGATTATGAGCTCTGATCTAGGTTTAAACCCTATGACAGCCGGTGCAACGTTGCGTATTCCATTACCATCATTAACCGAAGAGCGTCGTAAAGATTTCATTAAAGTGGTAAAAAACGAAGCGGAAAATGGCCGTATTGCCATTCGTAACGTTCGCCGTGATGCGATCAGTGAAGTTAAGAAGCTTGAGAAAGCTAAAGAATGTACTGAAGATGATGTGCGCCGCAGTGAAGACGAGGTGCAAAAGCAAACAGATTCATACATCAAAAATATCGATACCATTTTAGCGGCTAAAGAAAAAGAGTTGATGGAAGTATAATCTCTCAACTTAGACGCTAGAGTTAACACGCCGTGTAAGGGTATACTACACGGCGTTTGTTTTTATAAAGGATTGCCGTAGATGTCATCTACAGTTGAGTTTGAATCAGACCCTAATGCAGATCCGGAGGCTATGACCTCGCCATTACTGCCGGGACAATTATCTGATGTAGTTAAACAATCTCTGCCAAAGCATGTTGCAATTATTATGGATGGTAATGGTCGCTGGGCACAATTGCAGGGTAAAGCCCGTGTGTTTGGCCATAAAGCCGGTGTTAAAGCCGTTCGTCGTGCCGTTAGCACCGCAAGTCAGTTAGGGATTGAATCGTTAACGCTGTTCGCGTTTTCGAGTGAAAATTGGCGCAGACCTGATAAAGAAGTCAGTTTGTTAATGGAACTGTTTTTTACTGTGTTGCAGCGCGAGCTAAAATTGCTCGACAAAAATCAAGTAAGACTCAATATTATTGGCGATACCAGTCGCTTTTCAGCGCGTTTGCAAAAGCAAATTGCAGCAGCTCAAGAAAAAACGATGGCCAATACCGGGTTAATATTGAATGTAGCTGCTAACTACGGTGGCCGTTGGGATATCTTGCAAGCTGCACAAAAATTAGCCGAAAAGGTCGCAACTGGCGAAATCAACAGCAGTCAGATGACCGAAGATGCCCTAAATGAACATTTGTGCATGCAAAATCAGAGCGAAGTTGATTTAATGATCCGTACTGGCGGTGATTACCGCATTAGTAATTTTGTGTTATGGCAGGCTGCATATGCCGAATTGGTGTTTACTGACACCTTGTGGCCTGACTTTGATGAGCAAGCATTTCGAGATGCGCTTGCCATTTTTGCCAGTCGGCAGCGTCGTTTTGGTTTGACTGGGAGTCAAATCGAACAGATACGCGCAATATAAAAAATATTAAGAGGATTAGTTTTTGCTAAAACAACGAATAATAACAGCATTGTGGTTAATCCCAATTGTACTCGGGGCAATTTTTTTACTACCAGCAAACTTATTTGCTTGGGTATTGGTGCCAGTTTTTTTGATTGCAGCCAAAGAGTGGGGCAGTTTCATTGACCCTCAGTGCAATGCAACTCAATGGTCTTTTACCGCAACGTTAGGTTTTTTGCTGATAGCCCTTAATTTAACCGTACCAGTGGATGTGTTGTGGTTTAAAGGCCAACTACACCCAATGTACCTGGCAATCATTAGCATCGGTGTGTTTTGGTGGATTGTTAGCAGTATATTAGTCTTTAGCTTTCCTAAAAGTGCTAAGTTTTGGAAAACCAGCCCAATGTTAAAGTCTATGTTTGGACAACTAACATTAGTGCCGTGTTTTGCTTCATTGATTGCGCTTAAGTCATTAAGCAATAATGTTGACCCTTATTATGGCGGCGCATTAGTGTTTTTGGTGATGCTGGTCGTTTGGGCCACCGATACCGGAGCTTACTTTGCGGGTCGTAAACTAGGTAAACATAAGTTGATGCCTAGCGTTAGCCCTGCCAAAACCTTAGAAGGCTTAGCAGGTGGTTTGTTAACCACAATGATAGTCGTTGCAGGCGTAATGTATGTCGCACCAGAACAAGAACTTGGCTTGTTGGTTGTCGTGACGTTAGTCACTGCGTTAGCTTCAGCATTTGGTGATTTATCTGAAAGCATGTTTAAGCGTGCTGCCAACATCAAAGACTCGGGCACTATTTTACCAGGCCATGGTGGCATTTTAGATCGTATCGATAGCTTAACGGCCGCATTACCTGTGTTTACCTTTATCTATATTGCGATGTGGATGTAATGTCGATGCAAAATATGGTGATACTAGGAGCGACAGGCTCCATCGGGGCAAGCACTCTGAGCGTGATAGCAAATAATCCTGCCGAGTTCCATGTCTATGGCTTAGTTGCCAATGCCAGTGTTGATAAAATGCTAGCCCTGTGTGTTAAGTATCAACCGCAATATGCTCATATGGTTAATGAGGCCGCTGCTATGCAGCTTAAAGCTCAGTTGCCTTCGCATAGTATTACCCAAGTGACAACCGGTGCTGAGGCGCTGCATGCGTTAGTGACTGACAGTAAAACAGATACCGTGATGGCTGCCATTGTTGGTGCGGCCGGATTAGTGCCGACCTTTGATGCTGTTAAAGCGGGTAAGCGTGTATTGTTGGCCAACAAAGAAGCGTTGGTGATGTCTGGCGAATTATTTATGAACACCGCTAAGGCTTCAGGTGCAACAGTGCTGCCTGTCGACAGCGAGCATAACGCCATATTTCAATGTTTACCTCAGCAAGTACAAGACCAACTCGGTTACTGCGATCTTAATGGCAATGGTATTTCGCATATTTTGCTAACAGGATCGGGTGGGCCTTTTCTAAATACCGATTTAACCACCTTGAGCACCATGACACCGGCTCAGGCATGTAATCACCCTAATTGGTCTATGGGACCTAAAATTTCGGTCGATTCCGCTACCATGATGAATAAAGGCTTAGAGTTTATCGAGGCTCGCTGGTTGTTTAATACTCAAAAAGATCAGCTGAAAGTGGTTATTCATCCTCAGAGTGTGATTCACTCCATGGTGCAATATAGAGATGGTTCAGTGATTGCACAGATGGGAAATCCCGATATGCGCACTCCAATTGCTCATTGTATGAGCTATCCGCAAAGAATTCATGCTGGTGTTGAACCTTTAGACTTTTTCAAAGTCGGACAATTAAGCTTTTGTGAACCTGACTTTAGTCGTTTTCCTTGCTTACGTCTGGCGATGCAAGCTTGCGAACAAGGTCAAGAGTCAACGACAGTATTAAATGCGGCTAACGAAATTGCCGTCGATTCATTTTTAAAAGGTCAGATCCGTTTTACCGATATTGCTGATGTTAATCATCATTGTTTAGACTCAGTGCAACAAACACGCTTAGCCAGTATTGAAGATATTTTGCAGCTTGATGAGCAAGCGCGCAAAACGGCTAAATCGGTTATTAACGCACTTAATTAATTCAGGGAAATGATGATAGATTTTTTTTGGAGCCTTGGTTCATTTATCGTGGCATTGGGCATTTTAATTACCGCCCATGAATACGGTCATTTTTGGGTTGCCCGTCGTTGCGGTGTCAAAGTAGAGCGTTTCTCTATCGGCTTTGGCAAAGCGATTTGGCGCAAAGTGGGCCAAGACGGTACCGAGTATGTGGTCGCGATGATCCCATTGGGCGGTTATGTCAAAATGCTCGATGAGCGTGTAGAAGACGTACCAGCAGAATTGGTTGATCAAGCATTTAACCGCAAATCAGTATGGCAACGTATCGCGATTGTGTCAGCAGGCCCAATTGCCAATTTTATTTTTGCCATAGTTGCCTTGTATATTATGTACTTGATAGGCACACCATCGCTTAAGCCTGTTATCGATAGCACTAAATTAGACAGCCCTGCAGGGATTATTAATGTGGTTGAGCCGCAACAGATTCTCGCGGTATCAGGGCAAAAAGTTCGCACCTGGGAAGAAGTGAATTTAGCGTTAGTGGGGCATATTGGTGATGCAAGCATCGAATTAACCTTAACGCCCCTTGCCACATTATCGGGCATGGATATGCCAACGAAAACGGTGACATTAGATACTCGCGCCTGGGTTTTTGACCCAGAAAAAACGTCGCCTATTACTTCGTTAGGATTAGGTATATTTCGCCCAGGGATTGACCCTACCATTGCTTTAGTGTCGGCTGAGAGTGCTGCAGAACAAGCAGGGATAAAAGTCGGTGATAAATTATCATCAATTAATGGCAATCCTTACAGTGATTGGAAAGACTTTGTCGATGTGGTACAAACATCGGCAGACAAATCAATAAGCATGACATTGGTGCGAGACGGCCAAGTGATCAATGTTGATGTAACACCTAAAGCTCAGCAAAACCCAGATGGGAAAACCATTGGTATTGTTGGCATTAGCCCTACTCAAGCACCTTGGCCTGACAATATGCGCTTTGATCTTGAGTATGGCATAGTAGATTCTTTTATCGCTGCAACTGACAAAACATGGCAACTCGTTGTTGTTAGTTTCAAGATGATTGGAAAATTATTTACCGGCGATGTGTCGGTGAAAAACTTAAGTGGTCCTATCTCGATTGCACAAGGCGCAGGCGCCAGTGCAAGTTACGGTTTAGTGTACTTTCTTGGGTTTATCGCGCTCATCAGCGTTAACTTAGGCATCATTAATTTAATGCCTTTGCCAGTGCTTGATGGTGGACACTTGCTGTATTACTTTGTTGAAGTGATTACTGGTAAGCCTGTACCCGAAAAGGTTCAGGAAATAGGTTTCAGGTTTGGCGCAGCATTGCTGCTAATGTTGATGGGTGTCGCCCTATTCAACGATTTTGCCCGACTCTGAGCAAGGACAGACTAATAATTAGAAGTGCTCTATGAGATTGAATAAAATTTTTGCCTCGATGTTATTCGTCGGCGCGTCTTTTTCAGGGAATGGTTGGGCAGAGTCTTTCCAACCTTTTGAAGTGACCGACATTCAAGTAGAAGGTCTGCAACGAGTTGCTCTCGGTGCGGCGCTATTAAACTTACCTGTGAAAATAGGTGACACAATAGATGAAGTTAAATTACAGCAAGCAATTAAGAGCCTATATGGTTCAACTAATTTTGAAAACATCAGTATCAGTCATGAAAATGGCATATTGTATGTGGCCGTAAAAGAACGTCCAACCATCAGCGTTATCTCGTTTGAAGGTAACAAAGACATTAAAGACGAGCAGTTACAAGAAAGTCTTGATGGTTCTGGTGTGAAATCTGGCGAGTCGTTAGATAAAACCATGTTGTCAGGCATTGAAAAAGGCTTGCAAGATTTCTATTACGGCGTGGGTAAGTACGGCGCCAAAGTTGAAGCGCAAATTATTAACTTACCGCGTAACCGTGTTGAGCTTAAGTTTAAGTTTACCGAAGGTTTAGCGGCAGAAATTCGTCAAATAAACGTGGTAGGTAACACGGTATTTACTGACTCAGAGCTTATCAGCATGCTCGAGCTTAAAGACTATGTTGCATGGTGGGATTTATTCGGTGAGCGTCGCTATCAAAAGCAGAAGTTACAGGCCGATTTAGAAACCATTAAGACCTATTATCACAACCAAGGCTATATCCGCTTTGAAGTGACTTCAACGCAAGTTGCGATGACGCCAGACCGTAAAGGTTTGTACATCACAATCAACGTTAAAGAAGGCGAGAAATACAAAGTTAAAGAAGTTAACTTAGTCGGCGACTTAATGGGCCGCGAAGAGTTAATGACTTCAATTTTGCCAATTAAAGCGGGCAATATGTACAACGGTGCGGATGTGACATTCACCGAAGAAATGTACAGCAAATATTTAGGCCGCTTTGGTTATGCTTACCCAGAAGTGAAAACTTATCCTGAAATTGATGATGAAAACAAAGAAGTTGTATTAAACATCAATATTAAACCAGGTAAGCGTGTGTATGTTCGCTCCATCAATTTCACAGGTAACACTGTGACTAAAGATGAAGTCATGCGCCGTGAGTTACGTCAAATGGAAGGGGCTTGGTTAAACTCATCACAAATTGAGCAATCTAAAACTCGTCTTAACCGCCTAGGTTACTTCGAAACGGTAGAAACTGAGACGATTCAAGTGCCTGGCAGTGACGATCTTGTCGATGTAGCCGTTACAGTTAAAGAGCAGCCATCTGGCTCGTTCAACGCAGGTGTGGGATATGGTACTGAATCAGGCGTAAGCTTGCAGTTTGGGGTTGAACAAAATAACTTCCTTGGTACAGGTAACCAAGCTGGTTTCAGTGTCAATACTAACAAGTATTCAAAAAGTGCGAACTTGTCTTATACCGACCCATACTTTACTAAAGATGGCGTGAGTTTAGGTGGCAGTGTTTACTGGAATGAGTTTGACGCGAACCAGGCTAACCTTGAACGTTATAAGAATAAATCTTATGGCGTAGCGCTTAACTCTGGTTTCCCGATTAACGAATCTAACCGTTTAAATGGCGGTATTGGTTATCGTCATAACACGATTTCAGAAATTTCGTCTTATGAACAAGCTGTGCGTTTTTACAATATTTACCGTGAAAACGATGAAGTTGATGCTGATTTAAGTTTTGATAACTTTGAATTAACTGCGGGTTGGTACCGCAGCACGCTCAACCGTGGCACGTTCCCAACAGACGGTTCATCTCAGCGCTTAAGTGGTAAAATGACAGTGCCAGGGTCGGATTTACAATATTTCAAAACCGATTTTGACACTAACTACTATTTACCGTTAACTCGTCAGCATGGATTTGTGTTGTTAGCTCGCGCCCATTTAGGTTACGCGAACGGTTATGGCAGTTTTAAAGATAATGATCAAATTCTACCGTTTTGGGAAAATTACTACTCAGGTGGTTCAAGCTCATTACGTGGCTTTAAGTCTAACTCCGTAGGACCTCGTTCATTTTACTTATATCGTGGTAGTGAAGCCTGTTCACCAGATCCATCTGGAGAGGGTTGTAACTTGCCTGGCAACCTAGATACACTTTATGTGAGTGATGGAAACTCTATCGGCGGTAATGCTATTGCAACGGCGAGTATAGAAGTGATTGTGCCTACACCATTCTTAGATGAAGCTTACACAAACTCGGTACGTACCAGCTTCTTCTTAGACGCCGGTAACGTATGGGATACTGAGTTTGATTACGATGGCTATCGTTATTTGCCAGCCGATCAATTCTCGCAGTTAAGTGATTATAGTGACCCTGAACGTATTCGTGCGTCATGGGGTATGAGCGTACAGTGGCTATCACCAATGGGTCCGATGGTGTTTAGTTTAGCTTGGCCGATAAAAGAATATGAAGACGATGAAACAGAGATTTTCTCGTTCAATATTGGCAAAACGTTCTAAAACAAATACACTCGGCAGGTTTTGCTGATAACAACAAATTTAACAGGAGTCTACTTTGAAAAAGATGGTAAATCGCGCACTAGTAACATTGGCATTAATCGCTACGCCTATGCTCGCTCACGCAGAAAAAATTGCAGTGGTTGACATGGGTGAAGTGTTTGAGCAGTTGCCACAGCGCGAACAAATTTCTAAATCATTAAAAGCTGAGTTTGGTGATCGTGTTGCTGAAGTTCAAAAAATGCAGGAAGAAATGCGTTCTTTGGTAGAAAAGCAACAACGTGACGGCGCATTAATGAGCGACACACAAAAAACTGAACTAGTACGTAAAATGGATTCTTTAAAATCTGAATTCCAATTAAAAGGCAAAGCACTTGATGAAGACATGCGTCGTCGTCAAGGTGAAGAGCAAAATAAACTATTAGTTCAAGTTCAAAAAGCCATTAATACCATTGCTGGTAAAGAAAATTACGACCTAGTGTTACAACGTGGTGCGGTAATTTTTGTTAAGCCAGAAGCTGATATCAGCGGTAAAGTGGTTGAAGCCTTAAGTAAAGGCAAATAAGTAATATGCAAAAAGTGACTTTAAAAGAGCTTGGCCAGCAATTGGGCGCAACGGTTAAAGGCGATGCAACAGTGGAAATCACCAGTGTTGCGACTCTTGAAGATGCGGTCCAAGGCCAACTCTCTTTTTTAGCCAATAGTAAGTACCGTGCTCAGCTTGAGGCAACTCAAGCTAGCGCGGTATTGCTAAGCGAAAAAGACGCTGAGTTTTATCAAGGTAATGCGTTAATTATTAGCGACCCTTATGTGGCATTTGCACGTGTAGCACAGTTACTTGATACTACGCCAAAGCAAGTGTTAGGCATTCATCCATCAGCGCAAATTGACCCGTCAGCCATTATTGGTACTGGTGCTGCAATTGGGGCTAATGTGGTTATTGGTGCGCGGGCAATTCTAGGTGAGAACGTCCAAATTGGACCTGGCTGTGTTATCGGTGAAGACAGCATTATTGGTTCCGATTCTCGTCTCTGGGCTAACGTTACTGTGTATCACGATGTGCACATCGGACAACATTGTCTTGTGCAATCAGGTACAGTGATTGGTTCTGATGGTTTTGGTTACGCTAATGAGCGCGGAACCTGGATTAAGATCCCTCAAACTGGCGGAGTTCGTATTGGCAATCGGGTCGAAATTGGTGCCTGTACCAGTATCGATCGCGGCGCGTTATCTCATACTGAAATTCATGATGGTGTGATTATAGATAACCAAATTCAAATTGCTCATAACGTGATTGTTGGTCAAAATACTGCTATTGCAGGTAGCACGACAATTGCGGGTAGTACCGAGATTGGTAAATACTGTATTATCGGCGGTAATACTGCCATTGCAGGCCATTTAAGTATTGCTGATGGTGTCCATGTTTCAGGTGGCACTAACGTAACCAGTATTATCCGTGAGAAAGGCGTGTATTCTTCTGCGACGGTTGCAATGGAAAACAAGCTATGGCGTCGAAACACTGTTCGTTTCCGTCAATTAGATGAATTATTTAATCGAGTAAAACATCTCGAGAAAAGCACCAAAGGCGAAGAATAAACCCATTCAGCCTTGATTAAGGAATGTAGTGTGTCAAACCAATTAAACACCATGGATATTAAAGAGATCCTTAAATATCTACCTCATAGATATCCATTTTTGTTGATCGATCGTGTATTGGATTTTACCGTAGGCGAGCAATTGCATGCGATTAAAAACGTCACGATTAATGAGCCTTTCTTCCAAGGTCATTTCCCAATACAACCGGTTATGCCTGGCGTATTGATTTTAGAAGCTATGGCTCAAGCTACCGGTTTACTTGCATTTAAAACCATGAGTACAGAGCCTTCACCTGACGTATTGTATTATTTTGCAGGTATCGATAAAGCGCGTTTTAAACGTGTTGTTGAGCCGGGTGACCAAATACATTTCCACGTTAAAATGATTAAAGAACGCCGTGGTATTGGTGTGTTTGTTGGTGAAGCTCGTGTTGATGGTGAACTGGTTTGTTCTGCCGAAATCATGTGCGCACGTAGAGAGATTAAAAAGTGATAGATAAATTAGCGTTTGTTCATCCCAGTGCCAAAATTGGTCAAAATGTCACGATTGGCCCTTGGACGTATATTGGCGAAAATGTTGAGATTGGCGACGACACATGGATTAGTTCACATGTTGTGGTTAAAGGTCCAACTGTTATCGGCAAAGGTAACCGGATTTTCCAGTTCGCTTCAGTCGGTGAAGAATGCCAAGATAAAAAATATGCTGGCGAACAAACTCGGTTAATTATCGGCGACAATAATATTATTCGTGAGTCTGTCACCATTCATCGTGGTACGACGCAAGACAATCACGAAACCCGCATTGGGTCTAACTGTTTATTTATGGCCTATGTTCATATTGCTCACGACTGTGTTGTGGGAAACAATGTGATTATGGCTAACAATGCGTCAATCGCTGGCCATGTGCATGTAGGCGATTGGGTTATCCTTGGCGGCATGACTGGTGTACATCAATTTGTTCGCATTGGTAATCATGCATTTACTGCTGGTGCGTCACTGATTTTACAAGATGTTCCTCCATTTGTAATGGCTGCAGGTTCTCCCGCTGCACCACGCGGCTTAAACCTTGAAGGCTTAAAGCGCCGTGGCTTTACCAAAGAAAGCCAGCGAGCGATTTTAAATGCTTACAAAGCGGTATTCCGTAAGAGCTTAACCATTGAAGAAGCGAACGCAGAAGTCAGTGAATTGGCTGACAAAGATGACAATGTAAAAGCATTTATGGAATTCATTAACCAACCTGGTCGCGGCATTATTCGATAGAAGAAATGATGACTCAACGTTCTCAAAAAGTATTTGCCATTGTCGCCGGAGAAATCTCCGGCGATATTTTAGGTGCCGGCTTAGTAAAGTCGCTTAAGCAACGCCATCCAGATGCCCGTTTTATTGGTATTGGTGGTCCTCGTATGCAAGCCCTCGGGTTTGAAAGTCTTTTTTCCATGGAAGAACTTTCAGTCATGGGGCTTGTAGAGGTGTTATCGCGTTTACCAAGACTGCTTCATATCCGTTCAAGCTTGATAAAGCAAATAACCGAACTTGCACCAGATTGCTTTATCGGTATTGATGCACCTGATTTTAATATTGGCCTTGAGCTTAAGTTAAAAGCCAAAGGCATTAAAACGGTTCATTATGTCAGTCCATCCGTGTGGGCGTGGCGTCCAAAGCGTATCTTTAAAATAGCGAAGGCCACTAATATGGTGTTATCGCTATTGCCATTCGAAAAAGCCTTTTACGATAAGCATCAAGTCCCATGTACGTTTGTTGGCCATACCTTGGCTGACGATATTCCGATGCAAAGTGACAAATTAGCCGCACGTGCAGAGTTAGGTTTAGATGCTGCAGCAGAGTACCTCGCAGTATTGCCCGGTTCTCGTGGTGGCGAATTAGCACAACTGGCTGAACCTTTTGTTAAAGCGGCCTTGCTCGTTAAACAAGCCTATCCTGACATTAAGTTTGTGACGCCAATGGTGAATGAGGCGCGTAAGCAACAATTCAATGACGCGTTACAACAGTATGCACCTGATTTAGAAATTCATATTGTTGATGGTCACTCGCGTGAAGTCATGGCAGCAGCCGACTGTATTTTATTAGCATCAGGCACAGCTACATTAGAGGCCATGCTAGTTAAGCGTCCTATGGTAGTGGCCTATCGCGTCAGTCCAATCACGTATGCGATTGCGATCCGTATGATGCAAATAAAGAATTACTCATTACCTAATTTATTGGCAAATGAAACTATTGTGCCAGAGTTGATGCAAGCGAATTGCCAGCCGCAATTAATTGCAGATGCTGTGATTAACCAGCTTAACCAAGATTTTACGCCGCTTAATGCCCGATTCGAGCAATTGCATCAGCTACTTAAATGCAATGCCAGCGAGCGAGCAGCCGACGCTGTCGACGCACTACTGACAACAGGATAACCCTAATGATAACGCTTGATACTGTACCGGTAGTGATTAAAAATATCACCCCAGAACAAGTTGATTTGATATCGCAAGGAAGAGTTGCCGGTGTTGATGAAGTCGGCCGCGGACCGTTAGTGGGCGATGTGGTAACCGCGGCGGTGATTTTAGATCCGACCAAGCCCATTAGCGGATTAAACGATTCTAAAAAACTCAGCGAAAAGCGTCGCAATGCCTTATATCAAGAGATTATGGCAAACGCACTCAGTGTTAGCGTTGGCAGAGCCAGCCCTGCTGAAATCGATGAGTTGAATATTTTGCATGCCACGATGTTAGCCATGCAGCGAGCTGTCGCAGGGTTGAGCATCAAACCACAACGTGTGCTGGTTGATGGTAACCGTGTGCCTGATTTTGGTATTGCCAGCCATGCCGTGATTAAAGGTGATGGTTTAGTTGCTGCAATAAGCGCAGCTTCTATTATTGCTAAAGTGACCCGCGATGCTGAAATGGAAACCTTAGATAATCAATATCCTCAGTATGGTTTTGCTAAGCATAAAGGCTATCCCACCAAGGCGCATTTTGAAGCCTTAGCCTTACATGGCGTCTTAGCTGAACATCGTAAAAGTTTTAAACCCGTTGCTGAACGTATGTTGCTTCAAGACTAATAATCATTCCCTAGTTTTCATTGGCGAAACTAGGGAATTTTGATAGTCTAAATCCCGCTTTTTCGTGTTGTTTCATTCATCTTTTTCGAAGAATAATTAATCTATGTCCGATCCTCGTTTTGTTCATTTACGCGTCCACAGTGATTATTCAATGTCTGATGGCGTTGCTAAAGTTAAACCTATCATCGCGGCGGCTGAAAGTCAGGGCATGGCTGCAATAGCGTTAACCGATCAAAACAACTTTTGTGGTCTAGTTAAATTTTATGGTGCTTGTAACGGTGCAGGGATTAAACCCATTATTGGTGCCGATTTTTGGGTGCAAACACCGGGTTTTGAAAAAGAGTTTTGTGCGTTAACGATTATTGCCATGGACAACGAAGGTTATCAAAACCTGACCCAGCTCATCAGTGAAGCCTACTTACGTGGCCAAGTTAATGGTCGGGTAGTGATCGATCAAGACTGGCTGGTGAAGTATAATCGTGGCTTAATTATTATCTCTGGTGCTAAAGATGGCGATGTGGGTAAAGCCTTATTAAAGGGTAACCAAAACCAGGTCGACTCACTGATTGAATTTTATCAACAGCATTTTGCAGACCGCTATTATCTTGAGCTTATTCGAACCGGTCGAGCTCATGAAGAACGCTATTTACACATGGCGGTTGAGCTCGCATCAGAAAAAGATTTGCCTGTTGTTGCCACCAATCAAGTGGTGTTTTTAAAGCAAGATGATTTTGAAGCACATGAAATCCGCGTAGCCATTCACGATGGTTTTACTTTGGTTGATCCTCGTCGTCCTAAAACCTACAGTGACCAACAATACCTGCGCACAGAAGATGAAATGATAGCACTGTTTGCCGACATTCCGTCAGCCATTCAAAACAGTGTTGAAATAGCGAAACGCTGTAATGTCACCATTCGCTTAAATGAATACTTTTTACCGAATTTCCCGACCGGAGACTTATCCATTGAAGACTTCTTGGTTAATGTGTCACAAAAAGGCTTAGAAGAGCGTCTCGAATTTTTATTCCCAGACCCACAAGTTCGTGCCGAAAAACGCGGCGAATATGACGAACGCCTCGAAATTGAACTTAAAGTGATTAACCAAATGGGGTTCCCTGGTTACTTCCTTATTGTGATGGAGTTTATTCAATGGGGTAAAGACCAAGGCATTCCCGTCGGTCCAGGTCGTGGTTCTGGTGCTGGCTCATTAGTGGCATACGCACTTAAAATTACCGATTTAGACCCACTAGAATACGATTTACTGTTCGAGCGATTCTTGAACCCAGAACGTGTATCGATGCCCGACTTTGACGTCGACTTTTGTATGGACCGACGTGACGAGGTAATTGATCACGTTGCCGACCTGTATGGCCGCGAAGCGGTATCCCAGATAATTACCTTTGGTACTATGGCGGCAAAAGCGGTTGTGCGCGATGTTGGCCGTGTATTAGGTCATCCGTACGGCTTTGTTGAGCGCTTAACCAAGATGATCCCCGCAGAGCCAGGGATGACATTGGCAAAAGCCTTTGAAGTTGAACCTGCGTTGCCTGAAGCCTATGCCGGTGATGAAGATGTAAAAGAACTTATCGACATGTGTCGTCGCCTAGAAGGCGTAACCCGTAACGCGGGTAAGCATGCCGGTGGTGTGGTTATCGCACCGACTCGAATTACCGATTTTGCGCCTTTATATTGCGATGCAGAAGGCTTAAACCCCGTTACTCAGTTCGATAAAAATGACGTAGAAACTGCAGGTTTGGTTAAGTTCGACTTCTTGGGCTTACGTACCTTAACCATTATTGACTGGGCATTGCAGATGATCAATCCGCGCCAAGTCAAAGAAGGCAAAGAGCCAGTTCGCATAGAATCCATTCCACTTGCCGATCCTGCTTGTTTTAGATTACTGCAACGCTACGAAACCACCGCGGTATTCCAGCTTGAATCTCGCGGTATGAAAGACCTGATTAAACGTCTACAGCCTGACTGCTTTGAAGACATGATTGCACTTGTGGCTCTTTTCCGCCCAGGTCCTTTGCAGTCAGGCATGGTTGATAACTTTATCGAACGTAAGCACGGCCGTGAGGAAGTGTCATACCCCGATGCTGAATATCAGCATGAATCGCTAAGAGAATTATTGTCACCGACCTACGGCATTATCTTGTATCAAGAGCAGGTCATGCAGATTGCTCAGGTGTTGTCGGGTTACACCCTAGGCGGCGCGGATATGCTCCGTCGTGCAATGGGTAAGAAAAAGCCAGAAGAAATGGCCAAGCAGCGCGGTACCTTTAAAGAGGGCGCGATCAATAACGGCGTCGACGGCGAATTGTCGATGAAAATTTTCGACTTGGTTGAAAAGTTTGCCGGTTACGGTTTTAACAAATCGCATTCAGCAGCTTATGCACTGGTGTCGTACCAAACATTATGGCTTAAAACCCATTTCCCGTCGCAATTCATGGCAGCGGTAATGTCTGCCGACATGGACAACACCGACAAAATCGTCACCTTAGTTGATGAGTGTGAGCGCATGGGCTTGCCGTTAATTCCGCCCGACGTAAACAAAGGCTTATTCAAGTTTACGGTCGATGACGATCTTAATATTGTTTACGGTATCGGCGCGATTAAAGGCGTGGGCGAAGGCCCTGTCGATTCTATTTTAGAAGCCCGTAAAAATGGACCGTTTACCGACTTGTTCGATTTCTGTGCCCGTGTCGATTTAAAAAAGCTCAACAAACGCGTCATTGAAAAACTCATTTTAGCTGGGGCACTAGACACCCTAGGCCCGCATCGTGCCTCCATGATGGCGACCTTGCCCCAAGCCATTAGCGCCGCAGCGCAACATGCTAAAGCCGAAGCGATTGGTCAAAATGATATGTTTGGTTTACTCAATAGTGAGCCCGAAGACAGTAAGCAAAACTTTATTCAATGTACCCCATGGCCAGACAAAATTTGGCTGGAAGGCGAGCGTGAAACCTTAGGCTTGTATTTAACTGGGCACCCCATTAACCAGTATCTAAAAGAGCTTAAGCAATACACTAATGGCCGGTTAAAAGACATTCACCCAACTGAGCGCGGTAAAACCGTTAAAGCGGCGGGGTTAGTGGTGGCGACCCGAGTGATGATCACCAAACGTGGTTCAAAAATGGGCTTAGTCACGTTAGACGATAAAAGCGCGCGTTTAGAAATTATGTTATTTACCGAGCCGTTTGAAAAATTTGGTCATTTGCTTGAAAAAGATCGCATTCTCATTTGTGAAGGCGATGTCAGTTTTGATGACTTCTCTGGCGGTAATCGCATGAACGCCCGTAATGTTATCGAAATTGGCGAAGCTCGTAGTCACTTTGCTCGCGCAGTTGAAATTAATGTTCAAGGCAATGATGTTACCCCCGAATGGCTGGAAACGTTTGAGCAAACCTTAACGCCATGGCGTAATGGCGCAGTACCAGTGGTGATTAATTATGTTAAACCAGAAGCCAGCGGCAGAATTACCTTAGGCGATGAATGGCGGGTAAACCCGAGTGATGAGCTTATGTTATCGCTTGAAAGCATGCTTGGGTCTAATAACGTCAAAATCACCTTTAATTAGGCTAACATCATGACAAAAACAGCGTTAATGCCTGACTCACTCACAGCAAAACAGCTGCTAACGTTATTAGAGCAGGCCATATTGCCACAGTATGAGCAAGGTTTGCTACACAGTGAGCAAGCTCCTAAGTTAGTGCTGGCTTACAGTGGCGGCGTTGACTCAGAAGTCTTAGCGTTTGGTTTAAGTGCCTTTGCGCAAAA
Source organism: Shewanella sp. MF05913 (assembly GCF_059758095.1). NCBI lineage: Bacteria > Pseudomonadati > Pseudomonadota > Gammaproteobacteria > Alteromonadales > Shewanellaceae > Shewanella > Shewanella sp. MF05913. The sequence goes on from NZ_JCAYNT010000011.1 coordinate 158,181, forward strand.
ATACCCGCATATCGCTTGTTTACTTATTCACGTACATCATGGATTAAGTCCTAATGCCAATACGTGGGTTGACCATTGCATCGCTCGTGCTAATCATTACCAACTGCCCGTACAAATAGAGCGAGTGAACGTTAACAAAGGTCCAAGAGAAAGTTTAGAAGCCAAAGCGCGTGATGCGCGCTATCAGGCCTTTGACCGTTATCTTAATCCGGGTGACATTTTACTGACCGCCCATCACCAAGATGATCAACTTGAAACCTTATTACTCGCGTTAAAACGTGGGCAAGGCCCAAAAGGGCTAGCCGCAATGGGTGCGATACAAGCTTACAAACAAGGGTGGTTACTTAGACCGTTATTGGATATCAGCCGCGATCAAATAGAGCAATTTGCATTACAATATGGTGTTCGTCATATTGAAGATGAAAGTAATCAAGACGACAGTTACGACCGTAACTTTTTACGTTTAGAGATTATTCCTCGCTTAAAACAACGCTGGCCAAGTATTGCCACCACCGCAGCAAGAAGCGCAGCATTGTGTGCAGAGCAACAACAAGTGATTGAAGATGAAGTGAGTCATCGCTTACCCCAGTGGTTAATCATACCAAACGATACAAATGCTTTAATCACCGAATCAAGCGGGTTTAAGCTCACTGGATTTGGCCTATTGAGTGCCGCCTGGCAGGCATTATTATTTCGCGGTTATTTACAGCATTGTGGTGTGAGTTTGCCATCGCAATCGCAATTGCAGCAAATATTGTCACAACTGCTTGATGCAAAAGATGATGCCAATGTGGCCATTCAATGGGGCGATTATCAGGTTAAACGCTTTGCCAATATCGCATATGTGTTAACCCATCAAGCGCTTGAACCTCACGATGCCACTGCGTTGCAACGTGATATTCTGGCGGTATTGGCAGGCAAGCTAAATCAAGTCAGCGGCAAAGTAGGGGAGCAATCATTTAGTGTGCAAATACAGTCGTATAAAGCAGAATGTGTACAGCAAGACGTGTCAGCATCAACAATGCCACTGCTTGCATTGCCTGCAACTCACGTACACGTAACGATAAAATATGGCGCAGCAGGTTCAATTAAATGCCAGCCACAGTTTGCCACATCGCAACGCACCAAACCTCGAGAGCTCAAAAAGCTCTGGCAGGAATGTCAAATTCCACCCTGGCGCCGTCAGCAAATTCCATTAATTTTTTACGATGATGTGTTAGTTGCTGCTATAGGATTATGGATAGACAAACGCTACCTGGCAGCACCAGGACAAACCGGGCTGAGCTTACCGCTTTTGACAACCCGTTGAATAGCGATGAAAAAGCGCTAGCACTGATTATCGCATCAGACTATATTGGTGAGTCTAGTCTTTATAGCCGTGAAGCGCTCTAACAGGACGAAGTCCGCCCTAATATCTAGCCATGGTTACAATTATTTTTCTTAATATTTAACAAAGGATGTTGTCTGTGAATACCTTTCGTTTATTAGCGGTGTGTGGTGTGTTTATACTGCCAAGCGTTAACGCTACGCCATTTCAATTTGATGAAAAAACCTACCGCCAAGATGTGCAAACCTTAGCAAGCGATGAATTTGAAGGCCGTGGGCCGTTATCTCATGGCGAAAAGCTGACCGTTGAATATTTAGAAAAAGCCTATAAAGCCATGGGGCTTGAACCGGGTTTTGGTGACAGTTATCGCCAAGCAGTGCCTATGGCTAAAATAACAGCCGACCAAACGATGCAACTCAGTGTCGGCGATTTAGTGTTTAACAACGGTACTGATTTCACCGCCCGTACTGAACAAGTTCAACCTCAAGTCAGCTTAGATGGCAGTGATGTGGTGTTTGTTGGCTATGGTATTAATGCACCAGAATACCAGTGGAATGACTACGCCAACATTGATGTGAAAGGTAAAACGCTAATTATGTTGGTCAATGATCCAGGTTTTGCGACTCAAGACCCTGACATTTTTAAAGGTAATGCCATGACCTACTATGGTCGCTGGACTTACAAGTACGAAGAAGCTGCAAGGCAGGGCGCCAAAGCGGTGTTTATTGTCCATGAAACTGCCCCAGCTGCTTATGGTTGGAATGTGGTTGAAAACAGCAATACCAATACTAAATATACTTTAGTGGATAACCATAAAAACCAATCACACATCGGTGTTATGGGCTGGATTCAACATCAAACCGCGCAAAAAATCTTTAGCGAAGCGGGCCTTGATTACGACACACTGAAACTCACCGCCGCTAAGCCAGGTTTTCAGTCTATACCGCTTAAACTTACAGCCAACTTATCGCTAAAAAATCAAATCGAATTGGCTACATCTTATAACGTAGCAGGGCTTATCCCTGGTACTAGCCAAGCCGACGAATGGGTCGTCATGCATGCGCATTGGGATCATTTAGGTAAAACTGTGCAAGATGGTAAAACCCGCATTTATAACGGTGCTGTCGACAATGCCTCGGGTGTAGCAGGCGTGTTACAGTTAGCGCGACATTTTAAAGCGCAAAACAAAGCACCTAAACGCTCTATTTTGTTTACTGCCTTTACCGCAGAAGAAACAGGCCTCATTGGCGCGCAATACTTTGCCGCCAATCCTCCGGTCCCGACTAAACAACTTGTATCGTTTTTAAACATAGACGGCATGAACGTTGGCAAAGGTGTTAATTACATACTGCGTTACGGCCAGGGCGTGTCAGAGTTAGAGACTTATTTAGATGATGCCGCCAAAGCGCAAGGGCGCACTGTAAAAGCAGATCCTCGTCCACAAAACGGCTTAATGTTCCGTTCAGACCACTTTGCCTTAGCCCAACAAGGTGTGCCAGGGTTAATGTTTATGAGCCTAGGTGATACTGACCCAGACTACATTGCTCATAAATACCATCAAGCTGCCGACGATTATGATGCCAGCTGGAATTTAGGCGGAGTCGAGCAAGACCTCGCCTTAATCAGTGACATTATTGAAAAGCTGGCCAACAACAACGACTGGCCAAAATGGCTAGAAGAATCAGACTTTAAAAAACGTCGAGCGATGGACGGTAAGTAGTGTTAGCTAGTTGGATAAATAGAGGAGGCGAAAGCCTCCTTTTTATTCATTATTATAAAATGAATTTGAAGTACTAATCACCAGTTAAAAAAGGTGTTCTACGTGGCGCATGGAATGTCGTGCACTAAAGGATGTATTTGAAAGACTTAACATGCAGATAATGAAATATGATGCTAGTTTTCGATTTAAACTGTAATGTCTAAGTCTTCAAATTAACTTGATTTTTTGCAATGACTAATGTTACTTACACGTGATTTTAAAGATTAAAAAATGACATTAGAAAAAAGCAGAGTGCGACAACTAGAATAGGGATTGCCAAATAAAGCATTAAGTATGCTATGAACTTATTTTTGTCTCTGAATATTAACAAAGCTTGATAAATAGAATCAAATAGAGGGAATGTGAATTTTGCTCTAAAAACAATGAATAAAACAACAGAGGTTTCAAGTTTTATTACAAACCAATATTGTTCTGGATTGTTCTGTAAGGATACTTTCTCATAATTTATACCATACAAACCCATTGAAAAAGCCGTGCCAGTAAGTAAACCAATTATCGGCATGATAGCTAAGGTTAAAGCTGCACCTAATATTGCTTTGTTAATTCTATCTCTAGCTTTAACTATCTTCATATGTTCACTATTGTAATCAATTTTTCTAAATTACTGATGGTTTTTGAAGCGGGTTTAATAATTTAGCCGTACCATTTATTTTAATGGATGTTCGCCTACTAAGTCTGTATAGAAAGTAATGCCGGTAAACCCATTTTTTTTAACTAGATAGTAAAAATCTTCATTACAATAAATAAGATTTCCGCCTTCTAATTTTGATTTAAACAGGCTCTTTTTTTTAACATCAACTTCATTAAAAACTAAGCTTTTCAGGCCATCTTCAAAGCCATCACAATATTTGTAAAGCGTTTGTTTAGTGTTTTCAGCAGCAAAGGTCATGAGGTTAAACATCATCAAGTCTTCTCGATCTGTTTTTACCTTTAAAAATTCACCAAATTCAATCATTAATGGTTTTAATATTTCATAAGCCTCAAATTTCAAAAATAAAAAAGTACCAACTACATTAATATCGAAGTCATCTAGGCACTCACTATTGAATTTGAAAAATAATTGTCCACCATTCCACAGAGAATCTACTGATACATTATCATAAGGAAGACGATGAATTTTAACGAGTAGTTCATTTTGACTAAGCTGTGAGGATGGCTTCATTTGATTCGCCATAACCATAGAGTCAAAGTCCAGCGCAGTAGTGCTGTTTCTTGGTAATTCTAAACGATATATAATCATAAGCCCTTCCAGAGTGTGTCTGAAGAATCAAAAATATATTCAGGAATGGTACCCGTCTTAATATGCTGCTTAATTGATCGAAGTTTATTCAAAAAATGGCTTTTTGATGTCGTATTAGATCGACTTCCCAAAGTATTTCCAATCCATGATTCATAGTTTTTTCGATGTAATTTACGATGAGGAGGAGCATTTTTCGTTGCCCAATCAATTTTTTTGTTACGCATAAAGTTAATAAGCCAAGTACCATTAAAGGGATCATTTATCCCAATACCCATAATATGCATATTCATGCGAGCAGCCAGTACCTGGGGTTGTAAAAAGCGACCCTTACCGGGAATTATGTGATGAGCTTCGTGGTTTATGGTCGGTTGCGGCTCACCCGTCACAAATAAATATTTACCAAGTTTGTCCGTTGGGTGGTGAGCTTCAGCAAGTAATACATCTATTCCGGCGATCTCATTTGATTCTCTATATTCGGCCAAGTACGCTTGTGCTATTGCCACCGATTCAATTTGTTTTTTCTGGGTTTGAAGATGCTGGTAATCACGCTCTAGTTGTTTGAGTAATTCTTTTGAATTGTCATTTTTCTGTTTGCTATCGTAGTAAGATTTAGCTTTTAGTTCAAAATTAAAGATAGCTAATTCGAGTGTTGACGGGTTACTAGGTCGTGTGGGTTGCGGATAAGTTGAATGGTTTTGATGCTGCATTTTTATCGTCCATGATACGTAATAAAGCGCATAAATTAATCATTTATTACGTTGAAGTCAAACATTAATGTCAGCTGTAAGCCTTAAAACAGAGCATAGGTAAAGACGTGGATTACATATGAAAAATTATCCACGGTTGAAACTTATTTCGATGATGCCGCTAACGCACAAGGGCGCGCTGTACCATCCATGGCCAGCTCACGTCATTTTCTTCAACGGCCTCAAGTTCAGAGTTGAATCACACAAATTGCAAGCAAGATGAAAATATAAACATCTAACTATATTGGTTATTAAAACATCCCTAAAGCATGGCCATCCACGATAATTGTCAATTATTCTTTACTTCCTCTCTACACAAGTTTGCATTTATCTGGTGTAAAATACTTTCAACGTTTGAAAAAAAGCAACAAACGAATTTAAACCAATAAATTTAATCAAGGGTAAATAATATGAAAAACGTAAAATTAACTTTAGTAACAGCTCTTTCGGTTTTGGCTTTAACTGTTGCAGGCGTGGCATCAGCGGATAACAACAGCCTATCTAATAACCATAAACAACAAAATGAAATTACTTATACCAAGAAGGTAAATGAAAACATTAGTAAGAATAATACGAAAACAGTAGTTGTTACTAAGAACGTTAAGAGTACTAACAAGATAGTTGTTGTTAAAAGTACCCCAACCAAGAAGGTTGTCGTTACAAAGATAGTGGTAAAACAGCCTGCTAAGACTAAACAGCAATTTTATACTGTTCGTTCTGGTGATAATTTGTCACTTATTTCTGCAAGAACTGGAGTTAGTGTGAAGACGCTTGCAAAATTGAATCAGCTTAAGCAACTAAACAACATACGTATTGGACAGATATTGATAATTCTATAATTTTAACTCAGCATTTATTTATAGATTTTTAAAAGACACCCCACCTTTGGGGGCTGTTTTGTATTCGCTAGATAGGTTGGTCTAACGATATACAGCCCAACTTTTTCATATCTAAAACAATCTATTGGGCTTCGTGCCTCAACTCAACCTACAGAATGATTGATGAAAAACCGCCCAGCCGAACGGTCAATGACGTTAGGGATCCCCAATTTGCGTTTACCGCCATCGGGTTTATCGATCTCTACGCGCCTGACCGCTGAGGGTTGGTATTCACCTTGCTCTAATTGAGATTTACATTGTTGCCAGCCGCCTTGTTGCATCCAAAGCGGGAAGGCTTCGATGGTCATGCCATCAATGCCAGTCGCGCCTTTATTGGCTTTCACTTGACGCCAAGCTCGGTGTAGATTTTCAGGTTCGAGCAGTTGTTGAAATAAATCGCTGTTGAAGGCCGGTTGCATATCAATACGCTGCCGATAGTAATCGTCTGGCGACGTAGTGGGTATCGACAAGTTTGACAAGACTCCTCCTTCTTCTAAATGTTCAGGCCTTCACCATGTACCCACAACGCTAACGCGGGGTATGCTATCCCAGCCATTACGATGGGCATTGGGTTACTCGGCAACTGCTCCTGCGTTGCTCTACCTCCTGCATCCATGCAGTCGTATGCCGTCTGCTGACTTCTGCTTAATCACATGCCGAGTTACCCCGTCATGCGCTATCGGTCTTGACCGCCATGGATGGCGGAAATGCAGATATTGCAGGAGCAATATATCTGCCATCTGGTTCGCTCTTTTCAGTCGATGACACTGAAAAGCCAAGGCACTTATAAACCAGAGCCTTACTGGTTAATGACCAGTCGCGTGTTAAGCAGATCTCCCCACTCTTTATTGATAGAGAAGGAACATGAACTTTCTTTGCACTGCTGCATCATTTACGGTGGCCATTAGATCACGTGGTTTCGTCGTCTTGTACCCTTGCTTCGCGGGGCAGCCCCTGCTAACTCACCTCTAGCCTACGCCTCATATGATGTTCTTGTTCATCAGCTCGCATTCTTTATCACAAGAAGACTAGCGGCTTCCTCCGGACCCAATCTCGCGGATAAGCCCTTGCCATTCGCTAGTAGTTAACGTTTAATAACAATATGTTATTTAAACGGTGATCTTCCTAAAGAGGACTTTCACCTCATTAGTTCATGCCCATGCTGGGTGTACACAAATCAAGTCAGCAGGACACCGCAAACGGCGCCTCTGCTTGAGGCGTTAACTAGTTAACAAGGATTGGTGATGAGTTCAGGGAGAGTTGAGCGAATTTTAATAGGTACTTTTATTCCACCAATTTTAGCAGGATTCATATGCGCTTTCATTGGAATGGGGCATAAATTAATAACATCTAATTTTAACTTTTCATGGATGCGTATCAGTGAGGCATTTTCTACTATTATTGGGCTCATACCTGTTTCCATTGGCTTCATGTTTTTTTCTGTATTATTTTATGGAATTCAAACATTACTTTACAGTTTACTAATGGAATTTGTTATTCAAAGGATAGAGAATGACAAATTAGTAATTGTTATTTCTGCCATTTTAGGTGTTTTTGTTGTTAGGTTTTTAGGCTTAGGAAATATTTTGGGTTTAGGTGTGGGCTCTGATATTGCAAGTATTGTAATGGTAGTTGGTGGAGTCGTTGGCCTTATAGTTGGGTATTACCTTCGTACGCAGTTTGTGTTCAAAACTCGTTAATAGTCAAATTTTGGGTGGAAATATTTTTTGGGTGATTCAATGCCAACCATCAGAGAATTAAGACGTTTTTGATGAACTATGGGGCATAGTTTTTAAGCAAATCGTGTAGTATATACTTAAGTTTAACAGGAGCACACATGGCGTTATATTTAGTAGCCATCTTATAGAAATAAGTGGCGAAATTAATTAGATCAGATAGCACCATGCGTGTCTACTATTTTGAAATTTAAAAGGATTATCTGGGGCTCCCCTAGATTTGGGTGTTGAAGTTGTAGAATGCCGCTTTAGGAGTGAAATAAGTATGTGTCGTTATACATACACTGGACCTTAAGCATTAAGGCCTGCAAAAATTCCATCTAACGTTATGTCTTTTCTAGATTTTCTTTGTTGTGACTTTTTTGCGTTTATTGTTATATAGCAGACCGCCCAGTCTATCTTTTCTGTTATTTCTGACCAAGCCCGATGACAGATA
>NZ_JCAYNT010000012.1:0-148959 GCF_059758095.1 Shewanella sp. MF05913
GAGGGTCATCAATGTTCGAAAAGTACTTGAATAGCTGTAGTTGCGACATGGGTTAACTCACTTCTTACTAAAAAGAAGTATAAGATCACAAACTTAAGTCAAGGTAAAGCTTCGTGATCTTGCCCTGCTGTACGCATGAGCTCTTTTTTAATTGCCTTTGAGTGTACTCGCTTAGGTATGTTAGATAAAACCTTATAATTAACAATATGACCGTAACTATCTATATCAAACTTGACTTCAATCTGCGAGTTTACAACTTGACAGATTGGTGGCATAGAAGCAGCTATTTTGATTGAACCTTTAGGGAATAATTCAGGAGTGTTATCTAAATACACAATCTCAGTTTTAAACTCTTCTAATAGCTCAATACTGGGATCTGAACATCCTTTCACTTCTCCAAATTGAATAATACTTGCTAGAAAAATACTACCAAACATGTGCGAAACCTACAGCGTATTAGCGAGAATCCCGATAAACATCCTTAGATGTTTATCTAAAAAATCATCGTAAAAAAACACTTTAATTATCAATAATTTTAATAACTTATCAGCTTGTTTTTCACTAATCAATCACCTTTTAGTCTAGGTGAAAGCGAGAATTTAGATAGTTGAGAATAATACAAACTCGTTATGTAGCGTCAATATTTAACAAATTTTTATAATTCAATTGGATAGAATCATCCTTTAGGTAAAACCGAGATTTTTCGTAATGACATCACGAGAAACAACACTGTTATTTTAACAAACATGAATTATAACTGTATAGAAATAAGGGCTATCCACTTAGCACAACCAACCACTATATATTGTGGTTATCGATTTTTAATTAATTTATACGTTATCGGCTTAGTACGCACTGCTTGTTCAAGCAACCTGTAGAATAATAATCCCCGAGAATCTGACTTTCTTCTGTTGAAGCGAAATGTAAACTCATCTAAATAATAATCAAGTTGCTTAACCTTTACCGCACCTTGATAGGTACCTAAAAGCCATCTTTTACATAATGATGAGACTCGATGTACCCCAGGCATTGTTTCATGTGCAGGTACAGATGAACCTAAATGCACTATTCGGTTATGCTTATATCCTTTCTTGTCTATTTGTTTGTATGCTTGAGAGCCATCACTACAAATTGTACTACCAGGTTCAATTACATCTTGAATGAATTGATGGATATGTTCTTTGGTTGCACTTTCCACTTGCCTTAAACGTATCCGGCCAAATCCAGAGGGTGATAGCAGCTCAACAGCAACCAAAACGACAGCCTTACGCTTACCCTGTTGATTTTTAATAGATGATTGGGGAACTACGCCACCTATTAGTGTTTCGTCAACCTCTACGATGCCGGACAGTTTATCCCTTTCAGGATCAACCATGGCATGTCTTAACTTGTGCATTAATGACCAAGCGGTTTGATAACTCCCAAGACCTAATAGCCTTTGAACTCCAAGAGCACTGACACCATTTTTTTGATTTGTAATAAACCAGACGGCAGCAAACCAACTTTTCATTGGGGTTCTTGTTTTGTCAAAAAGTGTACTTGATGTAACTGAACACTGAGAACGGCAAGCATGACATTTTAACTTGCCATTACTTAACAGATAAGGTGATTGATGGCTTGAACAGTTTGGGCAAATGAATCCGTTTGGCCAACGAAGTGCGTAAAGGTAGCTGATGCAAGATTGTTCATCATGAAACCAATCAACAAATTCGTCCCAATTGGTAGGGTAATCAACGCCAGCTTTTAATAAATACGATGAAGTTTTCATTACTACATATTGACACTGGTGGTGCTAAATGGATAGCCCTTATAGAAATCCAGTACCCTGTCGTAAAGGTTTTTGATGTTAAGCGTAGATAAATTACCCCCCTCAAAATGGTGCTTTCATAAACTATCAATAACGATGTTAGAACAAAGTTTAATTGGATTTTTCTAACAAGGAATGGGACATAAATGAGTTACATGCTCTAACCATTTCCGATACATAAAGTAAGGCAGTATTACTTTTAATACTGCCGATTTGACATATTTAATGAAGGAACTATCGCCATAACCATTGAGATAATCATCATTATCATAATGATATAAACACTATTAACAGAGAAAATGTTGGCACTAATGTTTAATCCAAATTGAGTCATTAAATAATCTTCAGACACGCTTAAAGTCATGGTTAATATCAATCCTGCCGCGATGATACTGGTTAGGGTAATGAATAATGCTTCGACAGCAATCAGTAAAAACAGAAAGTGAGCTGGCGCACCAATAACTTGCAGTAATCGAATCTCATAATGCCTTTCACGCACAGAAGCCAATAACATGGCACAAACCCCTAAACAAGCAGAAAGAAATACCAATAACGACACGATAAGCAACGTATTTTCTAGCACGCCCATCATTTGCCACAACTCTGATAATACTACGCCGGGCAAAATGGCAATTAATGGCTCTGAGGGAAACTGATTTATGTCACGCTGTAGAGTAAACGTTGTGATTTTAGACTGGAGTCCCAACATAAAAGCGGTGATATGACTTGGTTGCAACATAGCTTGCTGATTAACCGTTCCAGACGGGTCTGCATGTATTGCATCGATACTGTGTAAACTCACATGAAGGGTATGATCGACTGGCGTACCTGTGGGAGATAAAATCCCTACAACAGTAAAAGGTTTATCTTTGTGTAAACTAAAGCTTGTGGCTGCAATACCATGGGCTAACACTAACTTATCTCCTAACTGATAATCTAATTTAGCCGCCACAGCAGATCCCAACACAACATCATACACATCAGAAAATACATGACCTTGAGCAAATACTAACGGGTGTTTTTGCCCATACTTAACGTATTTGAAAAAGTCCTGATTAGTCCCGAGTACCCGAATACCTTTATGGGAATCCCCAAGTGAAAGAGGCACAGCCCATTTGACTTTGGGGTTACCAGCAACCGTTTCAAACGATTGCCAACTGATATTATTTGTCGGTGACCCGATCCGAAATACAGAATAAAGTAATAAATTAAGGCTGCTCGTTCTGGCTCCCACAATTAAATCGACACCGGATACCGTATTCGCAAAACTCATTTTTGCTTGATGACGCACATGTTCTACACCCAATAACACCATGATACTGATTGTCATGGCCATCACAGAAAGCAATACAGAGCCTTTACGAACCGCAATGCTTTTCAAAGCAAGTTTTACAAACATGAAAGATGATCCTAGCGTTGATTTATATCACTTAATGCTTCAACGCGATTGAAGTATTGTGATAACGACATGTCATGACTAACAAATAACAAGCTGATATGACTTTCTGCGACAATCGACATTAACAATGCCATGAACGCATCACGATTTTCATGATCTAATGATGAAGTAGGCTCATCTGCAATCAATAGTGACGGTTTATTGATTAACGCTCGCGCAATTGCCACTCTTTGTTGTTGCCCTAAACTCAACTGATTAACCGGAACACCCCAATCTTGCGTTGGCATATTTAAGCTTGTCAGCAGTATGTTAATGTCATTGTTAAGGTGATGATTAGATGATTTTTTCGCAAAGTAGCTTGCTAGACGGATATTATCGATTGCACTGAGATATGGGATTAAATTGAACTGTTGAAACACATAGCCAATGTGCTTAGCTCTAAATTGGTTTCGTTGGCGGCCATTCATACGATCGATACGTTGATCTAAGATGATTAATTCACCAGAAGAAACTGGTAATACTCCACTTAGTAAGCCTAAAAGCGTAGATTTACCACATCCAGAAGGACCATAGATAAACGCTTGTTCACCTTGGGGTAATGACCAAGAAGGAATACTCAGTACTGGGAACTTTTGTTGTGGATAATGAAACGTTACATCACTGAGCACAATACTCATGGTTTATCTTCTCACAGAAATAAGTACAACAACAAAATGATACACTGTATCATTGATATATTACACTTATTTATACGGTAAACCAACAATGTTACGAACGATAAGACTAAGCAGTTTAACAATAGTGATAGGGTTATTAATGGGCTGTGATAATACCCATGCGTCTAAGAGTGAAATCGAGCACAGTGTCATTGATGATGCAGTGATTCATGATGCTGCACTCACTTATAAAACCGTAGAGTGGACAGACTTAATGCCGAAAAGTGACTTAGATGCATTATTAAATCCACCGGAGTATCTTGATGATATTGCAGATGGGTCATTTGAAGATATTATTAGCAATCAAGTGGTTAATGCCATTACATCGGCTAACGATGATCGCTATCAACAAGCGTTAATTTCAACTAATATCATCACAAAAATGGTAGACCAACCTATTAGAATTCCGGGATTTATTGTGCCATTAGAATTTGATGACCAGCAAAATATAACCCAATTCTTTTTAGTTCCTTATTTTGGCGCCTGCATCCATATGCCGCCACCGCCGCCCAATCAAATGATTTTTGTCAGCTCATCACTCGGTATTTCATCAAATGACCTATATGATCCTTTTTGGATTACCGGCATATTGAAAACGGCCATTATCGAAAATGAACTGGGTACCGCTGCTTATACTATGCAAATCACTACTATTGAACCGTACACTGAAGAGGAATAAGCAAAGTATTGGCTTAACATCCTCAAAAAAACGTGATGAAAGTGAAACATTATATTCCATCATCACGTTCATTACTGTGGCAATAGGATGATTAATTTACTCTGTAGAGCCGATATTACGTAACTATCATTAATGCACTAGCTCAATCACATTGAGCATTCATCCCCTTGATGCAGCGACTATTATGTTTGCAACGAGTAAAGTTAGCCCAATGTGCGATGATAACTAAGGTTGCACCTAACAGTGTTAATACTTTCTCACCAGACTCACCGACTAAATCATGTCCCAATAATGCAGCAAACATCAGCAACATTATTCCTGTTGCCCCAATCAATAAAAATCGATATTGATGATGCTTTTTAAAACCGGTGGTCAATGCGTATAGGCTAATGGGGATCACCGCAATTAATAGCCAAGTATGGAAGGCTTCATTATCGAGTTGCCATACGCCCAAACTGGGTAATAAAACTAATAATATGGGTAAAAATAAACAATGAATAACACATAAAAATGAGAGCGAAATGGCACATTTATCCATTATTGCTTGAATTGTTCTCATTAAATTTTTTTCCTCTATTTTCACTTAATTCGTATTTTTTGGGGTAGTGGCTATAACAAGCGACAGGTTAAAAAATCCATTTCCTTCATAATAATGACAATGCTTATGCCGCAGAGGCTAGACATTCATTACAGATGCAATTGATTTCTAACTGAGGGCTAACCAACTGAAAACCTGCGTTTTTGACAGTATTCTGAAGTTCAGCAATCGTGGACTTATTGATAGTAATCTCTTTAACGGTATGACAAGTACTGCAAATTAAAAACTGTGGAACACCGTGTTCGTGCTTACAAGTGATGTGAGAGCACGCTATATACTTGTTGGCTAACTTAAGCTTATGAACTAAATTCTCAGTTTCTAAAAAATCGAGTATACGATAAACCGACATTGCCGGTATTTTTTCGCCACTTTGTTGTAAAAACAAATCAATTAATTCGTATGCCGACAACGCTTTGCTCGACTGGACTAGCGACGACAGTATTTGTTTTCTCTTAATGGTTAAACGTGCACCATGACTTTTACAATTTTGTTCCGCTTGTTCGATAATCGTGTTGACGTTTTTCATTGGGTTATCTCAAACTAATCATGTTGTTTTTATCGCTCAATGTCACCGCACCCTGGTGTGTGTCGGTAATCCACATAGAACGAATATGATGAATACTAGGAAAAAGTGTAAATACTTTAACAGCAATACTCGAAAGTGCTGACATGTTTTCACAAGTAAACTGATAGTAAGCCGTGACATCATTATGAAGTTCATTAGCGCTATGTTCATCTATTTGACCGTGATTTGTGTCATCGTTATGTTGGATTTCAGGCTGTTCAAGTACATCCACACTGTGAGACACAAACTGACAAGCACCGCCATTAAGCACAAACAGTTCTTCTACTTTACCCAACACGGTGTGCATCTCTTTAATTGCACGTTTATTTGATTCAGAGTGGGCACGATGCTCAAACCCTACGAGATCAGATGTGGGAGTCGTTAAGGTGATATCAACTATATTGTTATCAACAGTAATAGTCATCGTCGATACCCCATGAGTATGAACATTTGCCGCGTAAACGTATGAACAGCTCAAACTCACAAACAAACTCACCAACAAACCCACCAATAAACTCTTAAAACAAATCGACTTCAGACAAGTAAATCGAATTAAGCGAGCTTGTAATCGTTTAGTGTCAACTATTGATATTTCCATCTTTCATTCTCTGTTTTATAGGGTAACCAAACACACGCCTAACAATAGATGTTATTGAATAAAGTCTAAGGTTAACAATAAACGCGACTCCCCCACCGCTAACGGTGGCGAACGATGGACCAAACCAGCGCCTTGTTGTTCATCCCACATTTCACCTTTTAATAATGCGACATCGCCACAATTCAGTTGTTGAATGTTGTGGGGTTTAGAAATCAGTCCCGATTGTTCATCAGGTAAACCTTGATTTCCTGTGCCTAATTTACTTCTATTGACCCCAGCGTGTTCCAACCATTGCGTTGCAACGCCTTGATAAGTAGTGATCAATCGACACGGAATACGGTCAACATGAAAACGGGGGCACATTGCATGTTCTAAAATAGTTAACCGAAGCCCTGCGTGTTCAATACCAAATAAACAGCAAAACATACTCACTAATTGCGCTATATCATCCGCAATGACAGTCATCGCAGCGCTTGGCTCAAATGCGCTAAATAACTGTTCGTGGACGTCTTGTTCGCTCACTTTTAAAACTGCTTGCTTCTTAGTAGACGTTTTCAGAAATTCGTCCACTGCCGATGTGAGCTCATCAGGTATCACACGCTGCCAAATGGCAATATTTGTCTCTTGTTGGTAAATCGACGGAAATACCTCCAACGACTTTCCCTGTACAGAATTGCGAATAATTCTATTGTGTAAATTAAGCGCCTCTAGCGATTCAACCATACTCATACACTATCTCCCCATTGAGGAAAGGGATCGTTAATTGTTAGCCAATAGCCTTGCCCTTTAAGCAACTCTTCATCAGATAACAAACAGTCATTAAGTGCTTGTTTCATCGCTGGGATATCAAGTTGTTGACCAATAAACACCAGCTCCTGGCGCATGTCGCCAAAGGGCTCCTGCCACTGCTCATTGATTGCCGCTAGCGATTCTTCATCTGTTGGCCATTCATCCACAGGTACCGCTTTCCAAAACATTCCAGAAATATTATAACGAGCAATACCACCAGCTTGATTCCATTGGCCAACAAACTCAGGTTGAGTTGCGAGCCAAAAATACCCTTTTGAACGAATTAATTTACCAAATGGCTCAGTATTGTGTAGAAAGTGATGAAATTTTTGCGGATGAAATGGGCGTCTCGCGACAAAATTGAAACTGCTGATGCCATATTCCTCGGTTTCAGGAATATGTTCACCACGCATTTCTTTGAGCCAACCAGGCGCTTGTTGCGCCTGTTCAAAATTAAATAAACCTGTATTTAACACTGCATCAATATTTATGTTACCGGCAACAATAGGAATAATTTTCGCATTTGTGTTAAGAACCTTGAGAATAGCAATTAGTCGATTAAGCGCAGCGCTATCAACTAGATCAGTTTTACTGATCAATAAAACATCTGCAAATTCAACTTGCTCGATCAATAAATCCGTAATGCTTCGTTCATCTTCATCACCAAGTGATTCGCCAGTATCTTGTAAGTCTTGTGCCTCATCGTAATCTTTTAAAAAATTAACCGCATCAACAACCGTTACCATAGTGTCTAACGTTGCCAATTCCGATAACGAGACACCATTTTCATCTGCAAAAGAAAATGTTTCTGCCACAGGTAAAGGTTCAGATATTCCGGTAGATTCAATAATTAAATAATCAAATCTACCCTCTTTTGCTAACTGGCCAACTTCTATCAATAAATCCTCACGCAAAGTACAACAAATACAACCATTACTCATTTCAATCAGTTTTTCATCACTGCGATTAAGCGATATCTCGTTTTTAACAACCGCGGCATCGATGTTGATTTCACTCATATCATTAACAATAACCGCCACTTTCTTACCTTGACGATTATTAAGGATATGGCTCAATACTGTCGTTTTACCTGCGCCTAAAAAGCCAGAAAGAACCGTAACGGGGAGTTTTTTTATTGGTGTCATGAAAATGCTCTCAAATAACTAATTGGGATATGTTACAACGTATCATTTTATCTTTCTAGATATATTTTGATAAATGAGCTTCCTCTAACCTAAATAACCATATGTTTTATTCAAAATGATCAATCAAAGCGAACTCATTAGTTGCAAGCGTTTAAGCGCGTCGATTCTGTACAAGACAGTAGTTAAGATTCATGTGCCGTTGAAAATGTTAGCGGCTTGTCAGACTAGCCTGTCTATAGCATTCAATTATTAGCATCTAATTATTAGTATTCTATTATGGCTTTAAACACGGATACCTATGCTTCTACTTGAGCTTATCCAAAATAGTGTTGATAACAGAGGCCTATGATCAGTAAGCTGGTCACACTGGCAACAAAATACAGATTTAGTCTTTCGGAAATCAATGATGACAACACTAACAATTTTAGACGGCGGTATGGGGCGTGAGCTCAAACGTATCGGCGCGCCTTTTTCTCAGCCGCTCTGGAGTGCGCAGGCATTAATTGAGTCGCCACAATTCGTAGCGCAAGCTCATCAAAGCTTTATCGACGCAGGGGCACAGATTATTACGATCAATAGCTATGCCTGTGTCCCTTTTCATTTAGGTGAAGCTCTGTATGCAGAGCAAGGAGCAAAGCTTGCTGAAAAAGCGGCAGAGATTGCACGTGAGGTTGTCAATCAGTCTCAACGACAGGTGCTTGTTGCTGGCTCAATCCCCCCAGCCTTAGGCTCCTATCGTCCTGAGTTATTTGAGGCAGAGCGAGCATACGAGATCTGTTCTACCTTGTTTACCGCTCAGGATAAGCAGGCCGACATCTGGCTTGCTGAAACGATTGCCAGTATTGCTGAAGCAGAGGTCATTGCTAAGGTGCTAGCCAATACCGATAAGCCCTGTTATTTCGCTTATACTCTGATTGATGAAGTTGACCAGCCGATTCGGCTACGTTCTGGGGAATTGCTCACCAATGCTGTTGCGGCATTGTTGGCAACGAATGCTACAGGTATCTTGTTTAACTGTTCGATCCCTGAAGTTATCGAGCAAGCCATTAAGGATGTTGTACAAGTATTAGCGCAACACAATAAAACGTTAACTATTGGTGTCTTTGCAAATAGTTTTACCCCAATCCAATCGGGCCATCAAGCCAATGGCACCTTGCAAACGTTGCGTCATGTTTCCGAAGAAGAATACCTTGAGTTTGCCAAGTGCTGGTACCAATTAGGAGCGACCATTATTGGTGGATGTTGTGGTATTTACCCAAGCCACATTAACGCGCTGTCCACATGGCGAGATAGCCTAGAATAAAGAAGCTCACCTGAACCTTTATAAAGAGTAAACCGCCGTTTGCAGAGTAACATGCTGGGGTTAGTGTGGCTGGGGGCTTATACCGCTAATACCTCCAGCTACCCGATGATATTTTAATCCACTTTAGTTGCTTCAATCACGATTGAACTACAATCCCCTGTAACATAAGGGCCAAGAACAAACTTTAACGACGAAAAATGATATTCTAAATCACAATTTTGGTATATCGATTCTATTGGGGAACCTTTGGTATTAAACCGTGCAACAATAAGAGTTTCACTTTGCTGAAGGATTACAGCTGAATGTGATGATAAAGCATTTTTAACGTCTTCTTGTAGCATCCCTACTTGTGGTTTTGGCGCGTTAACGAAAGTGGCAATTAGCGCATCCTTTACCTTCAAAGGGTTTTGTTGTTCAACTTTCATCACTTCTTTTAGTTCGGGTTTGTCGGTAGATGAACATGCACTGATTAACAATATTAATAACGCCCCTAAGCCAATTTCAATTTTTTTCACCAAACACTCCTTACAATACAACGATCAAAAACAGTGGCGACTTTATGCTTTCAACTGTTTGTGTAGCAACATTGCCACCTATTTTTTAAATATGATTAAACGTTTATTACACAACGACATGAGCTTCTCTAGCGCCCGCACCTAAGGCAATTTCCCTGAGTACACGATCTTCAATGTCTGATAAACCACCTTAAAGGAACTCATGTGGTTGAATAGTTATTTTGGGGGCACGTTTGAAAAAACTGATTGCGCCAAATTCTTTAAGTGCATTTTTGAGGAAACTTTCTGCAACAAAGAACTTACCGATAAGCAGTCTCGTTGTTGTGAATGGCTCTTTAGCGTAAAAAGTCATACTGCGGCCTTCAGAACTTAACACCATCTTATTAGAATACACATCGACTTTGATTTCCATATCACCTCACTCTAAAAACGTATAGATATAATGACTCACCACTAAAGCTCCTATTCACGAATGAATAAAGAATCATTGCCACCTATTCTTTTAACATTAATCGTTGAAAAAAGAGCTCGAATAGCCGGTGAATTATTCAAACTATTTTTCATTTTTAAGTTATTCACCTTTAAGATACTCACACCTACAGCCGGATAAAGAACGGTATCGCGACTAACACTACACCTATGATCAGTAAGCTGGTCACACTTGCAACAAAATACGGATACACGCATAACGTCATGCCGACACACAAAGGTACGATTGCTCGCTGGCGCTTTCCATAGACAAAAAAGCCCATTCCAATAGCACCAAACAATACACTCCACATCATCATTGTTGCATCCATTGTTGCTCCTTTATGGTTTTAATAGCTGTGCTGAGTTAAATGCATTTTACTGCTTATTACTAGCGCTAAATAAGGTTGCGCATTGAGTAGCGAAATAAAGAGTAATCAACTCGTAGCTCTCAATATTCTGACTCAGGGGTATCAATCAATATTCATTATTTTGCGTTTACGGCTGAGCAAAAGCGGTATTAGTCATATTCTTAAATCATACAGCGCCATAAATGACAGTCATATAAAGCGCTTAATGCCATAAATGACATTTTACCTGTACTCGCCTCTGTTAATTAACAACACCGACAATGAAAGTAATAAAATTAAAATATAAATTAATACTATTAAACAGTAGTTTACAGCTTTATTCAGTCAATTTAATACCATTAAAACAAAGTTGGCCCGCCCATTGCTATTACAAAGCAAGTTTGTAATCTAATTTTTAGATTCAAACTACCCTAACTTAATTTATTTGGAGTAATAACATGACTGAATCAATCGTATCTTTCCCACAACTTAACCGCCCTGCACCTGCGTTTAATACTAAAACGACTCACGGTATGCGCTCGTTAAATGATTATAAAGGTAAATGGTTAGTATTATTTTCACACCCTGCTGACTTTACCCCTGTTTGTACTACTGAATTTATGGGGTTTGCTCAACGTGCAGGTGAGTTTGCCAAGCTGAATACTGAACTTTTAGGTTTATCGATTGACAGTATTCACTCTCACATTGCTTGGGTACGTAACATTGAAGAAAACTTTGGTGTTGAAATTACGTTTCCAATCATTTCTGACTTATCAATGGAAGTCGCCAAAGCATACGGCATGATCCAACCCGGTGCTAGCGATACCGCAGCAGTAAGAGCGACCTTTATTATTGACCCTGAAGGTATTTTACGCGCAATGGTGTATTACCCAATGAGCAATGGTCGCTCAGTTGATGAATTTGTGCGCCTCGTTAAAGCATTACAAACCAGTGATGCAAATGGTGTTGCTACCCCTGAAAACTGGCAGCCTGGTGATGACGTCATTGTTCCACCACCAGCCACAACAGCCGACGCCAAAGCACGTTTAGGCCAAGGATATGATTATGTAGATTGGTACTTCAGCAAGAAATCTCTTTAATCCGTTACTGCACAGGGGGTATCCCCCGCCCCTGTGCATCTTTTTTATAGGAGATTTGTAATGAACTCAACATTTAGTGTCCATGAATTTTTAGATGATGACAGTGAAACATTCACCTATGTTATTGCAGATAATGCCACACGCTTTGCGGTGATTATCGATCCGGTTTTAGACTTTGATTATAAGTCCGGGCGAACAGACACTCGCAGTGCTCAACGTGTTCTGCACTGGGTTGAACGCCAAGAATTAAGTGTTAAATGGATACTTGAGACTCACGCACATGCAGATCATTTATCTGCTGCCAGTTATATCCGCGATCAAATAGGTGGTCAAATAGGTATTGGTGAACACATTACTCAAGTGCAACAAACCTTTAAGCAAGTCTTTAATCTTGAAAGTGATTTTTTACCCAATGGCAGCCAGTTTGACCGGTTATTTAAACACAATGAATTGTTGCAAGTGGGCAATATGGCTATTCGTATCATGCACACACCCGGCCATACCCCTGCAGACTTAGCTTACATCATCAATGAACAAGCCGCTTTTGTCGGCGACACCATATTTATGCCCGATGTAGGCACGGCTCGTTGTGATTTCCCAGGTGGTGACGCCAACACTTTATATGACTCAATTCAATCGCTGTTTAGCTTGCCTGAGTCTACGGATATCTATGTTTGTCATGATTATCCAACGGAAGGTCGCAGCCATCAATTTAAAACCCAAGTGGGCCTACAAAAAGCCAACAATATTCATGTTAAAAATGGCATCAGCAAAGCTGAGTTTGTGTCGCTACGTCAAGCTCGTGATGCCACCTTACCCATGCCAAGACTGATATTACCGTCTATTCAGGTCAATATTCGCGCGGGTAACATGCCAGCACCTGAATCGAATGGCACTGTGTATTTAAAAGTGCCGATTAACTTACTTTAAAACATAGGTTATCAATATGATACAAGCAGTTTTAGGTGCGTTAGTTATTGGCTTAGTGCTGAGCATGCTGGGTTCTGGAGGTTCAATACTCACGGTTCCTATGTTGTTATATCTTGTTGGGATGCAACCAGAGCTCGCAATAGCATCGTCTCTTTGTATTGTCGCAGCCATTAGCGCGGTGAGTAGTATCGGGTTTATTAAACAAAAAATGGTCTCATGGCCACATGTTTTTTTGTTTGGTGTACCCGGTATGGCGGGCACGTATTTAGGTGCTTGGATTAGTACCTATTTCACCAGCCAGATCCAACTGAGTGTGTTTGTGGGATTAATGCTGATCGGTGCGGTGATGATGTGGCGCAAACAAAATGCTCAATTCACCCAAGGCAAACTCAAGCTAGCTAACGTGCTATTGCAAGGATTATTAGTCGGTGTCGTCACAGGTTTTGTGGGTGTCGGTGGCGGATTTTTAATTATCCCTGCCTTGGTATTGCTCGGCGGCATTGAAATGTCGTTAGCAGTGGGTACCAGCTTGTTGATTATCACCATGAACTCTTCAATGGGGTTCATTAAATATTACAGCTTGTTGTCTGATAAAGGGCTGCAATTCGACTGGCCTGTTATTGCCATCATGATTGCTGGCGGATTTGTCGGAAGTTTAGCCGGACAGAAGCTCACTCAATACCTCCCTAAAGCCACATTACAAAAAGTATTCGCGGTGTTTTTAGTGGTAATGGCATTGTTTATTACAACTCAATCAATTATTTAGTATCACGAGGCACACATGAAAACTGCTCAAGAATATATTAGTGAAATCAAAACAACGATTGCTGAAGTCAACACGCAGCAATTACTCACAGCAATGTTAAATCCTGACATTATCATTATTGATGTGCGCGAACATGAAGAGTTTTTAACTGGCCATATCGAAGGTGCCGTTAACCTACCTCGGGGTGTATTAGAAATGAAAATTCATGAGCACCCATCAGTTAGCCATCATTGTGAGTGGGTTTTAGCGTTGAATGAGTTGGCAAACAAAGAGATTTATCTTATTTGCCGTACGGGCGGACGCTCTGCATTAGCTGCTGCCTCGTTGCAGAACATGGGCTTTACCAAACCATTATCGGTTGCTGGTGGCATGATGCAATGGGAGCAAGATGGCTTTCCCGTGATACCTCATAAAATATAGTCTGAGATTCACGGCTTTAATTCATAACGTCACCTTAAACATGAGCCTAATCTTAAACATGAGCTTATCTTTAAACCAAAGCTTATCCTCAAATTAACGCTCATAAGCATCAGTGTGAAGACATGAAGATTTATAGATGAGTTAATATCAGTGAGTCAGTACACTGCATAAGCATATAAAAATGAGCCATTTATGGCTCATTTTTATTATTGATTGTTAATGCTATTGCTTACTACTTAGCAGTACATTGTTACCATTGATTGAGCGGGATTTTTAGAAAGTAATTATCTTCACCTTCTGGGGGCGGTAAGTGTCCAGCCCTAATGTTGAGTTGTATTGCAGGTAATAACAATGATGGCATCGATGTACCTTGATGTTGCTCTTGGTGCAATTGAATAAACTCATCCAAACCTATTTTACCGCCTACAACCCGATTAGTGCGTTTTTGAGCCAGGATTGAGGTTTCAACTATGTTGCTTTGTGTCCACGCAGTTTGCGGCTGATGACCAACAAATACCCGAGTGCTATTAGGCAAGGCTAATATTTTTTGAATAGAGTGGTATAATGTCGCTGCACTGCTGTTGGGGAAATCAGCACTCACGGTACCAATGTCGGGTGAAGCAATAACATCACCAACAAATACAGCATCTTCGATAAGGTAACTCACGCATGCAGGTGTATGCCCTGGAGTATGCATGATGTGTACATCTAAGTGACCTAACTTAATCAGCTCTTCATCAACAAACAACTGGTCAAACTGTTCACCATTACAATGAAAGCTGTCATCCAGGTTAAGGATCCGCTTAAACATATGTTGCACTTTAGTAATGTGCTCGCCTATACCAGTAGAACCACCGCGTTTCTGTTTGATATAACATGCAGCAGAAATATGATCGCAATGAGCGTGGGTTTCTAAAATCCATTCAAGCTCGTAGCCATTACTGTCTAGATAGTCAATCATACTGTCTGCTAACACAGTCGTTATTTTACCCGAGGCAATATCGAAATCTAACACAGGGTCAATAATGGCACTTTGACGCGAAGCAAGATCGGTCACCACATAACTCACAGAGTGACTGCTTGGGTGATAGAAGGGATCGATGCGGATTTTGCTCATGAACAATTAACTCCCAACAAAAAGCATTGCATTTTTGTTAGATAAAACCCTAATTCAGCCTTTATTTAGCGACATATCAAGGCGGTTATTAACTACAGCATAATGTTAACTGAAAACAAAATAGTAAACTGCGGCGAGAGTCGCAACAAAGGCCCTTCGGCCGCAGAATATGTGATATCGCGGGGGTTGCGTTGGCTAATAGAGATTACCCATTAATACGCCATTAACATAACCCACCATACGCTCACCTTAAGGTTTGCCACTTATGGTTTTCAATTGTTCTGTACTGCTGATGACCTTTTGTAATGAAAATGCACCGCGTAAGTCGCCTAATTCAAAGTTTATGGCTTTATCTTCTGGATAAGCTTGTTTAATTAGCGTGCTTAGCTCTGGAGTAATGTTACTGCCATGGCAGCCTAAACACAGTTCTTGTGTTGGAATGGCTTTCATATAACGAAACTCAGTCGTGTCACCGTTAACAATGTATTCACTCGCAACAATGGGAGCATCAGCAGCTTGCTTGCCTGCGGCTTTTGTTTGTTCAAATTGCGTTAACTGTGCCAACTCCCAGGCATCTGGTGTGTTATCACTATTACGCACGCGCAAACTGGTTCGTTTGAGTGTCCAACCGTCTTTAGAGTTTTCAGCAGCAATGCTAGGGGCAACTGACTTGCACACAGACACTCCGGCAGGAAGTCCACCTTGCTTAATAGCAGCTTGTAGCTGCCCTTTTAATGCCTGACTAAATTGGGCAATTTTTTGATTGGCTTCTTGCTCAAGTTGTTGTTCGGTTAATGGTTGTGCATTGACCATGGAACTGACACAAGATAAAAGTGCAATACTGCTTATGGCTAGGGTTTTAACAAATAAAATATTAGGAGTCTTTGTTGCGTTCATTATTTTTGTTCCTTTTCCTCTTGGGACCAGATGCGGTCTTGAGATATTCAAGGATCTACCTACAAACTTTGTGCCATGTCACAAAATAAAATAAAAAGCCTATTTTATAACGCTATAGGCTAAATAGTCGTTATTGATTTAATGTCCGCGACGTATCTTGTTGACAAAAATGTCACACACTGTCATTTTTGGTGGCATTAATGACAGCTAATTTAGCGCGCATGTTTATGAGAGCTAGCACAATGAAAAATACTACCGTTGTACAATCGATGATCAACGCAATAGATAAGCCGGCCATATTCATCACCCCCGATTATATTATTCATGCCGTAAACCAAGCGTATATTGAAACCTATGATACAGAGGTAACGTTAGGTAAAAGTCGTTGTCATCAAATATCTCATCACAGCGATGAACCTTGTGACAAACATGGCGAGGAATGTCCGTTACAGCAGTGCCAAAAAACCACTCGCGCAGCAAACGCCGTTCACATACACAGTACTGCTCAAGGTAAATCGTATTGCGACATTTTAATGAAGCCCATTAAAGATGATGCTGGCATGATCATGGGCTTTCTTGAGATTTTAGATTCCATTGACTATGCATCAACTGAATCAAAAAAAGACACCATGGTGGGCCAATCGGCTCCGTTTAAACAAATGCTCAATAAAATCAACCGGGCATCGCAATCAAACATCGCTGTATTGCTGCAAGGTGAAACAGGTGCGGGTAAAGAGTTAGTCGCAAAAGCCGTACACCAAGCCAGTAATAGAAGCGACAAACCGTTTGTGGTCATTGAATGTACCGGACTTAGCGAAAATCTATTTGAAAGTGAGCTATTTGGTTTTGAAAAAGGGGCTTTTACCGGCGCGACCACCAGTAAAAAAGGACTCATTGAAATTGCCCATGGTGGGACAGTTTTTTTTGATGAGATTGGTGATGTCCCCATGAACATGCAAGTTAAGTTATTGAGGTTACTCGAAACACAATGTTATCGAGCGGTGGGAGGCTTAAAGCAAAAACGATCTGATTTTAGATTAGTCAGTGCCAGTCATAAAAACTTACTTGAATTGGTGGATAAAGGTGAATTTAGACGAGATTTGTATTATCGCATCGCTGGTTTCCCAATATACCTACCCTCATTGCGTGAGCGACAAGATGACATTCCAACCTTGATCAATCATTTTATGAAGTTGTCAGACTATAAACACAAAAAGTTTTCAGCCAATGCGTTACAACTCCTTAGCAGTTACTCGTTCCCGGGTAATATTCGCGAACTAAGAAATATTATTGAACAGTCTGCGCTGATTGCTAATGAAGATTTGATCCATAGTAGTGATTTACCTGAAAGCATCAATGCAACCGCCAGCAAAGCAGCGACTCAACATACACCAGGCTTTGATGCTAGTGCTGTTAATCTCACTGAGACGAAAATGATGAGTTTAGATGATCTTGAATCCGAGTATTTATCGCAAGTGTGTCTACAATTTACAGGTTCGCCCGCCGAATTGGCCATTATACTCAATGTCAGCGTGCGAACCTTATATCGTAAATTACAACGATACGGTTTAAAGCTGTAAGCTTGCGTGATACTTCTGCTGCAATGTGAGCGCTTAACGAATAAAGTATTAAACGAAGAAGTTTAACTACGACTTTCACTTGAGTCGTTTAATTCGCACGTAATAACGAATGCTTTTTCTGGCAACAGCGCTTGATATGCATGGGTTCGCTTAAGTCTATATCACTTTCGCCATGTTCATGAGAATCACAATGTCCGCCATGACAACCACTTTCACCATGGTTATGATCGCAACATCCGCCTTCACCTTGTTTAGCGATATGCTTAGTTGAAGGTCTGCCCTGCGATGCATCAAGATATGGCTCACATTCAGCTAAGTGTTCGTTGGCAAAATAAGCAATCTCTGTACGACCATTTTTGGCATGAAAAACATCGAGTTGTTGGTTAAGTAACTTAGACAACAATTGTTGGCCAATATTTCTCACAATCACTCGGGTCGCGCCATGGGCTTTGATAAGTTCAACTAACTTACGTTTACCTTCACAGCCATCGCTCAATGCCGGATTATCAAATCGCGCAACAATACTGGCTTGTTCATTAACCATAATGAAACTCTCTGCTTTGCTAAAATGGTTAGCAATATGCTCATCTTTAATAGGTATGACTGTAATCATTATGTCCTCTCTTGCAGTTAATTCACTGCGATAATTAATATTGTTTGGTACCAGTTACCCAATCCTTTTTAGATTACGCACACAAGTAAATGGCATATGCTATTTATATACCCATTAATGGCATATGCCAAATACTTTTTTGTTATTTTGATTCTTACATCACAGTGTCTTCATACAATCTTGTTTGAGGCACGATTTTGATTTTAGTGGGGCTTGACGTTATCAGCGTTCGCGATTGAGCTTATGGTTGGCTTGCAGGGCAAGCCTGTTATATGAAAACCACTTATAAACAAGCGTGGTATAGCGTATGCCTCATCGTATTAACATGCCACAAGCGTGAGTCTGGTCGATTATTTGAACAAAAAAATCATTACAGCTGCAATAATTAATAAAAACCGACAATAACGTCACAAATAGCTGCTAAAACTAATAATTGATATATAACAATTACTTATAAAAACCCAACTCAATCACCTAGCAATAAATTGACGCAGTTATAGTGATCTAAATCAAACAATCGCTTGATAATTAGAGGTCTAATCATTAGTATTGTTATTAATTGAACGTTCAATTAATAACGTTTCAGCCAAAAAAGGATGTCACTAATGTCAAGACCAGCAATGAAAAACGTCAGACAACAACAGCTCATAGATGCCACGTTAATGTCAGTCGAACGTCATGGATTACAGCACACCACAATTAATACGATCAGTGGTTTAGCGGGTATGTCATCAGGGATCATCAGCCACTACTTTGGTGGCAAACAAGGGTTAATTGAAGCCACGCAAAAATTCTTATTAGAAGAATTGAAGCAAGCCTTACTGACCAGAACGTCAGGCAAAACATTAACCCCAATGGCAAGATTATCAATGATAGTTGAAGCTAACTTTACTGAACTTCAACGTTCTAGTGCGGCAACAAAAACGTGGTTAAGTTTTTGGTCTCAAGCCATGCACGACCCAGGACTGGCTAGACTGCAATACATCAATAATCAGCGTCTATACAGCAACCTGCTTTATTCATTTAAACAATTATTACCCAAAACAGACGCGATTAATGCCGCCAAACAAACCGCGGCAATTATCGACGGGTTTTGGTTACGCAGTGCGTTAAGCCACAGCCCTGTAGAAGATTTTAAGCAAGCCCAAATTTTATCTAAAGCCTTTATAGAGGCTGTGATCGTGCAACACGGAGAAATTGAATGTCAGCGTTAATCACATACCAAAATTACGTTCATGGTAAGTACATATCTAATGGCAGCGGAGAAACCTTCGAAGTCGTTAATCCTGCAACAGGCAGCGTAAGTTATTTAGTAGAAGTCGCGACAGAAGCGGTACAACACGCCGCAATTGAGAGTGCCAAAACAGGTTTTGCCGTGTGGTCAAAGATGACGCCGATGGAACGTAGCCGTATTTTGCTTAAAGCCGTCGCCCTACTTCGTGAACACAATGACGAGCTTGCCGCAGGTGAAGTGCTTGACACCGGTAAACCCTGGCAAGAAGCCTCGGTTGTTGATGTCGTTACCGGCGCAGATTCAATCGAGTTTTTTGCAGGTTTAGCGCCTAGCATTGAAGGTAATCAACAATCTATTGGTGATGACTTTTACTACACTCGCCGTGAGCCGTTAGGCATTTGTGCTGGCATTGGCGCATGGAACTATCCATTACAAATTGCATGCTGGAAAGCGGCCCCTGCACTTGCTTGCGGCAATGTAATGATTTTTAAACCCTCTGAAGAAACGCCTCGCGGTGCAATGCGTTTAGCAGAAATATTCACTCAAGCAGGCGTACCCGATGGCGTGTTTAACGTTGTTCAAGGTGATGGCCGTGTAGGTGCCTGGTTAACTACTAATGACGATATTGCCAAAGTGTCATTTACTGGCGAAGTCGGCACGGGCACCAAAGTGATGGCTGCAGCATCAAGTACCTTAAAAGAAGTGACCATGGAGCTTGGCGGTAAATCACCGTTAATCATCTTTGATGATGCCGATGTTGAAAATGCGGTATCAGCAGCCATGCTGGCGAACTTTTATACCCAAGGTGAAGTGTGTACTAATGGCACACGCGTATTTGTGCAAAAAAACATGTACCCACAATTTATTGAGCGCTTAAAGCAACGCACTGAAAATAATATTGTTTGTGGCGATCCGATGGATGCAGAAACCAATTTTGGCGCATTAATCTCACGAGCACATCAACAAAAAGTGCTTGAGTATATCGCTATTGGTAAAAAAGAAGGTGCCACCTTATTAACCGGTGGTGTGGCATTAAGCCCTGATAATGCACCTCATGGGTTCTTTGTTGCTCCTACTGTCTTTACTGATTGCACTGATGACATGACCATTGCCAAAGAAGAGATTTTTGGCCCGGTAATGTCAGTCTTTACCTTTGATGATGAAGATGAAGTGATTCAGCGAGCCAATAACACTCACTTAGGTTTAGCCGCTGGCGTATTTACCCAGGACATTACTCGCGCTCACCGTGTGATTCACCAAATGCAAGCCGGTATTTGCTGGATAAACGCCTATGGTGCATCGCCAGCAGAAATGCCTGTGGGTGGCTACAAGATGTCTGGTATTGGTCGTGAGAATGGCTCTGAAACCTTAAAAGCGTATACCCAAATTAAAGCGGTTTACGTGGGTATGCAGTCACTTGAAAGCCCATTTTAGGAGTGACCCAATTAATGTCTACGCAAATGTCTCATGAATACGATTATATTATTGTTGGTGCTGGTAGCGCAGGTTGTGTATTGGCCAACCGCTTAACCGAAAACCCAGACAATAAAGTATTAATTTTAGAAACTGGTGGTAGTGATAAGAGTATTTTTATCCAAATGCCAACCGCCCTTTCAATCCCGATGAATACTAAAAAGTATGCATGGCAGTTTGAAACACAAGCCGAGCCACATTTAGATAACCGTCGTATGCATTGTCCTCGCGGTAAAGTGTTGGGCGGCTCATCGTCAATTAACGGCATGGTGTATGTACGTGGTCATGCACGTGATTTTGACGAGTGGCAACAACATGGTGCAAAAGATTGGAACTATGCCCATTGTTTACCGTATTTCAAAAAAGCCGAAACATGGTCATTTGGTGGCAACGTTTACCGCGGCGACACGGGTCCTTTAGCGGTGAATAACGGTAACGAAATGAAAAACCCGTTGTATCAAGCTTTTGTGGATGCTGGTGTCGATGCCGGATACTTAGCGACGAGTGATTATAATGCCAGTCAGCAAGAAGGCTTTGGCCCAATGCACATGACCGTTAAAAATGGCGTTCGTTGGTCTACTGCAAACGCTTATCTTCGTCCGGCGATGAAACGCGACAATTTAACCGTAGTGACTCATGCGTTAGTGCATAACGTCATAATGCAAGACAAAACAGCCGTTGGCGTGCGTTACGAGCGTAAAGGCCAAATGATTGATGTGCACTGCAATAAAGAAGTGGTGTTGTCTGCAGGCTCTATCGGTTCGCCACACATTTTACAATTGTCTGGTATTGGCGATAAGCAAATCTTAGCCGACGCAGGAATTGAAACCGTTCACCACTTACCTGGTGTCGGTCAAAATCTTCAAGATCATTTAGAGTTTTATTTCCAATTTAAGTGCTTACAGCCTATTTCACTCAACGGAAAGTTAGACCCACTGAATAAGCTATTCATTGGTACCCGTTGGATTTTAGATAAATCAGGCTTAGGTGCGACAAACCATTTTGAATCTTGTGGCTTTATCCGCTCAAAACCCGGTTTAGAGTGGCCAGATTTGCAATACCACTTTTTACCTGCAGCAATGCGTTATGACGGTAAAGAAGCGTTTGCCGGTCACGGATTTCAAGTTCACATTGGCCATAACAAGCCAAAAAGTCGCGGTGCAGTGACCGTTGTCTCTAAAGATGCCAAGGTTGCGCCACAAATTCAGTTTAATTATTTATCGCATCAAGATGACATCGAAGGCTTTAGAGCTTGCGTACGGTTAACGCGTGAAATTATTAATCAACCTGCATTAGATGAATACCGTGGTGAAGAAATTCAACCTGGCTTAGCCATACAAACCGATGAACAAATCGATTCGTTTGTGCGCAGTTCAGTTGAAAGTGCCTACCACCCTTCTTGCTCATGCAAAATGGGTGAAGATGCCATGGCGGTGGTCGATTCAGACACTAAAGTACACGGCATTAAGGGCTTAAGAGTGGTTGATTCGTCGATTTTCCCGACGATACCAAACGGTAATTTAAACTCGCCGACGATTATGGTGGCCGAGCGTGCTGCTGACATTATTTTGGGTAAACAAACGCTAGCGCCTAGCTTTGCCAAGGTGACTATCGCCGATGATTGGCAATCTCAGCAGCGGGTAAAAGCGCCGAAAAGATCGCTGAGTTAATCCATCAGTTTGAGGTAAAGGTCTTTGGTCAACCTACAATTTTGTGAATGACCAATTTAGCTATGTTCAATCTATCAGGGTTTAACTATCGACAGCGATACTTAAGGCTTGAGGGCATAACCGCCTTTAAACATTGTTCTATGGCATTAAATAAAACATACAACAAGGAGCCAACATCATGTTTGCACACACAATTAAATCAGGAGTTAAGTAATGACGACCTGGTTATCAATAGGTATTTTATTTACGTTCGCCGCTATCGCATTTGTGATTTATCGCTGGGGTAATATGCAATGTATTGGTGTGACGCCTGTACGTAAGTTTACTTTTATTGCGATTCTCTTTACCTCTGGTTTAGATGTGGGACTGATTATGTTCCCGCTGACTGAATTTGCGGGATATGCCGATTTAGCCGCCAGCCCTGAGTATGGTTTTACCAATCCCCTCGCCATTGAGTTTGGTTTTTGGGCTTGTTTAATTTGGGCTTTTTACTTTTTAACCTGTTTCTATTTCTGTGTTATTGAACCCAGAGTGAAGTATTTTGAAATTCCGTTAATCAAGTTTATTAATAACCTGGTTATTATCGGTACCTGTGCGTTTACTGCATATTTACTCCTAAGTAACTTACCATGGTATTTACCTAACTTAGGTGACGGTGAATCGGTTGTGAGTACATTCTATCTCATTGTATTTATGGTAATTGCCGCTGCAGTATATTCAAGCACCAGCATTAAATATGTACGCTACCTAAGTTTAGGCAGTACCTGGTTATTCTTTGGCTTAATCGCGCTAATGTGGTCTGGTGCATTTTTGTCAGACGATTCAAGTGTGGGTGAATTCTTTACCACTTTTGCATTAATCGGTAGCTACTTTTCAAATATGCATGAGTTTGTCTTACCCATGAATGATTATCACGAGTTCTACTTATTCTGGTGGTTTGCTTGGAGTATTATGATTGGTCAGTTTACTGCGCGTTTTGTTGGCGGCATGAAAACCTATCAAGTATTACTGGCGATGATGGTATTTCCGTCTATCCCAATTGCAATCTGGTTTACTGTACTTTATTACTACAGCGCGAATGGTATCGACACCTCAGGGTTCTATAACCTTGCGATGGTCATCGTGGGCATCACGTTTGTGATTAACTCATTAGACTCACTAGTGCGTTTATACACAGATAATTTAAACCTCACAGTAGAGCGTTTTGGTAAAGTGCCGTATATCATAGGTAATGTTGTGTTACTGAGCGGATTAACCTTATTATTTAAGTTAGACTTCTTAGAAATTCAATGGGTTGGAGCATTAGCCATCGGCCTGATATTAAGTTGTTTCTTCTTTATTTTAAAAGGTCACTTAACTAAAGTGGCAGACATTGAACGCTCGCCAAAAGCGAACAAAATTGATTTTACAAAAATTGAGTTACTGGATTAATTAATAATAATACCCAAGGAATGATAATGAACACTAAAATTAAAACACTGGCGCTATTAAGTTTATTTGCCCTACCAACATCAGTGATGGCGGGAGATTTAAGCACCACAGTTAACGCAACATCAGATTACACCTTTAATGGTGTAAGCCAAACAGACAATGACCCGGCACTACAAGCTAGCCTTGATTATGCAATGGATGACGGTTGGTATGTTGGTGCTTGGGCATCGAATGTTGATTTCGGTAGCGGCGAAGATACCTGGCTAGAGCTAGATTTCTATGCTGGTAAATACTTTGAGCTGAATGACCGCGTGTCGTTAGATGCGGGTATTGCTTACTATACTTACCATGGTGATGATGCATCAGATGATTATTACTACCCAGAAATCTACACTAAATTTGGCTACACCTCGTCGTTAGGTCAAAGTGAATTAAACTTCTGGTACTCATGGGATTACTTTGGTTTAGATGCTGGCCATTACATTGCAATGGTTGCTCACACATTTACAGTGGCAGAAGGCCATGACATTCGTGTCAGTTTTGATCGCTCAACATCAAATGACAAAAACAAATGGTCATGGGATGGCGACAAGTCATACAACCATTACCGTGCTGAGTACATGACGAGCTGGGAAGGTTTTGACTTTAATGTTGCTGTTGAAGACACTAGCATGGATACAGATTTAAGTGATACTCGCGCTGTACTTTCAGTCTCGCGCACATTTAACCTGTAATTTGATCTACGCGACATAAGCAGAATAACGGTTCGCTGTTATTCTGCTTTTTTTGATTTTACGCATGAGTAATGACCTTATATCTGTTAAGGTGCGGGCAAAATTGCTAACTCTGTGGTCTAGAGGACATTATGGAAAAGTACGAACAATTATTAATTTCATTGCGCCGAGTGATCAGAGCTATCGATATACACTCGCGTCAATTAAATAAACTCTCTGGTTTAACAGGGCCGCAACTTATGGTGATGAAGAAAATCCATGAGCTTGACGCACCATTAGCAAAACAAATTGCCCAAGAAATTAATTTAAGTGCAGCAACAGTCACCACCATTATTGATCGACTAGAAAGCCGAAATCTGGTGATCCGTACGCGTAGCGAAACCGACAAGCGTAAAGTGCATTTATCGTTGAGCGATGCGGGTAATGAAATACTCAGTAGCGCACCTAAACCGCTTCAAGAACATTTTATTAAGCATTACCAAAACTTAGAAGAATGGGAGCAAAGCCAGTTATTGTCTGCGGTTGAGCGAATTGCGTCAATGATGGACGCAGATGACATTGATGCTGCGCCAGTATTATTAGTGGGTCAAATTCAAGCAGAAGCAGCTCAGTAAACTGCCCTGCTGAATGTTAAGCATTCAGATACACAAACGCGAGCATTGGCTCGCGTTTTTTATGTCTGGTTTATACCAATGTTGCCAATGTTACCAAGGCAAATCTTGACCATTTGAATGCTTGAACACACCCGATGTCTCCATCGAAAGCGCATCAATTAAGCCGATTAATCTTGATGCTGAATCAGTAGCTGAAATATCCCCGCCATAATTCACCATCTCGGTTTGTACATATCCTGGGTGATAAATGCCTACCGCTATCTGTCTTGGTGCTAAATCATGGCTAAGCGACATTGACGCTGCATTTAACGCGGCTTTAGACATTCTATAGCCATAGCGACCACCTGAATTGTTATCGGTAATCGATCCCATCCGAGAAGTGATCATCGCCACTTTTGCACCATTGACTAAATGTGACTGTAAAGATGCAACAACCCGAAGCGGTGCCAGCGCGTTGACGTCAAATTGTTGTCTTATGGTATCGAGATTAAGATGATCAAGTCTTTCGTCGCGTAAAATGCCAGCATTACAAATTAACAGATCAATGTTTACGCCACGTAAACGGGTTTGCATGATTTCAATGCCAGCATCTTGCGTAACATCAACACCTTCAATGACTTTAACATTGTCACCTAGGGCAGCAAGTTCCACTGACGATTGACGACAAAGCGCATAAACAAGCTTATTTTGCTGCGCATATAATGTCGCGAGCGATAAGCCTATGCCGCGATTTGCACCAGTGATAACAACCGTTTTCATGCGGGTTCCTTATTATCATTTGATTTAACAGTAATCATTTTGCCTTTAAACGCGCCAAATAACGCTATACACGCACCAGCAAAAGCGGCAAATGAACAGATTAGGCGATAATCACTGTTTTCAAGAAAGAAATTGGTAACGCTAAACACCAATAGCAGCAACATGCCAATGTTTTTAATGCGCATCATTTTAGGTTCAAACATCAGCCAAGTGTTACATTTAGGGCATTGTGCTTCGACACCGTTATCGCCTTTGCGCACCACTTTTAATGCTCTTCTGGCAAATTGACTGTTACAGCTTGGACATTCCATTTTATCAACCTCATTTATCTCAATCACATTCAGCTCTATCACAATATGATACCGCGCTGTTGGTGTCTGATAAAGTTGCAATACAAATTATCATTTTAATGTGATTGAATATAATTATTGAATGAACGCTCAAAATAGTTATTGAACACTCGTTACAGTTAGTTTATAGTCATTACATCGTCTAAAGGTTGAGTGTTAACCTAATAAATACAGGATATAAGATGAACTATTCTATTGGTTTTGATGTGTACGGCACCCTTGTCGACCCAGTTGATATGGGGCAGCACCTTGAGAATCTTATTGGCGATAAAGCCTCTGAATTTGGCCAGTTATGGCACGACAAGAAAGTTGAATATGCCTTTAGACGCGCGCTGATGCAGCAATATGCTGACTTTACTGTTTGTACTCAACAGGCGCTACAATATTGTTTACGTGTTTATCAGATATCATTGACGTCTACCGAGCAACAGCAGTTAATGGCAAAGTTTGCTGAGTTAAACGCGTTTGATGATGTGATCCTTGGGCTTAAAAAGCTCAAAGAGCAAGGTCATCAGATAGCGGCATTTTCTAATGGACCTGAATTGTCTGTGCGAACGTTAATGGCTAACTCGCAGATTTTGCCACATTTACACCGTGTGATCAGTGTTGACGATTTACAGACTTACAAACCCAATCCGGATGTTTACCAATATTTAATGAGGCGCATGCAAGCTGATATGAACTCATGCATGATGGTATCGAGTAATCCTTGGGATGTGATTGGCGCTAAATCGGCTGGTTTACAAGCTGTATGGGTAAAACGAAGCCCCAGTAAAATATTTGACCCATGGGAAATTCAACCTGATTTGATCGTGAGTGATTTGATTGAATTAGCCGAAGTGCTCAAGGGTTAGGCGTAATAACTCACTTTTTATTGCAGCTGTTATGACTTATTTAAATAGTGATCGCTTAAACTGATGATACTCGTTAGTGATGCACGATTAATTAAGCATATTTAGTGCTAAGCCTATTTAGTGCAATAGAAATTAGTGAAATTGAACTTAGCGACAACAGACAGTTTGCAAACGATTATTGCGACAGATTGATGATAAAAAGATTATTTACAACACATTATTAGTATCACGCCATATTTAATGGTGACATTACATTATCGAATTTGAGGAGATTTTATGAGTAATCAATATGTTCCACCTAAAGTGTGGGTTAACGAAGCCAGTAGTGCTAACAAATGGGCCAATATTAACAGCCCTGTCGCTGGCGCCCGATTTGAAAAAACTCTGCCAGTTGGTGAACATGCATTACAGTTATATTCATTAGGCACGCCTAATGGTCAAAAAGTCACGATTATGCTTGAAGAGCTATTGGCGCTTGGCGTAAAAGAAGCGGAATACGATGCGTATTTAATTAATATCAGCGAGCTAGATCAGTTTTCATCCGGCTTTGTTGGGGTTAACCCCAACTCTAAAATCCCAGCATTGGTGGACAAATCAGGTGCTGAAGACATCAATGTGTTTGAGTCAGCCTCAATTTTGGTGCATCTAGCTGAAAAATTTGGTCATTTCTTGCCTAAATCAGGCCCTGCAAGAACGCAAACGTTTAACTGGTTATTCTGGGCGCAAGGCTCGGCACCGTTTCTGGGGGGTGGTTTTGGTCACTTCTATGCTTACGCCGATGAAAAGCAAGAATACCCAATCAATCGCTTTGCGATGGAAGTTAAGCGTCAGTTAGATGTATTAGATAAGCAATTAGCAAATAACACCTTTATCGCCGGCGAAGACTTTACCGTTGCCGACATGGCTATTTGGCCCTGGTATGGCAACCTGGTATTAGGCAACTTATATAGCGCTGCAGAGTTTTTAGATGTTGCCAGTTATAAAAATGTTGTCCGTTGGGCTAACCAACTATTACAGCGTCCTGGTGTGCAACGTGGCAAAATTGTCAATACATCATGGGGTGATGTGAGCTTAGCTGAACGTCACAGTGCAGCTGACATTGATGCTGCACTTAACAGTGAAAAATAACCTGTACTAAGGGTATTTTAAGCCAATAAAAAACCTAGCAATGATTGCTAGGTTTTTTTATTGGTTAATGCCTCAAAAGCCTTAACTGAGTTTAAATCACCATGGCCAACTCGGCACCCTGACGAATAGCACGCTTAGCATCAAGCTCTGCTGCCACATCGACTCCACCAATAAGATGAACAGGTAAGCCACTGGCTTTCATTTCATCCACTAATGTGGTGTTAGACACTTGTCCTGCACACAATACAACGTTATCAACGGCAAGAATTTCAGAGTGTTCACCCACTTTGATGTGCAGACCTTGCTCATCAAACTTTTCATAACTCACACCGGTTTTCATTTTCACTTCATGCTGCTTTAACACACTGCGGTGGATCCAACCTGTGGTTTTACCCAGGCCTTTACCCATTTTGGTGGTTTTACGTTGCAGCAGATACACATCACGACCCGGATGATGTTCAGCCTCTTCGGTTAAACCGCCAGCATGTTGGTAGGTTTTATCGATACCCCATTGCTGTAACCATTTATCGGTTTGTAAGCTGGTCGATTCACGTTCACATAAAAAGTGCGCCATATCAAAACCAATACCGCCAGCACCGATTAACGCAACAGTTTGACCAATTTCAACCTGACCATTGAGCACTTGTTGATAATCAACCACTTTAGGATTATCAAAGCCCGGTAATTTAAGTTCGCGCGGCACCACACCAGATGAAATAACCACTTCATCAAACTTTTCAGTGGCTAACACAGAAGCATCCAATTTAGTGTTTAAACGTAAATCAATCTTGTGTAATTTAATCTGATTAATAAAGTAACGAATGGTTTCGTTAAATTCTTCTTTACCTGGGATTTTACGCGCCAAGTTAAACTGACCACCGACTTCAGATTTGGCTTCAAACAACACCACATCATGGCCCCGAGTTGCGGCATAAACTGAAAACGCCATCCCTGCAGGGCCTGCGCCCATCACCGCGATGCGTTTCTTATTCGTGGTGGGTGTAAAGTTGATTTCGGTTTCGTAACATGCACGCGGATTGACTAAACAGGTGGCACGTTTCATCGAAAACGTGTGGTCTAAACAGGCTTGGTTACAACCAATACACGTGTTGATGAGTTCTGGGGTATTAGCCGCTGCTTTATTGACAAATTCAGCATCGGCCAAGAAAGGACGCGCCATTGACACCATGTCAGCTTGACCTGATGCAATAATCGATTCACCAATTTCAGGGGTGTTAATTCGGTTTGTAGCAATTAACGGCACCTTGACTTCTTTTTTAAGTCTTTCAGTCACCCAGGAAAATGCACCACGAGGAACACTTGTGGCAATGGTCGGCACACGCGCTTCATGCCAGCCAATCCCGGTATTAATAATGCTGACCCCGGCTTGCTCTAGCCACTTGGCTAATTGCACGACTTCATCCCATGTTGAACCGTTGTCAACTAAATCGAGCATCGACAGGCGGAACACAATAATAAAGTCTTTACCGACTTTTTCACGAATAGCTTCAACAATTTTTACTGGAAATTGTGCGCGGTTATCAAAACTGCCGCCCCACTCGTCACTGCGTTTGTTAGTGCGCGTGCTGATAAATTGGTTAATCAAATAACCTTCAGAGCCCATAACTTCAACACCGTCATAGCCCGCTTTTTTGGCTAATGCGGCACTGGTG
Organism: Shewanella sp. MF05913; assembly: GCF_059758095.1. Classification (NCBI taxonomy): domain Bacteria; kingdom Pseudomonadati; phylum Pseudomonadota; class Gammaproteobacteria; order Alteromonadales; family Shewanellaceae; genus Shewanella; species Shewanella sp. MF05913. Next base: position 30,276 of record NZ_JCAYNT010000012.1, read on the forward strand.
GCATAATCTTTAATGGTGCTGCGCACTTGGCGGCCTGACATGGCGGATGGTGTAAACGGAGTGATCGGAGATTTTATTTTGCTCGGCGCTAAACTGAATGGATGGTAACTGTAACGGCCGGCATGCAATATTTGCATACAAATTTTTCCGCCGCCATCATGTACGGCATCGGTAACAATTTTATGTTTACTCACTTGCCAAGAAAAGCTTAACTGGCAAGCATTAGGCGCTAAACGCCCACGTAAATTAGGGGCGATACCACCGGTCACGATTAAGCCTACACCGCCTTCAGCACGTTCTTTATAAAACGCTGCCAGTTTCTCAAATCCGCCTTTTTCTTCTTCTAAGCCTGTGTGCATTGAGCCCATTAACACGCGATTTTTCAGCTGTGTAAAGCCTAGATCTAAAGGTTCTAGTAAGTGTGGAAACGACATTCAAACATCCTTTTTAAACAAGTGATTTAAACCAGCATACAACGACAATTTGAATTGCTCAATCATTTAAACGGTCGTTTGTTAAAAACCTTTACAATTGAGTTTCACATTTAGGTTGATTTTCAGTTAGGATGACTGCATTAGACTGATAAAGGAGTGGCTAATGTCCGCTAAACCCTCGTTTTTAAAAAGAATGTTTTTACTGTTGTGGAATACGGTAAACACCATTCGCAAGCTTATAATTAACTTTATATTTTTTGGTGTATTAGCCATCATATTTGTGGCGGTGCTCAGCAGTGAAGATGAAGTCGTGGTTGAAGATCAATCCGCTTTAGTCCTGAACTTATCGGGCAGCATTGTGGATCAAAAGCACTATGTTGACCCATTTGAAGCGGCATTAACCCAGGGGCAGGATAACGACCCTAGCGGTGAAATATTATTGGCAGACGTGCTGTACACCATTAATAATGCGACAGAAGATAAGCGCATTACTAGCATCGTACTTGATTTAGCCAACCTACAAAGCGCTGGGATCAGTAAAATGACCGCCATTGGTGAAGCGTTAACCGAGTTTAAAGCTGCCAACAAGTCAGTTATTGCCATGGCGAATGGTTATGATCAAGACCAGTATTTCTTGGCCAGCTTTGCTGACAAGATTTACCTAAATACTAAAGGTATGGTGTCACTTGATGGCTTAAGTCGCTACCGCTTGTATTACAAAGCGGCACTCGAAAAACTGAACATCACCACCCATGTCTTCCGTGTCGGTACGTTTAAATCTGCCGTTGAGCCATTTATTCGTGATGACATGTCTGAAGCAGACAAAGAAGCCAGTAAAGTATTACTCGGTGACATGTGGCAAAGCTACTCCACTATTGTTGCGAGTAACCGTCAAATTGCGCCTGATCAATTAGTGCTCAGCACTGATGCCTACCTTGAGCAATTAGAGCAAGCCGATGGCGACAGCGCACAAATGGCGATTAACATGAAGTGGGTTGACGAATTAGTCTCTGCTGATGCGTTTCGTTTAGCCATGATGCAGCGTGTAGGTGCTGATAAAGAAGGTAAAAACTATCGTCAAATTAGTTTTAATGATTACCGCAGCGTCACAGCTCCTATACCACAGTTTATAGAAAATGATTCTGTCGCAGTAATTGTCGCTAAAGGAAACATCCTTAACGGCAAACAACCTGCAGGTCAAATTGGTGGCGACAGTACCTCTGAACTGCTAACAAAAGCACGTTTTGACGACAAGGTGAAAGCGGTTGTACTACGTGTAGACAGCCCTGGTGGCAGTGCATTTGCGTCAGAACAGATTCGCCAAGAAGTATTGGCACTCAAAGCGGCTGGCAAACCTGTTGTGGTTAGCATGGGCAGTTTAGCCGCATCAGGCGGCTATTGGATTGCAGCCAGTGCAGACTATATTATTGCAACGCCAACCACCCTAACCGGCTCGATTGGTATTTTTGGTATGTTTGCCACTTTTGAGAAAGCACTGACTCATATTGGTGTCACATCAGACGGCGTTGCCACATCAGACTGGGCCGGTTTATCTCCAGCTCGCGAGCTGAGTCCACAAGTTGCTGCAGTGATTCAACGTCATATTGAACGCGGTTATCACGAGTTTATCTCGTTAGTGGCGCAAGAGCGCCATATGACCTTAGAACAGGTTGATAGCATTGCTCAAGGCCGCGTCTGGACAGGTAAACGTGCGCTGACCTTAGGGTTAGTTGATGAATTAGGCGATATGGAAGCGGCATTAGCCAAAGCAGCAGAATTAGCCAAAATGGATAAGTTTGATGTGAAGCTTATCGAGCAAGAATTATCTGCTGAACAACAGTTAATGCAACAAGTTCTCGGCGCGTCAGCATCATATATGCCAGAAAGTTTTGGTAAAACAACCATGGTTGAGAAAATGGTTAAGCAATGGGCGGGGGTTTATGAAGAGTTTTCAAAATTTGATGACCCAAATAATGCTTACCTTTATTGTGAACAATGTAGCTATTAATCACGGTTAGCCCTCTTTTGCAGAATAACCAAGCCGCATAAGATGAAGATTATTCAAAAAAAGCCTGCATTGCAGGCTTTTTTATTGGGTATCGTTAAATAAACTCGTATAATTTGCGATATCTTCAATGGTTGCTTTATTTGAGTCCAAACTTCATGACAAAACGCTCGATTTACGTTGCATATACTGGCGGTACTATCGGCATGCAAAAAACCGCGAATGGGTTTGTACCCGTTGCCGGTTTTTTAACAGATTGTGTTCAATCTATGCCAGAGTTTTATCATGATGAAATGCCTAATTTTGTTATCCACGAATACAGTCCACTCATCGACTCATCGAACATGGCACCGCCCGATTGGCAAATGATTGCCAATGATATTCAGGCCAACTACGACAAATACGACGGCTTTGTGATTTTGCATGGTACTGACACCATGGCATATACCGCATCGGCACTGTCGTTTATGTTGCAAGGTTTATCCAAACCCGTCATTGTGACAGGTTCGCAAATTCCATTAGCGCAATTGCGCTCTGACGGTCAAACCAACCTACTTAATTCGTTATACATTGCTGCGAACTACCCTGTGGCAGAAGTCTGTTTGTTTTTTAATAATAAATTGTTCCGTGGTAACCGCTCAACCAAAGCTCATGCCGATGGTTTTGATGCCTTTGCTTCACCGAACTTTCCGATATTGTTAGAGGCTGGCATAAAAATTAACCTTAAGGCGGGAAAAATCAGTGCGCCCACCGATCAGCCGCTCGAAGTGGTGACCATTAGCCCGCAACCTGTTGGCGTGGTGACGTTATACCCCGGTATTTCAACTGAAATTTTTATCAACATTTTGCAGCAACCCGTTAAAGCTTTAATCTTGCTCACCTTTGGCGTTGGTAATGCACCGCAAGATAAACAACTGTTAGACACGCTGAAACAGGCTGACGAACGCGGTATTGTGTTAGTGAACCTAACGCAGTGTTTTCAGGGGAAAGTCAATATGGGCGGTTATGCGACGGGTAATGCACTGGCTCAAGCTGGCGTGATTAGCGGATCAGACATGACCATTGAAGCCGCACTCGCTAAACTGCATTATTTACTATCAATTGGTTTGACATCAAATCAAATCAAACACCGTATGCAACAAAATCTGATTGGTGAGCTTACTGAAGGATAATCAATAAATCATTGATTTTATATCCTATAAAAAATAAAAATGCGAACCTAGCGGTTCGCATTTTTCATCAATTAATTTCACTCATGGTAGTGAGCGGTCGTACTCTACGCAGAATTTATCGGTTGCTAGCAATGGATAAATTACAGGTCTGCTTCTTTAAACTCAGCAATCGCTTCACCTTTAAACTGTTTTTTCAATTCAGTTTTAGACAGTTCATTAATGTTACCACCTGATGCGATGGTAAAATGCTCCGTTTGATTCAACTTACGCGCTTGATACATCATCACGACTTGTAACGTTGATTCTCGCTGCTGCTCGGTCAACACAGTTCCGTCATCCCATTTACCTAATTCAGTGGCAGACAATAAACGCTGGTACACTTCATCTGGCATTTCATCGATGACTTTATTGATATCGTTCATACTGATTTCCGTTTATGTAACACAATTCTGATCCGAGTGATCAAGTAACCTGTAAAACCTGCCACAAAGCTGGCCACAGCTAAGTACAAGGTGACACCTTGAGCAGGTTCGCCGCCCCAAAACCACACCACTACACCTGCAATGAATAAGGTCAAATAGATAAAACTTTGGTTCATTAAACTGTTTGAACGCTCTATATGACTAATAACAGACAAAGATTGCGTATTACCAGACAAATCAGTTTTACAATGCGGACATTGTTTGGCTTGGCTGGAAATACGTTTTTGACATTTAGGGCATGCAACTAACGCCATGTTATACCGTTCCTGCTGAGTTCAATTGAGATTATAAGCTATCAACGACAGCGAGCATGGCTACCAATGAAGCTTCGCCTAAATAAATACTGCGCTCTGGAGACCAACCAACAAATGGATCGGCTAGGTTTGCGTTGTCTTTAAACGGCATTTCTAATGTATTAGATAAACATGAGAATGTATTTGCTACCCAGTTAGAACCCACTGTTAAATTAGCTTTACCAGGCTCGTCTTTGTCATAACCAAACTCCGTTTGGAAATCCGCACTGGCAATGGTTAAAGCGCTAACAAACTGTTGTTGTAATGCGGCCATTTTATCATTGTAATTTGGCACACCTTCACAACCCGCTAAAAATACATACGGTAAACCTTCATCACCATGCACATCGTAAAATAGATCTACGCCAGTTTGCTGCATTTTGTTCACTACATAATACACTTCTGGGCTTTTTTCTAGGCTCGGCGTTTGCCATTCACGGTTTAAATTGGTGCCCACAGCATTGGTACGTAAATGACCACGTGCGCTTCCGTCTGGGTTCATGTTCGGTACGATATAAAAATTTGCCTTGTCTAACAGCGCTTTAGACGTTGGGCAATCGCCGTCTAGTAAACGGTTGAGTAAACCTTCTACTAACCATTCGGCCATGGTTTCGCCAGGATGTTGACGTGCGGTAATCCAGATATTTTTCTTGTCTGAGTCGCCATCACCAATTTTTAGCAACGTCATGTCACGACCATCTAAGGTTAAGCCTAAATGCTCAAGACTCACTGATGGGTGTAATTGGGCTTCACTGATGAGGTCTAGGTGACGCTCGTAGCTGTAAGGTGCAAAGTAGGCAATTTGCATTGCTTCACAGTCTAGCTCGGCTTGAATAGTGAGCACGCCATTTTCATATTGCGTTGGCAGTCTAAACCAGGTTTGACGGTCGTAACTTGCCACTGCTTGATAATCTTCCCAGCCTTTTGGATAAGATGCCGTGCCTGCGTTAAGGATATTTAAGGTATAAGTTTGACCGACTTCACCTTCTAAACGGAAATTAAACCATTGATAGAATTCATCGCCAAAGTCAGGACGAATAGCGAGTTGAATGTCATCGTGTTTGTCGATCTTGATGACGTTAATATTGCCACCGTCAAAGTTTGCACTGATCCGCATTGGAATTTCCTTTAATTTGCTTGCGCTTATATTTAACCTGAACTCGGTCTATACCTTTTTTTATGCGCCATAGCTTATCAAATGCGGCTATTAGTGTGAACCTTTTAAAAACTAAAGCTGTAACCTTGACCGCGTACCGTATTGATCATTTCTCTTGGCAGATTGCCTTTAACTAACTTACGCCGAGTATTACTGATGTGCATGTCTAAATTACGATCAAACCGGCCATGTTCTTTGTGTAGTACCCGTTGTTGTAATTCCGCTTTTGTCACGACCTCACCCTGATGTTCAAATAAATACTTAAACAAGCGATATTCAGTTTGTGTTAACACTAACGCGTTATCCACTAAATTGACCGTATAAGTGTCGTCTTCAAAGCTAATTTGGGCAGGTTTTACGTCATTAATTGCGGGTTGCGAACGGCGCTTGAGCACATTTAGGCGCAGTTGCAACTCACGAACGTTAACTGGCTGGCTCAAATAATCGTCGGCACCCAACTCAAGAGCATTAATACGCTCAAGTTCATTGTTCGCATCTGCAATGACAATAATCGGCGTCGGGGCTTGTCGGGCTACCAATAACCAAAAGGAATCCATTTTAGGCACAGAAAAATCAAGTAATATGGCTTCCAGGGTTAACGTTTCCATTTTGATCAGTGCATCAAAGGCATTATCGACTTGATGGACATAGTACCCTTGCGCGCTAAGTTGATGAAATAACTCATGAGCTGCAGAATGTAGATCAATTAATAGAATGTGTTTCATGCCTAACCACTTAATGATAACGATTTCTATTTAGATTATCACAACAATTAACAACTGACTATGTTCCTACATCACAATATGGGCATTCATTTTCATCAGGCATAAAAAATGGCCTGAACATTCAGACCATTTTATTTACACTCACGCAGCTTTGACGATTATTTTTCGCTCATTAATTGCTTAATGAACTTAACTGGCGCACTGCCATAACTTAAAAACTGTTCATGGAACTGTTTTAAGTCAAAATCATCATCTAACTTGGCTTTTTGCTGCTCACGGAAATCATAAATTTCACGATAGCCAGCATAGTAGCTCGTTAACTGGACCTGGCTTAACGTTGCACGGCGCCATTTTCCTTCAGCTTCTGCGCGTTGTTGGAACGCTTCGTTTTCAAGTAAATTAATCACGTCTTGTTCGCCCATACCATTCACCTGGATGCTGTAATCAAGAATGGTGTTGCAAATAACCCGTAAATTCCACTTGTAATACATCAGCCACATTTCAGGTTCAAAATCACCATAGCCCTCTTCTAACATCATGCGCTCAGTGTATACCGCCCAACCTTCAACCATCGCTCCGTTACCAAACAAGCTTTTTACCAGGCTTGGTGATTGGTTTGAATACACAAGCTGAGTGTAATGACCCGGGATCGCCTCATGAATATTAAGCACCTGTAAAATCCAATGATTATATTCACGTAAATAGCTTTCTGCAGATTCATCGCTCATGCCATCTAACGGCGATACGTTATAGTAGGTATTACCGCCTTGATCGTAAGGCCCTGGCGCACTGATTGACGCTCCTGCAAACCCGCGCATGTATTCTGGAGTCTCACGTACGATTAACGGCTTTTTAGGGTCGAGGGTGACTAATTGCTTGTCGTTAACAAACTTAATCAGTTCAGGAATTTGTTTGCGCACTTCTTGCACAAAATCTTCGCGCTTAACATGTTTAGCCGATAACACATCGATTAACTGACGAATGGCCAATTTGTCATCTGTTGGCTGTGGCGTTTTGATGTACTTAGACCATATTTGGGTGGTGATTTTAGCCATTTCTTGCTGAATTTGATTTTTATCTGCAACCGCTTTGTCAAATAGCTGTTTTGCTGTCATCCCAGACTGAATATCAAAGGCAAACTTTTCTTCGTATAAGGTTTCGCCAATACGAAAATCTCGCGCGCCATCTTTGGTCAGTTTGACTTCAAGTGCCGTTAACCATTCAATGTGCTGGGTTATCGCAGCAGTAGCCGCATCAAAACGTGAGGTAAACAACGCTTTTTGCTCTGCCGTTAAGCCGGAGTCTGCGACTTGTTTAACAAGCGCATCAGACAGTACTGAAAACGCACCTTGGTTTTGCATGATGGCTAATTGAGTATGCTCCAGTGTTGGATCACTAATGTTAGCTCTTGCCGCTTCGTAATAAGCAGGTACATTTTCTAATCGGGCAATAACGGAGGTTAAACGTTCATCTAGAGGGGCAAAATCTTCGTTAATGATTTGCGCAAAGCCACCAGACACATTGTAGTTAGACGGATCCCATTGCCAGCTTTTAAAACGTTGTACACCCCACTTCATCGACTCAATAAGGTTAACCAGTAATTTATAATCAATCTGCTGATTAGCCGTTAACGTTAATGGATCAAATTGTGCCAGTGCGGTTTCCTGTTTATCAACAAAAGCCAATGTGCTGTCACGGCTCTGCTGATTCGGAATATCAAGGTAGCCATCGTTTACGTGTTTACCACTGTAAAGCGCCCATGTTGGCGACAGTGTCCATAACTCATCAATAAACTGTTGTGAATAATCGTTAAAGTTTAATTCTACTGCAGCTACTGGTGTGGTAACGTCTTTTGTTGCTGTAGTTTGCTCAGTTGCTACACTCGTTTGATTGTCGCTACAGCCTAGCAAACTGGCTAGTGCAAATGAGACAGCCAACGGCAATAATGCTTTATTCATTTTATATCCCTAAGTTTATCGTTTTTGTATTTTTAATTGGTGTTTAATCGTCGCTTACATAGCGTTAACTATCTGGTTAACGCTCAAGTCGAAAAATAGATTCTCACAATGTCCATAGTTAACCATGTTCGTTTACTATTTGCAGCAACTAGACATCTTTTGTGACACTAAATGATACTTATGCCGTCAATAAATAGATATCCATTTGAGCCATTCACTCGTTATCTTTATCGTCTACCCTATTGTGTGTATCTATGAAGGAAAACACCATGCAAGCGAGCCACATTCGACTGATCCTTAACGGTAAAAAAGCGGCGATTGCCGAGATAAGACAAACCGTTATGCGGCTTCGGGATGAAGGTCATATTATCGATGTTCGGGTTACGTGGGAACACGCTGATATGCAGCGTTTTATCGATGAAGCGATTAACGATAATGTTGCACGAATTGTTGTGGGCGGCGGTGATGGAACCTTAAACGAAGCCGTCACTGCGTTGCAACTCAATGACGCTCCTGCAAATAACATAGCGCTGGCTTTATTGCCTTTAGGTACAGCAAATGATTTTGCTAGCGCTTGCCATATCCCTGTACATATTCCATCAGCTTTGCGGTTGGCTATTACAGGTAACGCGTTTTATGTTGATGTGATTAACGCATCAAATCTTGATGATAACCACCCAACACTGCAGTATTTTATAAACGCTGCAGTTGCAGGTTTTGGCGCACAAGTCACTGCCGAAACACCAAGCGAGTTAAAAGATTTTTTAGGTGGCGGCGCTTATACCTTAACCGGATTGGCTAAAGCGCTAGGATTTAAGCCTTATCAAGGAAACATCACAACCGTTAAAGGAAGGTTTGAAGGCGAGATTGTTGTTGGTGCGATGTGTAATGGCCGTCAAGCGGGTGGTGGACAGCTGTTAGCACCAAAAGCATATATTGATGACGGTTTGATGGATGTAACCTTGTTGAAGTCTTTTTCACCTTTAGACATTCCCACCGTGATAGAGGAAATATCCACTCTAAGTAGTGAAGCGAAATTTTGTTATCATTTTCAAACTCGTTGGCTTGAAATCGATTTCCCGATTGAGTTGCCACTTAATCTTGATGGCGAGCCATACCCAAGTAAGCAAATGCGTTTTGAAGTTGTACCACACGCGCTGCGAATGGTACTGCCAGATGACTGCCCTTGCCTGTCTGCAAAAACCACAAGTTAACTGGTCACAACATCATTACTAAAGCGCTTAACGTGTAAGCACCTCATGAGTGAATCTTTAATCCATAAGCAATAAGTTTATAGATTCCAAGGATTTGGCTTTGGTCCTTTCTTAACAGGCGCTTTCTGAGTTTTGGCTTTTCTAAAATCTGTGTTATAGCTTTTAGATTTACCTAAACTTAATGTCGGTCTTTCATCCTGCGTTTGGGGTTTATTTTGACGACTTTTAGGCATGTGATTGAGAATAGACTCTGGCACCGGCTTATTCGGCTCAAATCCATCAATGACTTTACGCGCTAACAAATGGCCCAAACGGCTCTCAATCATGCACAAGTTCTTAAAATCATCTTTAGAGACAAACGATATCGCTTCACCAGCAGCACCTGCACGGCCAGTACGACCAATACGGTGAATATAATCATCCGCAGGAAATGGTAAGTCGTAGTTAATCACCCGTGATAAATCGTCAATATCGATACCGCGAGATGCAATCCCTGTCGCCACCAGATACTTAATTTTACCCGATTTAAAATCCGCTAAAATTTGTTCACGCACAGGCTGACTGCGGCCACTGTGGATGCACTCCGCCTCGATATCACGTTTTTCTAATTGGCTGACTAACTTGGCGGCACCTTGCTTGGTTTCAATAAAAATAAGCGCTTGGTCCCAGGCTTCGGTTTTAATCAAATGACTTAATAAAGCAGATTTTTTGTCTTTATCAACCGTAGTTAACCATTGTGAGATTTTTGGCGCTGAGTTTTTATCAGCAATCACTGAGATTTCAACAGGGCGATGAATAGCCGTTTTAGCCAGTGCACGAACTTGGTTCGACAGTGTTGCAGAAAACAATAAGCTTTGACGTTCTGATGGCAGTTTATCAATGATTTTATTGATGTCTTCAATAAAGCCCATATCTAGCATGCGGTCAGCTTCGTCGAGCACTAATACTTCGACTTCGTCAAAATGCACGGCACGCTGGGTGTATAAATCGAGCAGACGCCCAGGGGTTGCCACTAAAATATCGACACCGTCGAGCAACGCTTGTTTTTGCGGCTTTTCATCAACACCACCATAAATCACAAACGAGCTCACACCCACATGTTTGGCATAAGCCACTATGTTACTTTGGATCTGTACAGCAAGTTCACGGGTAGGCGTTAAAATGAGGGCGCGAATGCGCTTTTTGCGTTCCGTTTGCGTGTCGGCTAAACGTTCTAATATTGGTAGCACAAAACTTGCGGTTTTACCGGTACCGGTTTGCGCGGCGGCAAGTAGGTTTTTACCTTGTAAAATCACCGGAATGGTTTGTTGTTGAATAGGCGTTGGGTTGCTATAACCCACTTCAGCTAAGGCTTTGACAATAGTGTCGCGTAATCCAAGTGTCGAAAATGGCATGAAATGAGTACTCAATAAGTAGGATAAAAAATAGCGTGGGGTCAGTATAGCATTCACTCATAGGTCAATACACTTGAGTGAAAATAATCTATTAGAAATGAAAAAAGACGTCCGAAGACGTCTTTTTTCATATTTGGCGGTGAGCGAGAGATTCGAACTCTCGTTAGGGATAAACCTAAACACACTTTCCAGGCGTGCGCCTTCAGCCACTCAGCCAGCTCACCAATTTGTCGGATTCAAATACATGACATATTCAAATCCATTTATTCGCTTTCATTAAATATACGCGTTATCAATCTAACCTTGCATATTTAATAAAGCATCACAGTGTTGTAGACGTTAACGTCCTATAGCAGCTGTGATGTTAATCGTGGCGTACTTTACGCAAATGCCGATAGCGGGTCAAGCGAAATAACCCCACTATACAAGCGTTTGCACAAATGCTCGGCAACTTAGGCAAAATCTACCCAATTAAGGTTGGAAATAAGCCTTTAACACCTGCGGCGATCACTTCAATGCCTAAAGACAACATCAGTAGACCCATTAGACGGGTAATTACGTTAATGCCAGTTTTACCTAATAATTTAAACAGCATTGGCGCCATCCGGAATAATCCCCAGCTGACAAGGCCTAAGGTAATAATGGTTAAAAACATACCAATGTAGTTGGTTATTTGGTGATGCTCCGCTGCAAACACAATCACCGCACTAATGGCACCGGGACCAGCCATTAATGGCAAAGCCAATGGCACAACTGCAACAGATTCCATACCTGAAGACTCACGGTCTTCTTCCTGGTTACGTTTCACTTCACTGATTTTACCTTGCAACATCGACATCGCAATAATACAAATCAAGCTACCACCGGCAATACGAAAAGCCGATAATGAAATACTGAACATACTAAGAATGTAATGCCCTGCTATTGCTGTCACCAATAAAATGATCACTACGGCAATATTTGCATCACGATTAGTATTTTGGCGATCCGCTTCAGTTTGATGGCTGGTTAAGCTCACAAATACAGGTAATAACCCTATAGGGTTAATGATGGCTAACAGTCCTAAGAAGAACTTGATATAAAGCATAAAATCCACTAACTAAACCCTCTTGATATTACCTGATTTGAAGCTCAATTCTGAGCGCGCTAATGTAGCCGAAACATGTGGATTTACATAATGAGATTTTTTGTTATTTCAGAGCCATTTTGCCATACAAAAGCTAATGCGAACATGCAGTAATCTCATTAATATAATCGCTAAACGAATTAAAAATTTAATATGGAAGTAATTTTATTACATTTTAAGCCGATCTGCTGAGTTTTTATGTCTGATCACTCTCATTATTGCTGAATATATACCCATAAAACGATTTTAGTGGCTGTATACCTTAAAGATATGTCGATAAATAACAAATCATAACATTGAACATAAAACCATCATGATGAAAAATTCTAACATTACTGTTATTTCGTTCATAAAAAAAGAGATGTCACCTTAAGTGACATCTCTGTTTAATTGAGTCTTACCGTTAAGTCATATTAACGGTATTGCGTCATTTCATCGTAATGACTATTTTGCTGTCCAGCGATCCATCCAACCGAGTACATTTTTGTACCATTGTTGCAGGTTGTCCTGGTTTAAAATCCAGTGATTTTCATCAGGGAATACTAACAACTCAGATGGGATACCATTACGTTGCATGTAAGTGTATGCCGCCAGGCCTTGACCATAAGGTACGCGGTAATCTTTTTCACCGTGAATGACTAACATTGGCGTTTTCCAGTTTTCAACATAGTTAACTGGGTTAAACTTCTCAAACAGTTCTTTGTTTTTGTCGTACGAACCGCCAAATTCATATTCAGGGAACCATAGCTCTTCTGTTACGTAGTACATTGAACGCATGTCAAATAGACCCGCATGGTTAACAAGACACTTGAAACCATCGTTCCATTTACCTTGGAACCAGTTCATCATGTATCCACCGTATGAGCCACCTAATGCACAAGCATTGTTTGCATCTAACCAAGGTTGCTGAGTGGTGACAGACGCCATGCCCTTTTTAAGATCTTCCAGTGGCTTGCCGCCCCAATCTTTACCGATTGAGTCAGTAAATGTTTGGCCATAACCGGTAGAACCGTGGAAGTCGACCATCACTACGCCATAACCTGCGCCAGCCCAAAGCTGGGCATTCCAACGACCACTGAATCCATTGCCAAATGAACCTTGTGGGCCACCGTGTACTAAATACGCGATTGGGTATTTTTTACCTTCTTCATAATTAGCCGGTTTTATCCAGTAACCATGTACGGTTTCATCATTCCAACCTTTAAAGTTGAACTGTTCAAACTCGCCAAATTTAATATTGGCCAATTTATCTTTGTTGACGTCAGTTAGCTTAGTAAGTTGCTCACCTTCTGCCGTTACGCTATATAGATCGCCTGGTTCAACCAGTGATGACTTTTGGAAAATCAATTTGTTGTTAGTGACCGCGATTAAACTATTGCTGCCTTGATTATAAATAGGACGCACATCACCAAATTGAGTGTTCACTTCAAAAATAGTGACCTGACCCACATCTTGCGCGGTGACATATAAAGTACGACCATCGGCACTGAAATTAAGCGAACTTGCACTGCGATCCCATAGAGGCGCGACTTCTTTTTCCTGTCCTGTGACATTGTCACGTAACATGATGCGGTAACGGTCTGCTTCATAACCTGGCTTGGTCATGGCTAAGTACGCTAAATAACGACCATCAGCAGAAAATGTAGGCTGTGAGTCCCATGCGGTATTGGCTTCGGTTAAATTAACAGTTTCGCCACCTGCCACAGGTACTTGCCATAAATCATAATTGGTTGTCCAGGCTTGATCGCTACTTGGCGCTTTTGCGCTATACACCACGTATTTACCATCTGGCGTAAAAGTCACTTCTTCCATTCCAGAAAATGGCTTAGGAGGCGTTTCAGTGTCGCGATTAGCGGTAACATTGGTTGGCTCAGTGATTTTTTTACCGTTTAATTGCGCTACAAATAAATGGTTACGTGCATGGTCTTCCCAGGTATCCCAGTGACGAACCATTAATTGCTTATATTCGCGGCCAGACGTTTTGCTTTCATCAATGGCAGTAAACTTGTCTTTAGAACACGCTAAGTCTTTACACTCAGGAAACACGCGCATGGTCATAACAACTTGCTTGCCATCTTGAGACAATTTGTAGCCATTCACATCTAACGGTAAATCCGTTACCGCGATGGCTTCGCCACCGTTGAGGGCTAACTGATATAACTGACTGCTACCCGTGCGGCTGGCAAGGAAATAAATCGACTGCCCATCTGATGAAAAACTCACATCATGTTCAGTACCCGCAGCAGCCGTTAGCTGTTTAGGTTTAGCGTTTTTGTTGCTTAAATCGAGCAAGTACAGATCCGAACTCGCCTCGCCTTTTTCATCAACGACTTTAACGCCATAAACGAGGTTTTTACCGTCGTTTGACACAGCAGCTGAATGAACTTTATTTAAATTAACGAGTTGCTGCACATTAAAAGGTGTCGGCTCAGCCGCCAGCGCTGACGTTGCCATTCCGGCGGCAACCAGTGCAAATAATACAGAGGACTTTTTCATTGTTATAGAGTCTCAGTTGTTTTAGGTAGAAATCATGCTGAACCTAATTTAGGATCAACATATCAATATCTATTGCAGACTAGCGAAAGCAAAACGCTCAAGCAACAGGCCTTTTGTAAAAAGCTGTAAACTTGAGCGTCTTATCACATGACATCTTGTTGTTTAACAAGCTTATCGATGCTTTCTAGCAGCATGCGATTACTTAGCTTTGCTATTTGCAATATTGATTTTCCATATTGCAGGTCCAGTCTCATGAGCGTTAACGCCATTAGAGTCTACAGCAACGGTAACCGGCATATCTTGAACGTCAAACTCGTAAATGGCTTCCATTCCCAAGTCTTCAAATGCAACAACACGGGCTTTTTTAATCGCTTTAGACACTAAATAAGCTGCGCCGCCCACAGCCATTAAATAAACAGCTTTGTGCTTTTTAATTGACGCTACGGTTTCAGGGCCACGCTCAGATTTACCAATCATGCCCATTAGACCGGTTTTGTCTAACATCATGTCGGTGAATTTATCCATACGGGTTGCCGTTGTTGGGCCTGCTGGGCCTACAACTTCATCACGCACTGGATCAACTGGGCCAACGTAGTAAATAAACTTGCCGGTAAAATCAACGCCTGCAGGTAAACCTTCGCCAGAATCTAATAGCGATTGAATACGCTTATGCGCAGCATCGCGACCGGTTAGCATTTTACCGTTAAGTAATAAGGTATCGCCGCTCTTCCAGGTTTCGATTTCAGCTTGAGTGATGTTATCTAGATTGACACGATGAGTGTTCTCGCCCGCTTCGCGAGTGATTTCTGGCCAATCAGATAATGATGGTGGTGCTAAATCAACTGGGCCTGTACCGTCTAAATGAAAATGCACATGGCGAGTTGCCGCGCAATTTGGGATCATCACCACTGGCTTTGAGGCTGCATGAGTTGGCGCTGATTTGATTTTAATGTCTAGCACTGTGGTTAAACCACCTAAACCTTGGGCACCTATACCTAGGTTGTTAGCGCGCTCAAAAATATCTAAACGTAATTTCTCTTCGGTCGTTACCGCACCGCGCGCCATTAACTCGTGAATATCAACCGGATCCATTAATGACTCTTTTGCCATTACTGCGGCTTTTTCAGCCGTACCGCCAATACCTATGCCAAGCATGCCTGGTGGACACCAACCTGCGCCCATAGTCGGTAAGGTTTTTTCAACCCAGGCAGCGATATCATCAGACGGGTTTAACATTGCCATTTTAGATTTGTTTTCAGAACCGCCGCCTTTGGCTGCAATCATTACTTCAACTTGATTGCCGGCAACCATATCAATGTGTACCACTGACGGGGTGTTGTCTTTGGTGTTTTTACGTGTGCCAGCAGGATCGGCGACAATCGATGCACGCAATGGGTTATCTGGATTGGTGTAAGCGCGGCGAACACCTTCATCGACCATTTCTTGTACTGTCATGTCTGTTTTATCCCACTGTACAGACATACCAATTTTAACAAATGTGGTCACAATACCGGTGTCTTGACACAGCGGACGCTTACCTTCTGCTGACATACGCGAGTTAATTAAGATTTGTGCAATCGCATCTTTAGCTGCAGCACTTTGTTCACGCTTGTAGGCATTGTACATCGCATCAACAAAATCTTTTGGGTGATAGTAAGAAATGTATTGCAGTGAATCAGCGATACTCTCAATAAAGTCGGCCTGTTTAATTACAACAGGAGTATTGGAAATCGTTGTGGGGGTATTGCTCGACATATGGGGCGCTCCAGCAGCCATTGCGGCCTAACATTATTATCTTTATCAACAGAAACGTTTGGGTAACCATCTCGTTATTATTAACTGACTCAATCACGCGTCATTAAACGGCTACCAAACGAGGTTAACTATTTAGACCAATATGATACTCTTTCCATCCTTTTTGGGCTACATCACATTTTTAGATAAGGGTAATCGATGTTTGCGCGGGTAAAAAACGCACTCTATGGGCAAAAATTAGATTGGGAAATTGACACTAAACAACTGTTTGCATTATTTAGTGATAACCCCTGGGCCATATTACTCGACTCCGCCAATGCCGCGCACCCAGATGCGAAGTTTGACATTATTGCCTTTAATCCTATTGCGACCTTAACTAGCGATGATGGCCAGTGTCAATTTACCCCAATCCATCAGGATATTGCGCAACTGAATATTACGCCTTCTGCTGCGCTGTCGCCCCTTGAAAACTTAGCCCACATTCACACTTTGCTTTATCCCACTCAACAAGCATGTGAACACCCATTTAGTGTTGGCGCCGTCGGCGCATGGGGTTATGATTTAGGCCGGACAATTGAAAAACTGCCAAAAATTGCCAACAAAGATATTCACCTGCAAGAGATGAATATCGGGTTTTACGATTTTTGCTTGCTTTATTGCTATACCGAAAAGTGCTGGTTTGCTTACCATTATAATGGAAAGATAGCGCTTGAAACTGAAGTGAATTTAATTCAATCAAAAATAAAAAATCAGTATAACCTCAATAAAGTGTCTCAAGCGGCCACACAAGATTTCACCTTAACCTCAGCATGGCAAAATCAACTCACTGAGCAGCAATACCAGCAAAAATTTGCTCAGGTACATGAGTATTTACTTAGCGGCGATTGCTATCAAATCAATTTAACTCAGCGTTTTGAAGCACACTATCAAGGTGACGAATGGCAGGCTTATTGTGCATTGTCGCATGCTAACCAAGCGCCCTTTTCAGCATTTATGCGTTTACCCGAGCATTGTGTGTTATCCATTTCGCCTGAACGCTTTATACGTTTACAACATCAATACATTGAAACAAAACCTATTAAAGGCACCTTGCCACGCAGTCTTGACCCCGTTCAGGATCAGCTTGCTGCCTACACCCTAAGCCATTCTGAAAAAGATCGCGCTGAAAATGTCATGATTGTGGATTTACTGCGTAACGATATAGGTAAAGTAGCAGCGCCTGGCAGTGTTAAGGTGCCGACATTATTCGCTATTGAAAGCTTTCCTGCGGTGCATCATTTAGTGAGCACAGTTACCGCCACACTGGCAGCCGATCATAATGCCTTTGATTTACTCCAGGCCGCCTTTCCTGGCGGTTCGATTACTGGCGCGCCTAAAATACGCGCCATGCAAATTATTGAAGAGTTAGAACCATCAAGACGTAATCTTTATTGCGGCAGTATTGGTTACATCAGCCAGGACGGTAATATGGACACCAGTATTACCATTCGCACCTTAGTTACAGAGCAAAACCGTATTTATTGTTGGGCTGGCGGCGGTATTGTGGCGGATTCTGATGCGAAAGCGGAGTATCAAGAAAGCTTTGATAAAGTCAGTAAAATCTTGCCCTTATTAGAGAGTCTTAATAAACAATAGTATAGGTCGTTAAATCTCAGTATTTAATTGAGCCAAAAAGCTTTTCATATACTCAATTCTTTTGCTGGCTTCTATTTTTGCAGATTCAGTGTGCATAGTGTCAGCAAGCTTAAATAATTTTGTGTAAAAGTGGTCAATCGCAAAAAGACGATCATTAGCTTGTCTGTTTATACAAAATGGATCATCCACATTATACAAGCTCACACCAAGGCTGGTGCTGACTTGAAGACACCTTGCAATACCTATGGCGCCTAATGCATCTAACCTGTCGGCATCTTGAACAATTTTAGCTTCTACACTTTGTGGAGCAACATTGGCGCTAAAGCTGTGCGCAACTATCGCATGGTGAATGGCAGGTAAAAATTGAGTTGGATAATCTATACTGCCTAAAAACGCGATGGCTTTATCTGCCGCATAACGTGAACTTTGAGCACGCTCTGGATGATTTTTAGCAAACGAGAAGCAATCGTGTAAATAAGCTGCTGGTATGACTATCGCAGAGTCAGCGCCTTCACTGACACATAATGCTTTAGCCGTGTTAACCACTCTAAACACATGATTAAGATCATGGGCTAAATCTTGTTGCATCTCAGCGTTAATAAACGCAATCAATTGATATTCATATTCCTCTTTCATGTTATTCCTCACGTATCGCGTTAGCCAACCTAATGAACCCAATCTGCATAGTCAATTTTTTACAGCAAGGTATTTTAACTAATAAGCATTAGCCGGCAATAACTTTAATTGGTTCAGCGAGTACCCACTTTTGAACCATATACCCGAGAAACGAAGGCGTTTATATGCTTAATTTGCGCTGTGATATTCCGCGACAAGCATTAACATCTTTGACCACTCGCTCAAATACTTCTTGAGCATTCACTCAAAACCTGTTTCAATATCAGCCTTAACTGAAAAAGGAGTTCACATGCTTAAGTTTTATTTCCACCCTGGCCCTAACCCAATGAAAGTTGCTCTATTCTTAGCTGAAACAGGTTTACCGTTTGAGCTTGTGCCTGTAGATACTCTTAAAGGTGAGCAACATACTGCTGAATTTAAAGCGATTAACCCCAATGCTAAAACGCCTGCGATTGATGATAATGGCGTAAGAGTTTTCGACTCTAACGCGATTTTGTTATACCTGGCTGATAAGTCTGGCCAGTTAACGGGTAAAGCGGAAGATCGCGGTGAGTTGTTGTCGTGGTTAATGTTTATTGCCACTGGTCTTGGTCCTTTTTCTGGTCAATCCGTGCATTTTAGACACCATGCTCCTGAAAAAATCGCCTATGCCACTAACCGTTATTCACGTGAAGCACAGCGCCATTACGAAGTATTAAACGATCATTTAGCGGGTCGTGAGTACCTAGTGGGTGATGAATACACCATTGCGGACGTTTCTGCATGGGGTTGGATTGATAAAGCGACGGTTGTGCTTGGTGAGGAAGGTTTAGCACCATACCCTAATCTACAGCGCTGGTTTGATCGCGTGAGTGCACGCCCTGCCATTGAAACGGCTCGTAATTTTGGAAAAGATGTTGCCTTTAAAGGCGAGTTTGACGAAGAAGCAAAACGAGCTTTCTTCCCACAGAACTTTCCAAAAGCTTAAACAGTAAAAGCCCCATAACATACTATTAGTTAAGTGCTTTAGGACAACCTTAGGGCAACAAACGCGTATTACTCAGTAGTACGCGTTTTTTTATGTGACGGATCCCCTCTTCACGGTCGTATATTAATGGCATTAATAGGTTATTAATATGTATTGATTTGGTTATTTAACCAGTAAATATCGTAATTTTACTTGTTCTTATGCCGTTATTTTTCTACTGTTAATGCAGCAATTGAAAATGATTATCAATGAGGTTGATCATGAATACCCACTTACAGCATCAAATTCATCACTGGTTACAACAAGACCCCGATCCTAGCACTCAAGCTCAATTACAAACATTACTCGACAATCAAGACGAAACAGCTTTAACCAACATGTTTTCAGGTCGTTTAGCCTTTGGCACCGCAGGACTTCGTGGTGAAGTGGGCCCAGGCCCCATGGGAATGAATCGCCTCGTTGTTAGACAAACAACGGCAGGTCTAGGTGCCTATTTATTGGCACAAATTAATGATGCAGCCAGCCGAGGCGTGATTATTGGCTATGACGGTCGTCATGATTCGTATGCATTTGCTCACGATGCTGCCAGAGTGCTGACCGCAATGGGCATAACCGTTCGGTTAACGGCTCGGGTTGCCGCTACACCATTAGTGGCCTTTGGGGTAAAACACTTTAACGCTGCTGCAGGCATTGTGGTGACCGCAAGCCACAACCCACCACAATACAATGGTTATAAGGTGTATTGGGAAAATGGTGCGCAAATTATTCCGCCACATGACTCAGGTATTGCCGCACAAATACAACAGGCTGCCATCCAGAGCATCCCGTTTATCTCGCTTGATGATGCCCAGAAACAAGCCAAGTTGATTTGGCTCGAAGATGATTTTTACCAAACCTACCGCGAAGGCATTCATACTGCGAGTGTATTGCAACAACATGCTAATACCCAACCGGTAAGCTTAGCGTACACCGCTATGCATGGTGTGGGCGCTGACATGGCTGAAGCCGTGTTGAAAGATGCAGGATTCACCCAAGTCTATTCTGTCGCGGCACAACGTGAACCTGACGGCGATTTCCCCACGGTTAACTTCCCTAATCCTGAAGAAAAAGGCGCAATGGATTTAGTCATTGCAGAAGCTAAAAAACATCAGGCCATGCTCGCGTGTGCCAACGATCCTGATGCCGACCGTTTTGCTGTGGCAGTGCGTACTGCTGAAAACGACTATAAAATGCTTACAGGCGATCAAGTCGGCGTATTGTTTGGCGAGTATTTATTATCACACGCCCCAACCCACCAACGTCTAGTGGGCACCACCATCGTGTCGTCAAGTTTGTTGTCTAAAGTTGCACAATCGATGCAAGCAACATGCTATACCACCCTCACCGGCTTTAAATGGTTGATGAATGTAGGAATAAACAAATGCGAGGCTGATAACCAATTCTTGTTCGCTTATGAAGAAGCGCTGGGTTATACCGTGGGCAGCATGGTGTGGGATAAAGATGGCTTATCTGCATTAGTCGCGTTTGCACAGTTGTGCGCTGAATTGGCCACCAAAAATCAAACTGTGTGGGACAAGCTAGAGCAAATTTACCGTCTGCATGGTTTTCACCTTAATGCGCAAGTCAGTATTGCCCTAAAACCTGATACGCCAAACATTGGTGAGCATTTACGCCAACAACCACCAGCCAGTATTGCCGGTTTGGCGGTAACGTCAAGCGATGATCTAAGACAGTCTTTACGAACATTTTCCGATGGTTCTACTGCGGTCATTGACTTACCTAAAAGTGATGTATTGATTTACTGCTTAGAAAATGGTGCCAGAGTCATCGTAAGACCCTCAGGCACAGAACCTAAAATTAAGTGTTATTACGAAGTCGTTGAAACCATGACAACAACTGACACTTGGGCCACTGCGCAACAACGAGCCGAACAGACGATGGATAAATTTATTAAAGCTCATCAAGCAAGTTTGCCTAGCTAATCAATTATCGTGAGCGACACCGGCTACACTGTTAAACACCTGTTAAATTTAACAGGTGTTTTTATTTGTGTTAAAAAGTAAATTAACAAACTGTTTGCATTAGTATATTTCACTATACCTGTGTGTCATTACATATGCCGTATTAAACTAACTCACCATATATTAAACAGATCTAATCTCCAGCAAAACTGGTCTATAATGTTATATAATTTCTATTAACGTTATCGCAGGATTGCTAATGTATAAAAGTCTCGTATCTTTGGCGGTCATCGCCAGTATTTCCGCCCCAGCAGCTATGGCTGAAGAGGAAGGTCTGAATCTTGAGCGTATTCAGGTCATTGGTTCACGTATTGCCCTGCGCACAGCCACTGATAGCCCAACACCTGTTGATATTATTACCTCAGAGCAACTTGAAGCGACCGGGATTACCGAAACCGCAAAAGCGCTACAGTTTGCAGCACCCAGCTACAGCTTTCCGTTTTCATCCATTACAGACGGCAGTGATGCGGTTCGCCCTGCTAGTCTTCGCGGCATGTCACCAGACCATACTTTAGTGTTGGTTAACGGTAAACGTCGTCACGGTTCTGCGTTAGTTCATTTGTCGGGCACTGTCGGTAAAGGTTCTTCTAACGTTGACTTAAATGCCATTCCAATGACTGCAATTAAGCGCATCGAAATTTTACGTGACGGCGCGTCGGCACTTTATGGCTCAGACGCCATTGCCGGCGTGATTAACGTTGTACTTAAAGACAGCGACGAAGGCGGCAGCATTTCTACCCAAATAGGCCAAACCTATGAAGGTGATGGTGAGCAAGTACGTGTAGGTGTTAACCAGGGCTTTAGCATCAGTGACGACGGCTTTGTTAACGTATCGTTAGAAGCGCATCAAAAGAATTCAACCAACCGCGCTGGTTTAGATTCTCGTCAACAATACCCGAAACTGGCTGATGGTAGTTTAGATCCTCGTGAAGACACAATTAATCTTAAAAACCACCACGTTGGTGACAGCGATTATGATAACTACGGCTTATTTGTGAATGCTGAACAAGCCATCACAGACACCAGTAAAGTGTATGCTTTTGGTGGCGTAAGCCAACGCGAATCTACCTCTGGTGCTTTTTACCGTCGCGCGATAGATTCACGTAATATTATTGAAGTATACCCAGACGGTTATTTACCGCAAATTAGCCCTGAAATCCTCGATTATTCATTTGTAATGGGTTATGACGCTGAATTAGGTGATTGGAACATTGATGCCTCTGCCGGTTACGGTAGCAACAGCTTTGAATATAACGTTGAAAACACCATTAACGCCTCTTTAGGTCCAACGAGTCCAACCGATTTTTATGCTGGCACCCTGTCTAATAGTGAGTTAAACCTCAATCTTGATGCGTCTACCTATTATGATTTTTATAATGATTCAGAAATCATGGTCGCCACAGGCGTCACTTTCCGTGAAAGTGGCTATGAGATTGAAGCGGGTCAAGAAGAGTCCTATATTTTAGGTGACTACGAAAATAAAGCGGGTGGTAGCCAGGGCTTTGGTGGCTTTACCAAAGAGTCTGAAGTCGATGAAGACCGCACAAACGTTGGTTTGTACATTGAACTTGAAAATCAACTTACCGATGACTTTTATTGGGCGGCGGCGATACGCTATGAAGATTATTCAGATTTCGGAGGCAATACCAGCTGGAAATTGTCGGGTCGTTATGATTTGACCGATAAGTTAGCGTTTCGCTTAACCACTGACACTGGTTTCCGTGCACCAAGCGTGCAACAGTTATACTTTACCAACGTGTCGACCTTTTTTGACCCAGATCCAGTCACTGGCGAATTTGTACCGCGTGAATCAGGCACCTTTAACCAGTTATCGCCAATTAAACAAGCGTTAGATATTCCCGATCTTAAAGCGGAAATCTCACACTCTTACAGTGCTGGCCTAGTTTATAACGGTGACGATGGTTTTACCGCGACATTAGATGCTTATCAAATTAATGTTGATGACCGCATTATTTTGTCTGGCTCTGTTGATCAAGAAAGTTCACCTGTTATTGCTGCAGCGCTTGCTGGCACCAATGCTGAATCTGCGCGTTTCTTTATGAACGCAGTTGATACAGAAACCCAGGGTATTGATTTAGTTATGACGCAACAATTTGACCTAGGTCAGTTTGGGGATGTGTCGGCTAATCTTGCTTATTCATACAAAGAAACCGAGATTAAGTCTGTTAATTTACCGACTATTCTCGATGGCTTAGAAAGTGAGTTATTTGATCGCATCGAAGAAATTCGTATGACAGAAGCAACCTCTAAGCATTCTGGCAACATTGGTTTTACCCATCATTATGATGACTTTACCACTAACTTACGTTTCAGCTACTTTGGTGATTACACGGTAGGTTATTCGTCGAGTGAAGTGGAATACGATGCAAAATGGACCACAGACTTAAGTACCCGTTATCAAGCCACTGATTCACTTGCGGTAACACTTGGTGTGCAAAATCTGTTTGATACCTACCCAGAGAAACGTCCTGAAGACAATAACTTCAATGGTATTTTTGTTTACCCATTAACCAATACTCCATTTGGTTTTAACGGTGGCTACTATTACTTAGATCTACGCTACACCTACTAAATAATCGTTATTAGTAAGCATTAATCAGCCGATAACTCACGCTGAAAAATAAAAAGCCAATCATGTTTGATTGGCTTTTTATTACCTCAAGCTGAACAGAGAACGATGGGGTAATAACATTAACTTACGTTGTCTTGCTAGCGGAGTAATGCTTACTGACCGTGTTTACTCACTAAGTTTAATGATCAATAGCATTAGTGACATAAAGCTTTTCAAGATACTGCTTCGCGACATCGTTCCAGCTAAACCGCTGTTTGGCAGCATTGTGCTTCACCTGTTGCCAAGTATCACTGCCATATAACTCGAGCACTTGATTAACTCGCTCAACCAGAGCTTGCGCTTGCGCTGCTAGCGTTTCACCATTAAACACCCAACCACTGACATTATCTATAATCGTGTCATTCAGTCCGCCCACGCCATGAACCAAACAAGGCTGCCCTTCCCGCATTGCCAGCATTTGACTTATCCCGCATGGCTCAAATGAACTTGGCATTAAAAATAAACTGCCCGATTGATAAAGTTGCTCAGACAATGCTTCATCATAACCGTTTAAAAACAGAAAGTTATCATAACGCGCCGCGGTAGCTTGGAGTACCTTAGCAATATGCAGATCACCACTACCAAGCAACATAAATACCCCACTCGGTTGATGTCGCTGAAGCGATTCGACTATCGCATCTAGCACTGTTTTTGTGGTGGTTCGACCTTCAGCATCAATAAATGGTTGTAATAAAATCAACATTTTTTGTTCTGTTAAACGTCCAACAAAAGTCAACAGAAAACGGTCTGTATCGGGAACAACCTGACTGTTTTTTAGCAACTGGGTGTTGGCCATTAGTGCATGTTTATATTGGTTAATGCGAGTAAGTGCAATGGAATCGATCACATTGACATTAGCAACCTTAGCTTGCCATTTAATAAGGGTATTTTCAGCTTTAAGTAACAACGCCGCATAATCATGATGAGGTTCATCGGTGTTATTAACCTCATCATAAACACAACCATTAATGATCCCGACTAACTTGCCTTGCTGACATCTAGCAATTAAGTCGTTCTCTAAACCTTCTCCACCAAAAAAACCTTTAATATAGTCAGATGGTATGAGCACTTCTCGAGCATAGGTCGGTGACACCAAATGCACTTTGTCACTCAGTACAATCCCCATTCGCATAGGATTGATGCAATTGTCATAACGAGGATCAAACAAGCTGTTATCCGCAATTGGGTTTAATTTACCCATATATTGCGGAAACCAATGGCCGAATGAAGAATCATCTCCGGTAAAGGGGCGGATCCCTTGTAATGCCAAGTTGTGAATCGTAAATACACAAGGTAAAGCCTTTAAGACTGCAAATTCATCAACACAACTGCGAAGCATTGCCACCATGGCAGTGTGCCAGTCGTGAAGGTGTAACACATCCACTCGCGGTAATACTCCTTGCACTAAACTAGTGGCCGCGCAGAGTGAAAACAAAGCAAACTTGGTCGCATCTTCGGCAAACGGTCTGTCGGCGGAACCGTTACAATAGATTTTACCGTGATGGTTAAATAACGGATGATCAAATAAATAGATTTGCGCGATTGAATCGTCAGCATCATTTTGGCTGGCCGCTGCGATGTCATCTTTGTTTTGCGGTCTAGGCATCCGATACACCGCTACAGAGTGGTGTTCACCCGCAAAGCACACCTCAATATCAACCATATGCATAGCATGATATCGCTGGGCTAAAAAACCATAATTTGGCATAGCAACATCGGCTATCACTTCGCACATGGCTAATGCTGGGGGCAAATCGCGGATAACATCCGCCATGCCACCCACTTTAGCGCCGTGAAGTGCATCGTTTTCTGCTGCCACCAGCAGTACTCGTTTTACACTACCTTGAGTCATTTCCAGTCCTTATTCGTAGCCAACAGGTAAACCCAACATTTTCCGTGTTACTAAAGTAACGCCTTTTTCGGATACCCTAAAACCCTTAGCCCTATCGTGATCATGATTATAACCAATCACCATTCCTTCAGGGATAATGCAACCCCGATCTAAAATGGCATTTTGGATTTTACAATTCTTCAATACCACCACATCGGGTAATAAAACCGAGTCTTTTACAAATGAATAAGAACATACCCTCACTTCATCAAACAACACACAACGTTTAACTTTAGCACCTGAAATAATACAGCCTCCAGAAACGATAGAGTCCACTGCCATACCGCGCCTATCATCATCATCAAACACAAATTTAGCGGGTGGTAACTGCTCTTGATAGGTCCAAATTGGCCACTTGGCATCATAAAGGTTGAGTGGAGGTGTGGGTAATAACAGCTCCATGTTTGCTTGAAAAAACGAATCTAATGTCCCAACATCACGCCAATATGAAGGTTGTCCAGCAACCGCACTGGAAAATGGAAATGCAAACACTTTGTGATTTTCAATAATGGCTGGAATGATGTCTTTGCCAAAGTCACGATCTGATTTTTCGTTGTTGGCATCTTTTTTTAACTGTTCAAATAAAAACTTAGTGTTGAATACATAGTTGCCCATCGAAGCTAAACACATTGTAGGATCACTTGGAACCGGTTTGGGCTCAGCGGGTTTTTCTTCAAAGCCAATCACCCGATGATCGCTATCAACTTCCATAACCCCAAACGCTCCAGCGGCTTCGTCAATAGGTGTTTCTAAACAACACACAGTCATCTCAGCACCTGATTCTGCATGGGCGGCTAGCAAGCCTGCATAGTCCATACGATATATATGGTCACCTGATAGGATCATCACATATTTCGGAATTTCCTGTCTAATAATATCAATATTTTGGAATACCGCATCTGCAGTACCTTGATACCAGTTACCTGATGTTTGTTGAGAAGCCGGTAATATTTCAACCGACTCCCCTAGCTCTTTTTTAAAATGTCCCCAGCCACGAGTAACATGACGAATTAATGAATGCGACTTATATTGTGTCACCACCCCTACTCGGCGTATTCCAGAGTTAATACAGTTTGATAATGGAAAATCAATAATGCGATATTTACCCCCAAAATAGAGTGCGGGCTTAGCGCGCCAATCGGTTAATTCGTACAAGCGAGAACCACGTCCCCCCGCTAAAATCAACGCATAGGTATCACGGGTTAAATTACTAATATAACGAATATTACTCATAAGCAGACTCCATTTTGCTATTTAAAATAGCCATTAATAAATAAACATTGATACATGATTTAACTTATTTGTGGCATCACATCACTTACCTGTTTACTTTTTCATCCAAATTTCGTCGCGGTAGCCCGCTATGGTGTTGTCGCTTGAAAAACGCCCGCTTGCGGCGGTATTTTTAATACTCATTTGTTGCCAGCTATCTTGATCAAGATAGGTTTTTGCCACCAGCGCTTGTGCTTGGCAATAACTGTCAAAATCAGCGGCCGTCATCCATTGATCATTAGGATCGATAATCGAGGCAATAATGCTGTCGAAAATCCCCGGTTCGACCAAATTAAAATGACCACTTTCTAACATATTCATCACCCCTTGGAGGGCTGGCGAATGATCAATAATGTGTTGAGGCTGGTAATCCATACGAGTTTGCGTTACTTGACTAGCATTTAAGCCAAATAAGAAGAAGTTTTCATGGCCAACCTCTTCAAGCATTTCTATATTGGCGCCATCTAATGTGCCAATGGTCAAGGCACCATTCATCATGAATTTCATGTTGCCTGTACCTGAAGCTTCTTTACCCGCTGTTGATATTTGCTCAGATAAATCAGTGCCCGGGCAAATTTTTTCCATCGCACTGACGTTGTAATTAGGTATAAATGCCATGCGTAAATATGGCGTAACAAGAGGATCAGAATTGACCATATGGGCTACATTATTGGCCAGCTTAATAATTTGTTTTGCCATGGCATATCCAGGAGCAGCCTTGCCACCAATTAACACACAACGTGGCACCATATCCTCGGTGTCTCCGTTAAGTATGCGGCGATATAAATGGATAACATGAAGAATATTCATCAATTGGCGTTTGTATTCGTGGATACGCTTAACTTGCACATCAAACATCATCTTTGGATCAAACTCGACGCCACACTGCTGTTTCACAAATTTGGTTAATGATTGTTTATTCTCAAATTTTACCAAGGCCCATTCTTTAACAAATGCTTTGTCACTGATACAGTCATTTAGTCCCTTAAGCCGTGACAAATCCTTAATCCAATCGTTGCCTAAACGACTACAAATCAACGAAGATAATTTTGGGTTACAAAATGCTAGCCAACGTCTAGGGGTAACACCGTTAGTTTTGTTGTTAAACTTGTGAGGCCATAATTGATAGAAGTTATTAAATAACCCCTCTTTGAGTAACTGAGTATGTAACCCTGCCACACCATTAACAGAAAAACTGGCAACGATGGCTAAGTAGGCCATTCGTATTTGCTGTTCTCCGCCCTCTTCAATAATCGACATCTCAGTCAGCTTTTGAATGTCACCAGGCCAATGATGTGCAACCAACTCTAAATACCGTGCATTAATTTCAAATATGATTTCGACAATACGAGGAAGCATATTTTTCATCATAGGAACTGACCAACGCTCTAATGCCTCAGGCAATAAAGTATGGTTGGTATATGCCATTGACTGACTTGTAATGGTCCACGCTGCGTCCCAACTTAAACCATATTGATCAAGCAACAATCGCATCAATTCAGGCACAGCAATGCTAGGATGAGTATCGTTAAGCTGCATTACGTTTAGCTCACTGAAGTGGCTAAAATCTTCACCAAACTTGTTTACATAACGGATTAATAGGTCCTGTAAACTGGCTGAAGATAAAAAATATTGTTGCTTCAACCGTAATTCTTTACCATTAACGCTAGCGTCATTGGGATACAACACCATGGTAATTTGTTCAGCCAAGTTTTTAGTTGCTACCGCTTCTGCATAATCACCTTCGTTAAACTCTGCTAAATCGAAGTCATCATTGGCTTCCGCTTTCCATAAACGTAAGGTGTTAATACGATTATTTTTATAACCTGGAATAGGCATATCATATGGAATAGCTAATACTTTTTGAGTGTTAACCAAAACATGATGCCGATGACCCTGCTTAAAAGAATGAGTTTCGGTATGACCATAAAAAGGGACAGAAACAATATGATTAGAAATTCGGACTTCCCAAGGGTTACCATTTCGTAACCAACGATCGGGTCGCTCTATCTGATAACCATCTATTATTTTTTGTACAAACATGCCGTATTGATATCGGATACCATAACCCGTAACGGGTAAATCCAAACTAGCACAACTGTCGAGAAAACAAGCCGCTAAGCGTCCGAGCCCACCATTGCCTAACCCTGCATCATGCTCAACTTGTTCAATATGTTCTAAGTTAGTGGCGTACTCTGTGAGTACTTGTTGAGCATCCTCGGTAATGTCTAAACTTAATAATGCATTACCTAATGCTCGGCCCATCAAAAACTCTAATGACAAATAGGCCACTTGTTTTTGTTGATATTGATTATCCTTGAGCCGTGTTTGTCGCCAGTCATCAAGCATTTGTTCCTTAACGCTTTGTGCTAAGGCATTAAACAATTCATGTTTATCATGGTCGTCTCTGCATAATTCGTAGCGCATATGCCTTGCTAATAAGGCCTTTAAGCTATCGCAAGGTTCTTCGTGAGAACAATTTTGTTCGTCTATTAATATCTCGGCAGTGACTTCAACTTTACTATTGGTTTTACTGATATTGGCACTGGCGTTATCTTTCGCTGTGGTCATCAATTGCTCCTTGTAAACTCGGTATGAAATAACATTAAACTACGACTCATTAAACTGACTTGCTGATCCTCATTCACTGAAGGCTCACTTTCTTGGGTATGTAATAAACAATGCCAATATCGAAGATGGGGTAATTGTGGCAGAGTAAAGGTATGAGCTAATTCATCTGTATTAATCATCAATAACAATGCTTCTGTACTCTCAGCGGCAGCACCAATATCAGCATGAGCTAAATTCCCCGTTAAAATGACACTCAAGGTCCGGATTTGATACTCACCCCAATGGCATTTGTTCATCACCTCACCCTGGCGGTTAAACCAGGCTAAACCATTATCAAAAAGGGCTTCTGGCTTATGAATAAACGCTTGATGGCATAACATTGGAAAGCGTTTACGTAAGCTGATTAATTGCGCCGTAAAGTTCACTAATGGCCAATCGATATTGTCCCAGTTAAACCACCCTATGGGATTGTCCTGACAATAGGCATTGTTATTACCTTGTTGAGTTTGGCTCGATTCATCGCCTGCCAACAACATCGGTACCCCCTGAGACAACAACAAACAGGTTAATAAGTTACGTTTTTGTCGACTGCGGATGGCATTAATGGCGTCATCGTCGCACTCACCTTCGATGCCATAATTACTACTGCAGTTTTCTTGATGTCCATCGCGGTTATCTTCACCGTTGGCCAAGTTATGACGATCGCCATAACTGACTAAATCATGCAAACTGAAACCATCATGGCTGGTGATAAAATTGATGCTCGCGGCAGGGCCACGACCGTTATGTTCGAAAAAATCGCTTGAACCGTGGAACCGCTTGGCAAACTCAGGTGATAAACCACTGTCGCCACGCCAGAATTTGCGCATGGCATCTCTATAACGGTCATTCCACTCACTGAATGCCACTGGGTAATTGCCTAACTGATACCCCCCAGGGCCAATGTCCCAAGGCTCAGCAATCAATTTGACTTTGCACAACACAGGATCTTGAGTGATGGCATCAAAAAAGCCACTTCCACGATCAAATCCATAGGCTTCTCGTCCAAGGCAACTGGCTAAATCAAATCTAAATCCATCAACGCCCATCACTTCTACCCAGTAGCGCAACGAATCCATGACCAGCATCAGTACTTGAGGATGATTAAGGTTGAAGGTATTACCGCAGCCAGTATCGTTAATGTTGAAACGTTTTTCATTGGGTAATAACCGATAGTAGCTAGCATTATCGATACCACGAAAACTGAAAGTGGGTCCCAAATGGTTTCCTTCGGCGGTATGGTTAAAAACCACATCGAGGATCACTTCAATCCCAGCAAGATGAAGTGTAGAAACCATTCGTCTGAATTCGCCAATATCTCCCTCATCCGATAAATAAGCAGAATGTGGAGCCATAAAAGCAATGCTGTTGTATCCCCAGTAATTAGTCAGGCCTTTTTGCACCAAAAAGGGTTCATCAAAAAAGCCATGCACGGGTAACAACTCTATGCAGGTAATCCCTAAGTTCTGTAAATAGTCAATTATCGGTTGGCTAGCTAACCCAGCAAACGTCCCTTGTTGGGACAATTGAATATTGGGGTGCTGTTGAGTAAAACCCTTTACATGAGTCTCGAATATGATGCTTCTAGCGAGACTAATATTAAGGGGTGCTATTGGAATATCGTTTACAAATCGACTGTCTAACACCATACATTTGGGCATATATGGTGCGCTATCTTGAGTATCAAATGATAAATCTTCATTTAAAGCATCAATGTCATAACCATAAATCGCAGGGTGGTATGTCACTTCCCCCACTAATCTTTTGGCGTAAGGATCGAGCAGAAATTTATGATGATTAAAACGGTGCCCGAGTTCAGGCTGGTAAGGCCCAAAAACTCGATAGCCATAAAGCTGTCCCGCTTTAGCACCCGATAAGTGGCAATGCCAAATCTGTCGTGTTTGATGCTGCATAATATATTGCGCTATTTCAACACTGCCTGTGGAGTCAAAAATACACAGCACTACTTTTGTTGCATGCGCCGAAAATAACGAAAAGTTCACCCCGTTATCATCGAGTGTTGCCCCAAGTGGATAAGGATAACCGCTGGTCATATCCATAACATGCCCTTGTAAAGTTGAAACCATTATTTCGTCACCCACTTATTGCGTAGGCTGATCTTGTTCGTCTAGTTCTGGAACCCAAATACTGCAACCCAACGGTGGTACTGTGATAACAATACTGTGTAACATGCCTTGCCATGGAGTAGCCTGAGCTTCACAGGGATTATCATTGACGACATCACCGCCACCATAGTGCCGATGGTCACTGTTGAGCAACTCGCGATAGTTTTGCGCCGTGGGTACACCCACTCTGAAGTCGTAATAAACCTGTGGAGACATGTTGACCACAATCACGACATGTTGTTGCTTGTCCATGCCAAAACGACAAAACACCAAAATGTTATTGTCAGCATTGTTGCAGTCGAGCCATTGGAAACCGTCGCTATGGTGATCGCGTTGATATAATGCAGGATATTGTTGATAGCATTGATTGAGATCGCGCACCCAATCTTGCACACCTTGATGTGTTGCATAGGTTAATAAATGCCAATCTAGGCTCTGGTTATGGTTCCATTCGTTGTGCTGGGCAAATTCGTTACCCATAAACAATAATTTTTTGCCCGGATGAGTCCACATAAAGCCATAATAAGCGCGTAATGTGGCGAACTTCTGCCAGTCATCACCCGGAATTTTATGCAGTAACGACCCCTTACCGTGAACCACTTCATCGTGACTGAGTGACAAAATAAATTGTTCGGTGAAGGCATACACTAAGCTAAAGGTAAGCTCACCATGATGATAACGTCGGTAAAGAGGGTCACAACTGATGTAACGTAAAGTGTCATTCATCCACCCCATGTTCCATTTAAAGCCAAAACCTAGGCCATTATTGCTGGTGGCTTGCGTCACACCTGGCCATGCGGTTGACTCTTCAGCAATCATGTTAATGCCTGGGAAGCATTGGTACATGCGCGCATTTAACTCTTGTAGAAAGCTGATAGCTTCAAGGTTTTCACGCCCGCCGAATTTATTTGGGATCCATTGATCTGCTCTTCTGCTGTAATCGAGGTAGAGCATAGACGACACAGCATCAAGCCTTAAACCATCAAAATGAAATTCATCTAACCAGTAATGGGCATTACTGTATAAAAAACTGCGAACTTCTGCGCGACCATAATTATAAATTAGTGTGTCCCAGTCCGGTTGTTCGCCTTTGCGGGGGTCAGCATGTTCGTATAAGCAACTACCGTCAAACCTTACCAATCCATGAGGATCGCGAGGAAAATGTGCTGGCACCCAATCGAGCAACACCGCAATACCTTGCTGATGGCATTCATCAATAAAAGCTTTAAGGCCATTGGCATCACCAAAGCGATAAGTCGGGGCAAATAACCCTACAGGTTGATAACCCCAAGATCCATCGAACGGATATTCGCTGATTGGCATTAACTGTAAATGAGTAAAACCCATCTCTTTTATATAAGGTACTAACTCGGCAATTAACTGCGAGTAATCAGTATATTCCTGGCCGTCATCCCCATTGCGACGCCACGAGGCTAATTGCACCTCATAGATAGACATAGGTTGTACGTGTGGCTGATGACTTGCCCGCTCTGCTAACCATTGACTATCTTGCCAGTCATAACGTTCGACATGAGGGATTTTCGACGCATTATGAGGTGATGGTTGCATGGCGACCGCGTAAGGATCGGACTTAATAACGCGATTGCCATGCATATCGCTAATGGCATATTTATAGTGTTGATCGGGTTCAACCTCAGCAATGAAAATATCCCACAGCCCACTAGCAGGATGGTGACGTAATATATGACGCTTGTTGTCCCATAAATTAAAATCCCCCATCACCGCCACTTGCTTAGCATTTGGCGCCCACACACAAAAATGAACCCCTTTCAGACCCTGATGTTCACGCCAATTAGCACCCTGAAAATGGTATGTTTGCAACTGGCTGCCTTCGCCAAATAAATACACGTCATCAGGGTTGAGTAAGCTGTCAAATTGATATGGGTCGTTAATGAGCTGCTCACATAAGGGATATTGCACCCGCAATAAATAAGCAAAAGGCTTCACTCTTCGGCCCATTTTACCGGCAAATAGACCTTGCTCGTTCACTTGCTCAAGTGTTGCCACTTTACGTCCATCTTTAGCGCTCAATACATCAACACTGATCGCACCAGGTATTAAGCAACGGACAACCAGTGTTTTACCATCATTAGCACTGTGCATGCCAAGCAGTGAAAACACATCTGTGTACTCACCATTTAATAAGGCTATTTCACTACCTTGTTGAAAATACGGGGTCGCTACAGTCATATTCAATGATCCATTAATAGGCACGTTTATCGGATGACGATGTGTTTTCTGCATTGGTTTTTACTGTTGTGTTTACGGTACTTGTGTTAACTGGATTGGCTTGAGTTCGTGACTTTCGGGCTGATGCTATCGCTTCAAGACGTTGCTGTACTTTAGGGCTTTGGGACATTTGTTTGATTGAAAGGGGTAATCGACGCTGCCAATTAGGGAATGCTTTCCAGGTGCCGGGAATATTTACTCCGTGTTTATCGGCGACTAAATCACTTAATTGCACACTAAACAGTTGTGCATTGCCTTTTGCGGCAACTCGGATCCAGGCCAATAACACACTGTCAAAATCTAATTGTTCAACCGATGTAGTAGAGGTTGGTAGCTCAAATTCCTGTTCGCGGATAAGCAAGTCAATTAATTGCTGTTTCTCTTGCTGACGCTGAGTGTTGGCCTGCTGTAACTTGTCATCGGTTTCAATCAATTCGAGCTGACGTCGTAGACGTAAGTCCGCACCAAACCACCACGCAGAAAGCGTTGGTACATCATGATTGGCCAGCATCATTAGGCTTTGACGATTATAGTTTTTTGGTGATTTAAAGTTATTGTGGTCTTTACAAAAATAAAATAATTCATTAGATAAAATGCCGGCTTCGTGCAAACACGCCACAATTTCCGGTGGTACTATGCCTAAATCCTCGCCAATCACAATGCAACGAGCGCGCTGGCTTTCTAAACAAATAATGGCTAACAAGGTTTCTAATGGATAATAGACATAACAGCCATTACCGAGTTCTTCATGTAGAGGCCACCACCACAAACGCAGTAATCCCATGACATGATCAATTCTCAATGCTCCGCAACTTTGCATATTACTGCGAACCAACTGGATAAAATGACCATAATCAAGTTGTTTTAATTTAACCGGATCGAATGGGGTTAAGCCCCAATTTTGGCCATGTTCAGCAAAAGGATCTGGTGGTGCCCCAATACTGGCGTTGCCACAAAAAAAATCGGCATTGGCACTAATTTCGGCGCCATGACTCACCGCCCCGACAGCCAAATCACGAATAAGCCCAATACTCATTCCACACTGTTTTGCATTCAATTGGCAAGCTTGTAATTGTTCATTAGCGACAAATTGTAGATACAAATAAAAGCCAACATCTTGAGTGAAATATTTAGGTGCTAATTCCACCTCGATGGTAACAAACTGCATCAGCGCAGTTTCATCTTGTGCCAAAAACGCCTTATAGGCTCTGTATCTTGGTGTTTCTAACTTGACGTGATAAGAACAAAATATTTGATACAACTTATCGAAAGCGGCATATTTCAGGCTATGCACTTCATCGTAATTAATAAGGTGTGCTTGATTCAGCACTAACCTTTTTTGCTGCCATTTTTGTGATAAAAGTTCCCCATTGAGGGCGTTATACTCATCAACGGCTTCAATTTGTATGTATAAAGGGTTTAATCGACGGCGGTCTGTCGGGCTGTATGGACTGGGGTTATCTGGCTGGCTGATGTCTACAGCATGTAGTGGATTGAGAAGAATAAAATCTGCACCAGCATGGGCAGCGTACTCTATAAGTTCAGCTAAATTGCCAAAATCACCAATCCCCCATTGCGCCTCATTACGTAAAGCATACAGTTGCGCATTAAGTCCCCATGTTTCTTTATTGTTGTTAAATGGCTGCGCTGAACGACCTTGATAAGCCGTAGACGGCGCAACCATCAATTGTCCCTGTAAGGTGTTTTTACGCTGAGGATCATGATTAAACACTAAATCAACTTGGTGATAACCTAAATGCAATGCCGAGTTATCAAGCATTAAGCGATATTGGCAATAACGCTTGTCATTAATATGATATTCGCCAGCAATAACACAATCACTTACATTGGCACTCACCGAGAGTGTGTCAATATTTTCACCGCTAATGGTCACCACAAACCCAGATGCATAATTCTCTGGCAGATAAACATCGACATAAAGCTTTTCAATGGTACACCATTGAAAAGTATGTAACGGAAGCAACCAAGGCTGTACATCGAGTTGCTCTATTCGCGCGTCTATCTTTGGTGGTGATAATTGCTGCTGAGTAAAATCCTGTATATCAAATGATTGAGGGTCGGACTCATCATGAAGATGTTCACGTTGATGAAACGATGATTGCAATAACATCGTAGTTAAAATCCCCTGCCTGTCCCTAGCGGGTATGTGAACAAGATTACCGAAACAATCGATAAATTCTGCCCCTACACCTTGCAAATATAGCAACTTCTCTAGTCCCATATTTGTCTTCCTCGCGATAATTAACTGCATTCATTCCAGCAGTTACCATGCCAGTTCATCATAACAAATTGAAGACAGATTAATGGCAATAAAATGACAACGATTACTAAATATAAATCAGCAACTTACCAATCGATGTTGACGTTTAAATGTTTAAACACACAATCATTTTAGGACTATTAAATGCACGATAATCGGGCACGTGTCACAAAATGGCGCAATTAAGCAATCAATGTCACTATAATTATTATTACTCGGTTTATTGCGTAGACGGTTGATATTAAGTAGGAACGGTTAATCGTGCAGCAAACAAATTACCTAAACTATTGAGCATTCTGATAGGCTTGTTCAAATGTTATACAATGAGTTGCTGGGCGCGACTCATTGTTGGATGTTTAAACCCATTTTATTAATTATCTGGTATTAAGTGGAAATTCTGCGGCTTATAGATAAATAATAAGATTGTTAGGCATCGTTGTTTTTCGGCAACGGCTCCTGCGTTACTCTATCTCCTACATCTGACTGCTATAGATGGTGGAAATGTTTTAATTTTATGGCAAAAATAAGACCATGCAGTTGTACCTAATAAACATATTAAGCAGCATAGAAGGTGCAGAAAACCGCCCTTAAGAATCACATAGGCTTTCCATTTATTTGTTACATTGTTTTACAAAGAAACAACCATATTTTCAACAATGCGTCTCAAACTGAAATCTGAGTGACTCTGATCGAACATATAATTAATTGAATATGTATAACACTCAATAAACTATTAATTGGATTCAAACACATCAATGAATAAACACGAATTTCAAATACGCTACCGATTACATCAATTGAGTGCCGCGATTGCATCCGCACCAACATCGTATTTGGGACGCCAAGCGGCGGTGTTAATTCCGATTATTGAAATAGATCAGCAACTGCAAATTGTATTGACCCAACGGGCAATGCATTTACGTCATCATCCTGGGCAAATTAGCTTTCCTGGCGGTAAAGTTGAACCTACGGACATAAATGCCATTGATACTGCATTGAGAGAGGCCCATGAAGAAATAGGCTTAAGCGCCGAAAACGTTGAGGTATTAGGTTTATTTCCGCCGCACAAAACATTTACGGGATTTGAGATAACCCCAGTGGTGGCTTTTGTAAAACAGCCCTTCGAGTTAATCATTGATCCGGGCGAAGTAGCAGACTGTTTTACCGTACCATTAAGCTTTTTTATTGACAGAAATAATCGACATGAGGTGTTTCATTATCGACATGGAAAACGCTATCACGTTCATTTTATGCCGTTTGAAGACCGTTTTATATGGGGAGTAACGGCAGCAATAATCGATTTATTATGCCGCCATGTCACGCAAGATTGATTTTTAATTATAATTTAAATCATGTAACGAATGTATAACCCAGCAGATTACGACACCTGCAGTAGCAGTGGCAATAGAAAAAGGATATTGACCCAAAAGCCATTCCTCGTGGTCGTTTGGCAGCAATAATCGATTTACTATGCCGCTATGTCACGCAAAATTGATTTTGATTATCATTTAAATCATGTAGCGAATGTATAACCCAGCAGATAACGACACCAACAGTAGCAATAGAAAAGCATATTGACCCAAAAGCCATTCCTCGTGGTCGTTTGGCAGAAATAATCGATTTACTATGCCGCTATGTCACGCAAGATTGATTTTTAATTATAATTTAAATCATGTAACGAATGTATAACCCAGCAGATAACGACACCAACAGTAGCAAAGGGATATTGACCCAAAAGCCAATTCTAGTGGTTGTTTTAGCATAAAAATTAACCAGCAAGTTTAAAAAACTCACGCCCGCACAACACCAGATTAAATACTCTAACTTAACCGTCAAATCGGGTTCCCAATAAAGACGCACAGACACACCTTTACTCAAAAAATACCCCACGGCGCGATCTGGCCTCGCCTCACCATAAATAATTAACGCATAAATGGCCAAACTCCACCCTAAAATCGATAATACGGTCAACACAACTTGCAAAGTACCTAATCGAGACATGTCCTAATCCTTGGTTTACACAATATGCCAACCTCATACCTCTTCATTAATTTTCACACTGATAATTAATTAAGATAGGAGTGATGACGGTAATCGGCATTGGCTTAACTTGCTCATTTGCCAAATATTTAACCGACTTAATCAAAAGTAACACAATAATCATTATAGAATAGCGTTTTAAGCTTGAGAAAAGCCACCAGCAAGGTAAGATAAACGCAAATTTATATTCATAATTCGATACGTTGGAGAATTAAGCAACAATGAGCATTACATCTGTCGCTTCTGTATTTAAAGGTGAACACGCAATCGGTTCGCAAGTCACTGTACGTGGCTGGGTAAGAACTCGCCGTGATTCTAAAGCTGGTATCTCTTTCTTGGCCGTTTACGACGGTTCATGTTTCGACCCTATACAAGGTGTCGTACCAAATAGCCTAGCCAATTACAATGACGATGTATTGAAATTGACTGCCGGCTGCGCTGTAGTCATGACCGGTGAAGTGGTGGCTTCTCCTGGTGCTGGCCAAGCATTTGAACTGCAAGTCTCTGGCGTTGAAGTCACCGGCTTTGTTGATGACCCAGATACCTACCCAATGGCCGCTAAGCGTCACTCTATTGAGCATCTTCGTGAACTTGCTCACTTACGTCCACGTACCAACATTATTGGTGCTGTAGCGCGAGTGCGTAACTGTTTGTCACAAGCTATTCACCGTTTTTACCATCAAGAAGGGTTTATTTGGGTATCGACCCCACTGATTACCGCTTCTGATTGTGAAGGCGCTGGTGAAATGTTCCGAGTATCGACTTTAGACATGGAAAACTTACCTCGCACAGATGCTGGTAAAGTGGATTATGACAAAGACTTTTTCGGTAAAGAAGCATTTTTAACTGTTTCTGGCCAGTTAAACGCAGAAACCTATGCTTGTGCTTTATCTAAAGTGTATACCTTTGGCCCAACTTTCCGCGCTGAAAACTCCAACACAACTCGTCACCTTGCAGAGTTTTGGATGGTTGAACCGGAAGTGGCTTTTGCTACATTAGATGATGCGGCTGAGCTGGCTGAAAAAATGCTTAAGTTTGCGTTTAATGCTGTGCTTGAAGAGCGTATGGATGATTTAAGCTTCTTCAACGAACGTGTTGATAAAACGGTTATTGAACGTTTACAAGCTTTTGTAAGCAGTGACTTTGCGCAAGTTGATTATACTGATGCAGTAGAGATCCTTAAAAACTGCGGCAAGACGTTCGAGTTCCCTGTTGAATGGGGCATTGATTTACAATCTGAGCATGAGCGTTATTTAGCTGAAGAACACTTTAAAGCGCCGGTTGTAGTGAAAAACTACCCTAAAGACATTAAAGCGTTCTACATGCGTTTAAACGATGATGGCAAGACTGTTGCCGCCATGGACGTGTTAGCACCAGGCATTGGTGAGATCATTGGTGGTGCGCAACGTGAAGAGCGTTTAGATGTGCTTGATGCACGTTTAGCTGAAATGGATTTAAGCCAGGAAGATTACTGGTGGTACCGTGACTTACGCCGTTATGGCACAGTGCCTCACTCAGGCTTTGGTTTAGGGTTTGAACGTTTAGTGTCATATGTGACTGGTGTGAACAATATCCGTGATGTGATCCCTTTCCCACGTGCGCCACGTTCTGCAAACTTCTAATCCGCTAGTGTCATAGTCAATAATAGATGTTAAAACGCGCCTTTACGGCGCGTTTTTTTATTATCTGATTTATGCCTTGAGTAACTCAAAATCAATGTCAGGCAAACATTCAAAACCGGGTTTAGCAAAAAGATAACCTTGCATTAGCTCGATACCGGCATTTTTTAACCAAAGATACTCCTCCATGGTTTCAATCCCTTCGGCTAAAACCGTGATTTTGAGTTCGTGCATCATATTCAAGCAATGGCTGACGATGATCTGACGCGTTGTATTTAAATGAATATTGCGGATAAGCCCCATATCAAGCTTAATAATATCCGTTTGGAAGTCGGCTAATAAATTCAACCCAGAAAAACCAGAACCAAAGTCATCGGTCGCGGTTTTAAATCCTAACGCTTGATAATAATTAACAATTTTTTTGATGTGTTCGCTGTCTTCAATCTTTTCAACTTCAGTAAACTCAAACATGATCCGTTCAGTCGGGAACTGATATTTTTTAGCCGCCTCAAGCGTAGTGCGAATACAGCGCTCGGGTTTATAAATCGCATTAGGTAAAAAGTTAATGCTCAACATGGAATCGATCTGCAACTTTGCAGCTAAAGCGATTGCTTTGATGCGGCAGAGTTGATCGAACAAGTAGCGATTATCGTCGTTAACCTTAGCGATAATGGAATAAGCCGATTCATTATTGACGCCGCGCACTAGCGCCTCATAACCAAAAACATCCATGGTTTGGCAATTGATAATCGGTTGGAATGCCATGGTAAAATCAAAGCCGAGCTCATTATCATCGATACAATGATTACACACTACTTTATCGCAATTTATATCGTCTGATGTCATATTTATACCAGTTCATTCTCTGTCGTTTGCGCATCAATGCGTCATAAGCAGTTCAATTAAAGCACTTTACATAAAGTGTAGTCTACTCAGATTGGCTAGCTGTTTAAAATAATTTGCTCACGTAGTTGTTTAACTTCATCGCGAAGCGCTGCGGCTT
Source organism: Shewanella sp. MF05913 (assembly GCF_059758095.1). Classification (NCBI taxonomy): domain Bacteria; kingdom Pseudomonadati; phylum Pseudomonadota; class Gammaproteobacteria; order Alteromonadales; family Shewanellaceae; genus Shewanella; species Shewanella sp. MF05913. The sequence continues at coordinate 71,469 of NZ_JCAYNT010000012.1, forward strand.
GTTCAAATTCTAAGTTTCTGGCAAATTCGTGCATTTGCTTTTCAAGTGCATCGATTTGATGGCTCAAATCAGCAACACTGGTGTACGTTGCACGATTGTCTGCCACTTGTGCATATTTGCCTTGTTGTTTGTGCTGACCTTTGGCTTTTTTAGGATCGCCTACATCCATTACGTCGGTGATACTCTTCACGACGCCGCGAGGTACAATCCCAAGCTTTAAATTGTGCTGATGTTGTTTTTCACGTCGACGTTCAGTTTCACCCATGGCTTTTGCCATTGAATTGGTAATTCTGTCGGCATAGAGAATCACTTTACCGTTAACGTTACGTGCAGCGCGGCCAATCGTCTGAATAAGCGAACGTTCAGAGCGTAAAAAACCTTCTTTATCGGCATCAAGAATACACACTAACGATACTTCGGGTAAATCCAGGCCTTCACGTAATAAGTTAATCCCGACTAACACATCAAAATGGCCTAAGCGAAGATCACGAATAATTTCAATTCGCTCAACAGTGTCAATATCTGAGTGTAAGTAACGCACTTTAACGCCATGTTCGTCGAGGTATTCAGTTAAGTCTTCTGACATACGTTTAGTTAACGTTGTCACTAATACCCGCTCATTAACCGCCACGCGTTTATGAATTTCAGATAATAAATCGTCGACTTGGATCCCAACAGGGCGAACCTCAAGTACCGGATCAAGTAATCCGGTTGGACGAACGAGCTGCTCAGCAATTTCGCCATCACTTTTATCAAGCTCATACTGGCTAGGTGTGGCCGAAACAAAAATGGTTTGCGGCATTAAACGCTCGAACTCTTCGAACATTAACGGGCGGTTGTCGAGTGCTGAGGGTAATCTAAATCCGTACTCGACTAGATTCATTTTACGGCTACGATCGCCTTTGTACATGGCGCCTATTTGTGGCACCGTCACGTGCGATTCGTCAATAATCAACAAACCGTCTGCAGGTAAATAATCCAGAAGCGTCGGAGGTCCTTCACCGGTTCCCCGCCCTGACAAATAACGTGAGTAGTTTTCGATACCTGAGCAATAACCTAATTCAACCATCATTTCGACGTCGTATTGCACTCTTTCGGTGATCCGTTGCGCTTCGATAAGTTTGTTGTTGTCGAGCAAGAATTGCCGACGCTCACGCAATTCTTCTTTAATGTCTTCTGTTGCCGCTAATATTTTTTCACGTGGAGTGACATAGTGCGTTTTAGGATAAATAGTGGTCCGCACGATGCGCTTATTTATTTGTCCTGTCAGTGGATCAAATTCGCTCAAACGTTCTATTTCATCGTCAAACAATTCAATGCGGATGGCTTCACGTTCCGATTCTGCGGGGAATATGTCAATCACTTCACCACGCACACGATAAGTGCCACGCTGCAATTCGATATCATTGCGCTTGTATTGTAATTCACTGAGGCGAATAAGAATGTCACGTTGCCCCATAAAGTCACCCTGACGGAGATGCAGTAACATTTTCATGTATGACTCAGGATCACCCAGGCCATAAATCGCAGACACTGAGGCAATAAGTACCACATCTTTACGCTCTAATAATGCTTTGGTCGCTGATAAACGCATTTGCTCAATATGGGCGTTAACCGATGCATCTTTTTCAATAAAGGTATTTGAGGCGGGTACATACGCTTCTGGTTGATAGTAGTCGTAGTAAGACACAAAATACTCAACGGCATTGTGTGGAAAAAATTCTTTCATTTCGCCATAAAGCTGAGCCGCAAGCGTTTTGTTAGGTGCCATGATAATGGTTGGACGCCCCATTTGCTTAATCACATTAGCAATAGTGTAAGTTTTACCTGAGCCTGTCACCCCTAATAAGGTTTGGCTGGCAATGCCTGAGTGAAGACCCTCGACTAATTGATTGATTGCGGTGGGCTGATCGCCCGCGGGCTCAAATTTGGACTCTAAGGTGAAAACTGACTCTGACACTGCATGACTTCCTTAATAATTGAACTGTTTATGATATACCTAAACACTAATGGGTTGCGACTGTAAATATTGATATGCCTTGATGCAGTGCTGCAGTGCTGCAGTGCTGCAGTGCCAACCTATCCATGACAAATAGGCGATACCAATAAATAACGAAAAATAAATAACGATAAATAAGCGATTTCACAAGCTGAGCATTACTGGTAGCGGGGATTGACGCTATGGTAACTAAAGTGATCTATTTGGGTGGTACTTTTATCAGATTGATATCTCTTCAATATAATTGAACAATGTACAGCGCTAAATCGTTGAACGATGAATTCAACCCACTCAAGCACAAGCGTACTCGTTAGCGTAATGTCTGTATATGCAGGACGATTACGATCGTTTACCGCCATACAAACATTGATTATGGCAACGATGCGATCCTTATATAGACGTTATCGATACAAGCCGTTTAGTGTTAAATACCGCGAGTAAATCGGTGAAAAACTAAACTAAACTGCAATTTAATACACAATCTACAATGCAAACGGATTACAATTTTGCAATCCACAGAACAGTGAAAAAACAAAACAGTTGATTTTTGTATTCATTTGAATTTAATCAAGTTAATTTATCGCTAATGAATAAGTGCATTTTAAGTCCAAGCCTTGCTCAGTAAGGGATTGAAGAGCATTTATAGAAGAAGTCCACATGTTTATCCACAGATTTAGTGGATAACTCACTAAACACCAATGTGGCTGCGGGATAGCGCGATAGCAAGGTTCATAAAAACGTAAGAATGTTTTGATGAAATTTAATTACATTTGATATGCAATACGAAACAGCAAGACAATCGGTTCATTATTTCCTAATGTAAGAGTGCCCACAAACGACGTTAAAGGGTTTGATCAAAAGCAATATCAATTAACACATCTCGGTAGGTCCTTTAAATCGTTAACGGTATTGGTCATCCCCTTATGTGTACAATGAATGTAACCGAAAAATGGATGTAACCGAAAACTCACAGCGTCAATGCATGAGTGCTAACCCCAGTAGAGAAACAATCTAGGCTGCCAATGCCACTCATAAAATAAGTAAATGCACTCATCGCTACTGTCTTTTAAAAAATTTTGTACGTTCAAAGCACAGACTCACTTTAGTGCTTATCCATAGCGTGACCCAATAGTGGCCATCCCTGGAGTCAATTACTTCGTGTTACGACTGGAATCAAAATGACACCTAAGTGATGAGCACCCTACTGCGCTTTTGATTTCACTCTTCTTTAATGAGCACAAGATCAACAAAGATCTGAATTGAATATATAAGTGTTTCATTTTCTATTCATTGTTTAAAAATCGACATAAACGCCCAAAAGTCGTGCACGATGTGTATTTGATAACCAATTAGTCACATAAATGCGTTTTTTTTTATAACTCGAGTTGACTCAGTTACCAGAGCGTTTTACTATGCGCTCCGTTCTCAGCAATACATTGCTAAAAACGTTTCCCCAGTAGTTCAGTTGGTAGAACGGCGGACTGTTAATCCGTATGTCACTGGTTCGAGTCCAGTCTGGGGAGCCAATTTAGTATGTAAGTTTAGAATATAAGCGTAATTCCCCAATAGTTCAGTTGGTAGAACGGCGGACTGTTAATCCGTATGTCACTGGTTCGAGTCCAGTTTGGGGAGCCAACGTTTATAATTATCGAAATAATTCCCCAATAGTTCAGTTGGTAGAACGGCGGACTGTTAATCCGTATGTCACTGGTTCGAGTCCAGTTTGGGGAGCCATCGAGATAATGCATTTGAAATAATACGCTTCCCCAGTAGTTCAGTTGGTAGAACGGCGGACTGTTAATCCGTATGTCACTGGTTCGAGTCCAGTCTGGGGAGCCATTTCAAGTCAAAATAGTTCGATAGTAAATAGTTCAATCGTAATAATACGCTTCCCCAGTAGTTCAGTTGGTAGAACGGCGGACTGTTAATCCGTATGTCACTGGTTCGAGTCCAGTCTGGGGAGCCATTATTAACATCAGCTTCATTCCTCGAAAAAATTCTCTGTTACTTTATACCCTCACTTTCATTTGAAACTTTATTGATTGATAATGTCGCTAACTTAATGTCTTCTGCACCGTCATTCTACTCATCTAATTTACCTGTTTTTTCCTGTGATTATAGTGCTTTAGGTTAATAATAATTTAATACTACACCTGCTATAATATTATTGGTTATTATATACACTATTGTGACAACACATTTATCATCATGCCCATCTAGATGACACTGTTATTAACGACAGCATTTGGCTGAATGGCATAAATTGGCAACTCGTAAGGAATGGATGTTTTATGGGCTTATCAAAATCCTTTCAGCTGGTTCTGTTAATTGTTTTCGGCCTATTGGTTTTCCGTATTTACTCGGTTGAAAATAATGAAGTTCAAGAACAAGGTGAAATCGCACGCGCAAGTTATTTGCAATATGTGCAAACATATCGTAACTGGGATGGTGACGGCGAAGCCCTATATCAGCAAATGTCGAGTACATTTACTTTTCAATTCTTCCAATTTATTCATAATACTGACAGTAATCTAAACTTCACTCACGGTAGCTTACAACGTCCAAGTGATGACTTTGCCAGCAAAATTTTCGATATTGAGCTCGGTCACATAGACTCTTTTCCCCAAGCACGCTTGCAAGTTCGACTAGACACATCGAGCGTACTTTCAGCGAATATTGCCGATCTAGAACAAACCGCCACCTTATTAATTGGTGCGTATATTCTGCTAATGTTGTTGTTTGCTGCATTAGTACAATTACATAAAAACCACATTCGGTATGCAGCGGAGTACATTACACATATTCCTGATTTGTCTTTTTTAGCACTAGAACGTTCTCGTTTCCCTGGGGTTTTACGCCCATTAGGCAATGCCCTTGAAACTTGCCGTAGCCAATTGAAACTTAGCCTAGACAGCGTCAGAAAAGAAAACGAATTACTCACTAAAGCCGCTTACCAAGACCCCGTCAGTGGTTTTTCTACTCGGCAACGTTTTACTCAATTTTTAGAAGACTTAAGCAAATCAAATAAACAGCAATATGGCGTCTTGATCATGGTAAAAGCCGCAGAGCTTGCGAGCATTAACCAACTACATGGACGAGCCGCGGGTGATGATTATTTAGCTAAATTGGCTAATTGTATTCGTAAAGCGGTTTCATCATTAGGGGTAAATGAATGTTTTAGAGTCTCCAGTGGTGACTTTGCAGTCTTTATCGATGGCTTAACACTTAAAGAAGGTGAAAAATGTTTAGAGAGTCTTAAACGTCATCTCGATGAGTATGCTCAAAGTACTCGTAGTGATTCCATTGCCCATGCAGGCATGGTGCCTTATAAAGAAGGGTGTGAACCTTTAACGTTAATGGCATTAGCGGACACTGCAGTCAGCATTGCACAAACATTAGGGCCTAACCGATATTATCAACTTGAGAAGCTCTCTGGTGATGAGCAATTGGGTGATGACCATTGGAAAATTACCATTGATGACTTAATTAATCGCCGCAGCATTAACTTTTATCAACAACCTATTCAGCCTTGTAATAATCAAACAGACGTCTATCGTGAGCTGTTAGCACGTTTTTATAACGCTGAAGGTAAACACCTGCCTACAACCACAGTGATTGCGATGGCTGAGCGTTACGGCTTGAATGTCGAACTTGATAAAATGATTGTGATACAAACCATTAAAGTGTTAAGTGAAAACCCAAGTGTTATCGGCAACATGGGAGTCAACATTAGCGCATTATCGGCGTTACAAGATGGCTTTACCACCTGGTTAAAAGACCTATTGACCAAGCATCGTCAAATTGCATCTCGGATCATATTCGAACTTAATGAGTCTGGTATGCAAGCCAATTTAATTTCCAGTCATCAATTTGTCAGCGAAATGCATAAAGTCGGTGCTAAAGTGGCTATTGAGCGTTTTGGCTTAGGATTTACCTCGTTTAAATTTTTCCGAGAAGTGCGCCCAGACTTTATCAAATTAGACAGTAGTTATAGTGATAATATTGAGCAAGATAACAACAATAAGTTTTTTGTTCGTATGATTGTCGATATCGCTAAGCGTATCAGTATTCGGGTAATTGCTACCGGTGTTGAAAAACAAGACGAAAAACTAACTTTAGAAAAATTACTCGTTGACGGCCTACAAGGATATTACATTGCAAAACCTGAATTACTGGTCAAAAAACAGTAATTATTGTGTTATAAAAAGGTAAAATTGAGCATTTTATTACAAGGTTAAGCATTTTATGTTTAACCTTGTTTTTTATCCGTTGTTTCTCAACGCTAAACCTTAGATAATACTAAGATCTATTGGTCAAAAAAATGTAGCAATGACAGAGTACCTTCTTCTATTAATCGGCACAGTACTGGTTAATAACTTCGTCCTAGTTAAATTCTTAGGTCTATGCCCTTTTATGGGGGTGTCGAGCAAATTGGCGTCTGCGATTGGTATGTCAATGGCGACCACGTTTGTATTAACCCTCGCCTCAATTTTAAGCTATCTCACCAATGAATTTTTATTACAGCCTTTCGACCTCAGTTACTTACGTACCATGAGCTTTATTCTGGTGATTGCCGTTGTAGTCCAATTTACTGAAATGGTCGTACAAAAAACCAGTGCATCACTGCATCGTGCTTTGGGTATCTATTTACCGCTTATTACCACTAACTGTGCAGTATTAGGTGTGGCTTTACTCAATGTAAATGAAGACCATAACTTTATTCAATCTGCTATTTATGGTTTTGGGGCAGCGGTTGGCTTTTCATTAGTGTTGATTTTATTTTCGGCTATGCGTGAACGCTTAGCCGCTGCCGATGTGCCCGTCCCCTTTAAAGGCGGCGCAATAGCGATGATCACCGCAGGACTAATGTCGTTAGCGTTTATGGGGTTTGCGGGGCTGGTTAACTAATATGACAAGTATATTTATTGCCGTTGCTGTGCTGAGTTTATTGGCATTAGTGTTTGGTGTTATTTTAGGTTTTGCCTCAAAGAAATTTAAAGTCGAAGGTAATCCGGTTATCGATCAAGTCGAAGCCTTGCTACCGCAAACGCAATGCGGCCAATGCGGATACCCAGGTTGTCGGCCTTACGCTGAAGCGATTGCGAATGGTGACCATATCAATAAGTGTCCTCCTGGCGGTACTGCGACCATGGAGAAAATTGCCGAATTGATGGGGGTTGATCAAGAACCTTTAAATGCCGAAGCCCAATCTACAGTAAAAAAAGTGGCTTACATCCGTGAAGACGAATGTATTGGTTGCACCAAATGTATTCAAGCTTGCCCAGTAGATGCCATTTTAGGCGCGGGTAAACTCATGCACACCGTCATCGCCAAAGATTGTACGGGTTGTGATTTATGCGTAGAACCTTGCCCTGTTGATTGTATCGACATGATCCCTGTTGAAACCACTCTGCAAAATTGGGATTGGAAATTAAACACAATCCCAGTCAAGGTGATTCATTCTGAGCAAGAGGAACAAGCGTGCTAACGTTATTAGAACAACTTGATAAAGGGTCGTTGTGGCAATCTCCTGGTGGGATCCATCCTCCTCAATTAAAAACACTTTCTAATCAATCTGCGATTGCGCGCTTACCCCTTGCTAAGCGTTTTGTCGTACCGGTACCGTTAGTTGGTGAGCAAGCTACGTTGACCGTGGCAGTGGGCGATAAAGTGTTAAAAGGTCAGGCACTGACAGAAGGTGCTGGCTTTACTTATTTGCCGGTTCATGCGCCTACGTCAGGACAGATTATTGCCGTAGAGCAACACGCAACTAACCACCCTTCTTCACTTCCAACATTGAGTTGTATTATTGAGGCCGACGGGCAAGACACCTGGTGTGATTTAACCTCTAATAGTCTTGAGCAACTGTCTAAAGCGCAAATATTAGATAAAATTAAACTAGCAGGTATTGCAGGCATGGGCGGCGCGGCATTTCCAAGCCATGTCAAACTCAATCCTGCCAGTGAAATTAACTTAGTCATCATCAATGGTATTGAGTGCGAACCCTATATCACCTCAGATGATCGACTAATGCGCGATCACAGTGATGAAATCTTGTCTGGCGTAGGGGTGATTAACCATCTACTTAACCCTCAGCGGATAATTATTGCCATTGAAGACAATAAGCCTGAAGCGGCGCAAGCCATGCAAGCAGCGGTTAATCGAAGCGATTTGCCTAAAGGCGTCGTTCGCGTCACGGTCATTCCGACAAAGTATCCTTCTGGCGGTGAAAAGCAGTTAATCCAAATTATCACAGGCAAAGAAGTGCCCAGTGGCTCGATACCTGCTCAACTCGGTATTGTGGTTCACAACGTTGGTACCGCCTATGCTATTCAAGAGGCGATCTATCAGGGTAAACCGCTTATTGAGCGCGTTGTCACCTTAACCGGCGAACACATTGGCCAACCGGGTAATTATTGGTTACCCATTGGTACTACAGTGGCAGATGCATTGCAGTCGGTTCATTTTATCGAATCTGCCGAGCAGAAAGTCATTGTCGGTGGCCCGATGATGGGTTACGCCCTAGCTGAGTTAGATGTACCTATTTTAAAAGGCACTAACTGCTTGTTAGTACCAAGCCAAAATGAAATGGCTCCTGTTGTTGATGAAAAAGCCTGTATACGTTGTGGTGAGTGCGCAGTAGCCTGTCCTGCATTGTTATTACCACAACAACTTTTTTGGCATGCAAAAGCCGAAGAGTACGATAAAGCGGCCAGTTTTAACTTAAAAGACTGCATTGAGTGTGGTTGTTGCAGTTATGTATGCCCAAGTGATATTCCGTTAGTTGAATATTATCGCGTTGCTAAATCGGCATTAAAAATAGAAGCGGAAGAGAAACGTCAAGCTGAACAAGCTAAAATCCGTTTCGAAACACGCTTACAGCGCTTAGAAGATGAAAAGAATGCGCGTGAAGCGAAAGCCAAAGAAGCGGCCGCCAAACGTCAAGCAAGCATGAAGTCAACAGACAAAGACGCCGTTGCGGCCGCCATGGCACGCATTGCGGCTAAAAAAGCGCAAGATGCGGCAATATCTTCAACAACTGCGTCAGTTGAAACAACAACACCAGCTCCGCTAACCGCAGTCGATCCGAAAAAAGCCGCAGTCAATGCAGCCATTGAGCGCGCTAAAGCCAAAAAAGCGGCCCAAGCAACAGCATTAAGCAGTGAATCGAATAACACTACTCACGACACTGACGTTGTCGTCGATGACAAGCAAGCTAAGATTGCCGCCGCGGTTGCACGCGCCAAAGCCAAGAAAGCAGCTCAAGCCAGTCAAACCGACGCGACGGCAGCAGGTTCTGAGCCAGCAACTGAAACTCAATCAACAATTAGTATTGAATCATCAACAGATGCCATTGATGATAAAAAAGCCCGCGTCGCAGCAGCCGTTGCCAAAGCAAAAGCTAAAAAACTTGCTCAAGAAAGTCAAACTGACGTCACATCAGCAGCATCTGTACCAACATCTGAAATTGAATCAACGGTTAATATTGAATCACCAATAGATGCCATTGATGATAAAAAAGCCCGTGTCGCAGCGGCCGTCGCTAAAGCAAAAGCTAAAAAACTTGCTCAAGCCAGCCAAACGGACGTGACGGCAACAGGACCTGTCCCAGCAACTGAAATGGAGTCAACGTATATTGAACCACCAACTGATGCCATTGATGATAAAAAAGCCCGTGTCGCAGCGGCCATCGCTAAAGCAAAAGCTAAGAAGCTTGCTCAAGCCGGTCAAACGGATAAAGCCGTTACCCCTGATGAATCAACAGAAAGTGAATCATCATTAGAGGCTATACCTGCAATATCTCAAACAATAACAAATGATAACGTGGCTAGCTTGCACACTGAAACGACACCAACGTTTGAACATGAAATAGTATCTGTTAGCAATACCACTTCAGTCATTAACAATGACGATGCTGTTGAGTTAACCCCTGAACAAATCAAAAAAGCCAAAGTCGCGGCAGCTGTTGCCAAAGCAAAAGCGAAAAAGCTCGCTAAAAGTGCTGAGCAAGAGGAACAATAATCATGGCATTTAAAATTGCCTCGTCACCCCATGTGAGTACCAGTTTACACACCAATACCGTGATGAAACGGGTGGCCTTATGCCTTATTCCGGGTATTGCTGTTCAAAGCTATTATTTTGGTTTGGGAACCTTAATTCAATTACTCTTGGCAGTGAGCGTGGCATACCTCGCTGAAGCTGCGGTAATGAAGTTACGTAACAAACGCATTAAAGCGACGCTGAGTGATAACAGTGCACTGGTTACGGCGTCATTACTTGCTGTTGCCATTCCACCATTAGCGCCTTGGTGGTTAATTGTTATCGGGACCCTTTTTGCCATCGTCATCGTAAAACAACTTTATGGTGGTTTAGGCAATAACGTATTTAACCCGGCAATGGCTGCATATGTATTACTGCTTATTTCATTTCCCGTTCAAATGACCTCATGGGTTGCACCGCAAACCATTGCAATGAATCACGTTTCTTTGCTGACCAGTGTGCAAACTATTTTTGAAATCAATCAATCTTTTGCGCCTGAGTATTTTCGTTTAGGTATAGACGGCATAACCATGGCGACGCCTTTAGATACGCTCAAAACCGATTTATCCATGGGGTTAACCACCACGGAAAGTTTAGCAAAACCTATATTCTCTGGAATGGCTGCTGAAGGCTGGTTTTGGGTTAATATGGCCTACCTTGCTGGTGGGCTTATCATGTTAAAACTCAAAGTGATACGCTGGCATATCAGCGGCGCTATCATTGCCAGTGTGTTTGTATGTGCTAGTTTCGGCTTTTTAATCAGTCCCGATACCTTTGTCAGTCCGTTAATGCACCTATTTAGTGGTGGCACTATGCTTGCGGCTTTTTTTATCGCTACGGATCCGGTGACTGCGGCAACCAGTCCACGAGGTCGATTAATATTTGGCGCCATGATTGGTGTATTGATTTACCTTATTCGTACTTTTGGTGGTTACCCAGATGCGGTGGCATTTGCGGTATTGCTCGCCAATATGTGTGCGCCATTTATTGACTACTATGTCCGCCCACGTAGCTACGGTCATCGCACAGGAAACTAACCATGTCTATTAATGATAATCCGATGATTAAAAATGGCTTATTGTTAGCCCTGTTTGCATTGTGTTGCACGGGTTTAGTGGCGATCGTTAATGCCCTCACCCACGACATTATCGCACTACAGCAACAAAAGCAGCTAACCGAAACCTTAACTCAAGTCATTCCAACTCACTTACATGACAATGTGTTATTTGAACAATGTATTTTAGTACACTCACCAGAGTTACTGGGCAGCAAAAATGCCTTACCCGCTTACTTAGCTTATAAGAATCAACAAGCTGTTGCGATTGCCATTGAAGCTATTGCCCCCGATGGTTATAACGGTGAAATCAAACTGATTATTGGTATCGATAACAACGGCCAAGTATTGGGGGTGCGCACGCTATCGCATCAAGAAACACCTGGCCTTGGTGATAAAATTGAATTACGTAAATCAGATTGGGTGACTCACTTTAGTGGCAAACTGTTTAAAGATAATACGGACTTGTGGAAAGTGAAAAAAGACGGTGGTCAATTTGATCAATTCACTGGCGCCACTATTACGCCACGCGCCTATGTCAAAGCCATCAGTAAAGCGTTAAGTTTTGTAGAGCTTCATCGTCAAGATTTATATAAAAGCCATGTAAAGTGTGAGGGCGACCATGAGTAATTATCGCGAAATAGCGAGCCAAGGTTTGTGGAAAAATAACCCAGGACTTGTCCAGTTACTTGGTTTATGTCCCTTACTGGCTGTCACCGCAACCATCACGAACGCATTGGGTTTAGGGGTTGCGACACTATTGGTATTAATGGGTTCAAACATCTTAGTATCATTAGTACGTGATTATGTACCAAAAGAAATCCGTATTCCGGTGTTTGTCATGATCATTGCTGCCTTAGTGACCTGTGTGCAATTATTAATTAATGCTTATGCTTATAATTTGTATATTTCATTAGGCATTTTCTTACCGCTCATCGTCACAAACTGCGTCATTATTGGTCGGGCAGAAGCATTTGCATCGCGTAACTCACTAGCACATTCAGCTTTTGACGGGTTAATGATGGGCTTAGGTTTTACAGCAGTATTAGTCGTATTAGGCGCAAGCCGTGAGCTATTAGGCCAAGGCACGTTATTTGATGGAGCCGATTTATTATTAGGTGAATGGGCCAGTATATTGACAATACACGTCTGGCAAGTTGATACCCCCTTCTTACTCGCCATGTTGCCACCAGGCGCATTTATCGGCATGGGCTTACTCATTGCCCTTAAAAATGTTATCGACAGCAGAATTAAAGCTAGGCAGCCTAAAGTGGAGTCTGTTGGAGTGACTCGCGCTCGGATCACTAAGGTAAGTTAACTACATTATTATGAATAAAGAAAAACGCATTCAGATATTAACGCGACTACGAGATAACAATCCAAAACCAGAAACTGAGTTGAATTTTTCCAGCCCATTCGAATTATTAGTGGCAGTGACATTATCAGCACAAGCAACAGATGTTAGCGTAAACAAGGCAACGGATAAGTTATTCCCGGTAGCGAATACCGCTCAATCGATTTATGACTTAGGTGTCGATGGGCTCAAGCAATACATCAAAACCATTGGTTTATATAACAATAAAGCCATCAACGTGATTAACGCATGTAAAATGTTAATCGATTTACACGGCGGCGAAGTCCCCGAAAATCGTGAGGCGTTAGAAGCATTACCTGGTGTTGGCCGTAAAACGGCTAATGTGGTCCTCAACACGGCCTTTGGCTGGCCTACGATAGCAGTAGATACCCATATATTTCGAATGGCAAATCGCACTAAGTTTGCACCCGGTAAAAATGTCGACCAGGTCGAGCAAAAAATGCTAAAAGTAGTTCCAAGCGAGTTTAAGGTGGATGTACATCATTGGTTTATTTTGCATGGCCGTTATACTTGTATTGCCCGTAAACCACGTTGTGGATCTTGTATTATCGAAGATCTTTGTGAGTTCTCTGAAAAGATTTACCCTGAAGAATAGCCGCAAAAAAATGACCAATACACATAATGTGTTTTGGTCATTTTTTTATAATTCATTGTATGTTAACTCATCAACTAACATGCAATAAACTAGCGTTTTAGTCACAAGGATTGAATCTATTGATTACATCCCAAGTGATTTATCATTGAATCTTTGTCGCTTAATCTGTAGCACTGTTTAATACTGATTTAAAACATCGCCACAAAAAATGCGCTAAAACAAATTGCGATTACAACGGTAGTGCCTAAGGCCATTTTTAATTCTGTTGTCATTGTCTTGCCTCCATGTAGGTATAAAAGAAGAATAACGCCTTTTGCTTATGAACCCAAAAAATATCATCACAAATGTGAGCTAAAGCAAAAAAATAACGGTATTCATTTTAATGCTGTTATTTACTGGGTCGGATTATCCCGTTTTTTTGTTGAATAATGAGATTTAATAACGAGTTTTAATAGCGCTCTGTCGAGTCTGGTAAAATATAAATTGTTACAGATCAACAGACACTCATCTTTTCATTGTCATCTGAGCTTGATACAGTCAGGTATATTTTTATTTAAGAGAGAACATTATGTCGCAATTACTTCACACTATGATCCGCGTTGGCGATTTAGATCGCAGCATCACCTTTTACACTGACGTAATGGGTATGAAACTACTGCGTAAGTCTGAAAATGCTGAATACAAGTATACCCTCGCCTTCGTGGGTTTTGGTGAAGAAACCACTGGCCAAGCTGTTATTGAATTAACGTATAACTGGGGCGTAGACAGCTACGACTTAGGTAACGGTTTTGGCCATTTAGCCATAGGTGAAGAAGATATTTATGCCCGTTGTGACGCTATCACTGCCGCAGGCGGTAAAGTGACTCGCAAGCCAGGTCCTGTAGCAGGCGGCACGACTGAAATCGCTTTTGTTGAAGATCCTGATGGCTATAAAATTGAATTAATTCAGAAAAAGTCAGCGACTTCGGCTTTAGGCTAAACGGTTCGCATATACATTTTATCATTAAGTATAATAAAGCCATCAATTAGCTTAATGCCGATCAGTTAATAACTGAAGCTATACAACATAAAAAGATCTCTTGACCGATCTTTTCAGTCTGCCAAAATCCGATGATCTTGATTATCGGATTTTTTTATGGAAGTTTCAGAAGCGCTTGCCCGTACTTCAATTAACGACCAGATCGAATCTCATGCCTTCCTGATGTCCATGAACCCGCTATTATTCAATCTTGTCTAGACCCACATTAATACCAATTCCAGCAATTATCTGGCCATTCAGCGGGAATTCTGTGTCTTCTAGGCAAGTAATAGGATTGTAGGCATAGTTGCTCTCGGCAACTGCTCCTGCGTTGCTCTACCTACTGCATCCATGCAGTCGCACCTCAAAATGCTATTAAGCAGTATAGAAGACACAGAAACCCGCCTTGCAGGAGACACTCAGACTTTCCATTTCTTTGTTGCATCGCCTTAAAAGGGAATAACCATTCTTTCAACAATGCGCCTCAAACTGAAAAGTCTGAGTGGCTCTGATTGGTCACATAATTAATGGAAATGGTATAAGACGGCGAAACTCCCCATGGACGCTATGGTTTGAGCTGATATAGGTATGTATTTCGCAATGAACCCGCTCGTCAATTGATTAAGAAGCTTGATATTGTCTGATCACGAAAAGTTGATTACGTTTCGAGAAGTGCTGCAAAACAGGACAGCAAAATGTTGGGAAGTCATGTGGTTCGCGATATATTCCATCGCTCAGCCGTCACTTGGCATCAACGTGCTGAGCATCCTGATTGGTGTGATTTGATTATTTTTGGCGTTGATGGCGTGGTATAGCGAACTCCTGAAACGAAAGAAAATAGCGTAGATTTGGCGCGCACAGCAAACCGAGATCAAGTTAACGAATAAAAGGTCCAAAAAAAAAGCCTCGTTGAAGAGGCTTTTTAGGGTAATCGTTACCACATTAAATCATCTGGAATCGCGTAATCTGCATATGGGTCATTAGCATCACTGACTTGCGCAACGGCATCTTTCGCTGCTTTGTCCCACAAATAGCCACACCACTGAGGGACTAATAACTTCACGCGCTCAGCGAGTTTATGTGGCACCAGGTAGCTTTTGTCTTCGTGGCGTACAATTCCTAAAGTGCCATTAAGCAACTCGGCTTGAATTTTATCGGTAATGTACAACGAATAAATTTTGTTTTCTAAGGTGTAGTTAAATTTAAGCTCAGCATCTTTAGGGATCTTGATGGCAAATTGAGAAAACTCACTAATTAAGCCGCGCACTTGGCCTTTTTCAGACGCCTCTGCAAAGCGTTGTTCATTTAAGGCTTTGTCTTTTTTAGCCTGTTCTAATTTCTGCTCGGCAATTTGTTGCTTAAGCTCTGAACTGCCATCATCGACTTTGGCTTTTTTATTACGACGTTGCTGGGTCTTCACATCGCGCACTTTTTGTTTACTGGCAAGACCGGCTTTGAGTAATTGATCTTGTAATGCATTTGCCATGATTTGTTACCTTTAAATAATAATGTTTATAAGCCATGTTTGGCGGCAATGTCGCCTAATTCGGTCATCGCAATACTGGCGCCACCTAATGACCAACCGCCATCAACGGGCAATACCACACCGGTAATGTACGATGCCATGTCGGATGCAAGAAATAATGCTGCGTTAGCAATATCTTGGCCTTTGCCGTTACGCTTTAATGGCACGCTATTAGCCACACGTTGTTGTAATTCATCACTGGGCGCTAAACGGTTAAAGCCTTCTGTGTCGGCAATTGGGCCTGGCACAATTGAGTTAATTCGAACCCCTTCAATGCCCCACTCTAGCGCTAAGGTGCGGGTTAACATATCAACACCCGCTTTTGCGGCACACACATGAACTTGCAGTGGCATCGCAATATAAGCTTGTGGCGCTGAAATTTGAATAATGCTCGCGCCTGGGCGCACCAATAACAGATAAGCTTGTTTAAGCACCTGAAAACTGCCAATCAAATCAATATCAATGACAGACTTAAAACCGTTATTAGACAATTTTGCGGCGCTTGCAGGGAAATTACCTGCTGCGCCACTGACCAACACATCGATTGTTCCAAATGCATCAGCAATAGTGCTAAAGCCAACGGTTAGCGCTTCATTATCGCGCACATCAAAGCTAACACCGATATGCTGCGCTTGGGGATTGGCGTGCTTAAGTTGCTCTACTGCAGCATTGACTTTGTCTATGCTGCGACTGGCAACTGCCACATTGGCGCCGGCTTTGGCAAACGCTATCGCGACTTGCAGGTTGATACCTGATGTGCCACCAACCACAACCACATTCTTGCCTGCATAACTAAAACCGTTGTCAGTAAACCCTGTGCTAGTAACCATTGTCATCCCTTATTAGTTTGTTTTGATTGACGTTAAAATGTTTATACTTGAAGCGATTGATGTATCGCTTTTAGCGCAGCTAGCGGATCTGCCGCTTGTGTAATAGGACGGCCAATCACCAAATAATCCGAACCAGCTGCAATAGCTTGCGGTGGCGTCATGACCCGATGTTGATCGCCGGCATCGCTGCCTGCGGGACGGATCCCTGGTGTGACTAGGGTAAAATCCTGGCCGAAAGATGATTTAAGCAGTTTCGCTTCTTGAGCGGAACACACCACACCATCAAGACCAGCTTGATGAGTTAATTTAGCGAGACGCAATACATGTTCGAATGCGGGCACATTAATGCCAAGCAACGCTAAATCCTCATCCGACATTGACGTTAATACAGTCACTGCAATCAGTAAGGGTGCATCTTTACCAAACGGCACTAACGCATTTTTCGCCGCTTGCATCATGGCTAAGCCACCACTGGCATGCACGTTTGTCATCCACACACCTAAATCAGCTGCAGCGGCGACCGCTTTAGCGACAGTATTAGGAATGTCATGGAATTTTAAATCGAGGAATAAATCAAAATCACGACTGTGAATGTCTTTGACTAATTGGGGGCCAAATAAGGTAAACATTTCTTTGCCGATTTTTAAACGACACATGGTTGGATCGAGTTTATCAATAAAAGTCAGCGCATCGGCTTTATTGTCATAGTCGAGGGCAACTACAATGGGTTTATCAGTCATTTGGACTCCAGCGGCAATAGCTTTTGTTAATTATTATAGAATGTTTTTTGAAGGGTTACTCACCGTCAAGGCCTTTGATCCGTTTTATACTGCCCCATTGCTTACATGACGGACAATGCCAATATAAACTGTGAGATGGAAACCCACAGGCAGTACAGCGGTAGCTTGGACGGAATTTAATTTGTTGTTCTACAAGCTGCTCTAGCATTGATAAGCTTTGTTTCGCTTGGCCATCTTCTGCTTGTTTAATGTGTAACTTCATTAAATGCTGAAAACCTTTCATGGTCGGATGGCGATATAAATTATCGAGCATCATGGTTTCAGCACTTTGATGTTGATTAACACTGATTTTATGTTCGGCTAACGCCACGACCACACTGGCCCCTGCACCATCGGCAATCGCTTTCGCTAATAATTCGTGAAAACCGTCAGGATCTTGAGTGTCTCGGTACACTTGCTTTGCAATAGCCACTACATCGGCGAACAAATCAATATCAGCAACTTTTAACTCAGATATTGCCTGCTTGCATAAATCATGTTGGCCTGCATCGAGGTAAATTTTTGCTAGCGTTAACCAGGCACGACCGCATTTGTTGTCTTGTTTAATGGCTTGCTGTAGTTTTTTTATTTTATCAGCGTCGTTGCTGGCTTCATCTGCCAGTTGACAATAAAAATGGGCGGTGGTGCATTTAAGCACTTGCTGACGTTTGCGCGGTAAACGTTTGGTGATATCAATGGCATTTTGCCATTCTTTGGTCACCTGATAAATCAAGATAAGCTGAGTTTCAGCTTCTTCACTGTGATCGTCCTGACTAACCAGATTGAGAAATATCTCTTCTGCACGGTCGTAAAACCCCGCAGCCATGTAATCTTTGCCCAATTCCATCATCGCAATATCGCGCTGTTCGTTGGTGAGACTTGGACGGGCAATCAAATTTTGATGAATGCGGATAGAGCGGTCAACTTCGCCGCGTTTACGAAACAACGACCCTAATGATAAATGGGTATCAATGGTTTCATCATCGACATCTAGCATACTAATAAACAAGTCTACGGCTTTATCAGACTCATTAGACAGTAAAAAATTAAGCCCAGTAAAATAATCCCGGCTTAATTTTTTACTTTGTTGGCTATCGCTATGGCGAATACTGCGTCGCCCCATATACCAACCGTATCCGGCAGCAATGGGCAATAACAAGAACAAGATTTCTAGCATACTAGACAGCTTGATCCTTTGGGGTTACGTCAATGTTTATCGCATCGACTGCAGTGAATTTTTTCAAGGCTTTATTACTCTTACGTAACGCCATTTTGAGCTTGATAATGTGATAACTTGCAAATACCCAACTAAGAATAAACCCGCTAAAAAACACGGTAGCAAGTACAACCGGCAAGCGGTATTCACCTTCTGCGATAAAGTAACTCAACGTTACGACTTGTTCGTTTTTAGCCCCAAATAGTAAAGCTAAAACAAAGAGTAATCCAATTAGTACAATAACAATAAAAGATCTCACGCTATTCTCCATGTATACGCATCAATATAATGATTATCCAAGAAATTTACTGAGCTGACCAGCGTTGACTGTCATTAGATACAAAAAAGCCTCCAAAAGGAGGCTTTTTTTAAAGCGTTAATCAAACATTAACAGCATCGACACGTTCGCGCAGTTCTTTGCCTGGCTTAAAGTGCGGTACATACTTGCCTTCCAAATCAACAGATGTGCCTGTTTTTGGGTTACGACCAGTACGAGGTGCACGATAGTGAAGAGAAAAACTACCAAAGCCACGGATTTCTATACGATCACCGCCTTCTAATGTTGTCGCCATTTGCTCCAACATCTCTTTGATTACACTTTCCACTTCTTTCGCCGACAATTGCGACTGCCTAGTGGCGAGTTTTTCGATCAGTTCAGATTTTGTCATCTTAGCTATCCTATATTATCAAGCCAAACACAGTCGCCTAATGGGGACGACGTCCCCATACAACAGGCGATTTTCGATTACTTACGAGCCGCTTTGAAGGCTTCAGCCATCGCGCTGCTCATTACAACGTCATCTTGCTTGTTCAGAGTAGCAATCGCTTCTTTCTGTTCAGCTTCATCTTTCGCTTTGATAGATAAGCTGATAGAACGGTTCTTACGATCTACACCCATGAACTTAGCTTCGATTGCGTCACCTACTGAGTAAACAGTAGATGCATCTTCGATGCGCTCTGCAGAGATGTCAGCTACACGGATGTAACCTTCAACAGTGTCTGCTAATTCAACTGTAACACCTTTAGCATCAACAGCAGAAACAGTACCGTTAACTACGGTGCCTTTCTTCTTGTCAGCTAAGTATGCGTTGAATGGATCATCTTCAGTTTGCTTAACACCTAAGCTGATGCGCTCACGCTCTGGGTCTACAGATAGAACCACTGCGTGGATTTCGTCGCCTTTCTTGTATTCAGAAACTGCGTCTTCGCCAGTACCGTTCCAAGAAATGTCAGATAAGTGAACAAGACCATCGATTCCACCGTCAAGACCGATAAAGATACCGAAGTCAGTGATTGACTTGATCTTACCAGATACTTTGTCGCCTTTGTTAAACTTAGTAGCGAAGTCATCCCATGGGTTAACTTTACACTGTTTAAGGCCTAGAGAAATACGACGACGTTCTTCATCGATGTCTAGTACTAACACTTCAACTTCATCACCTAAGTTAACAACTTTAGATGGGTGAATGTTTTTGTTAGTCCAATCCATTTCAGAAACGTGTACTAAACCTTCAACGCCTTCTTCGATTTCTACGAAGCAGCCGTAGTCAGTAAGGTTAGTTACGCGACCAGTAAGCTTAGTGCTTTCTGGGTAACGCTTGCTGATTTCTAACCATGGATCTTCGCCAAGTTGCTTAAGACCTAGTGATACGCGAGTACGCTCACGGTCATACTTAAGAACTTTAACGTTGATTTCGTCACCAACATTAACGATTTCAGATGGGTGCTTAACACGTTTCCACGCCATATCAGTGATATGTAATAGACCGTCAACGCCACCTAAATCTACGAATGCACCGTAATCAGTAAGGTTCTTAACGATACCTTTAACTGCTTGGCCTTCTTGTAGATTTTCAAGAAGTGCATCACGCTCAGCACTGCTTTCAGATTCGATAACTGCACGACGAGAAACAACAACGTTGTTGCGCTTCTGATCAAGCTTGATAACTTTGAATTCTAATTCTTTGTACTCTAAGTGAGCTGTGTCGCGAACTGGGCGCACGTCAACTAGAGAACCTGGTAAGAAGGCGCGGATACCGTTTAATTCAACAGTGAAACCACCTTTAACTTTACCATTGATGATACCGATTACAGTTTCAGCATCTTCGTACGCTTTTTCTAGAACGATCCAAGCTTCATGACGCTTAGCTTTTTCGCGAGACAATTGAGTCTCACCGAAGCCATCTTCAACAGAGTCAAGGGCTACGTCAACTTCATCACCAACTTGAATTTCTAGAACGCCTTGTGCGTTTTTGAATTCGTCAGCGTTGATTGGGCTTTCAGACTTAAGACCAGCGTCTACAAGTACCATACCGTTTTCGATGGCAACAACTGTACCACGAACGATAGAACCTGGACGGAACTCAAGAGTTTGAAGGGATTGTTCAAATAGATCAGCAAAAGATTCAGTCATGTTTTAGGTTACTTTCATTAAATAAACCACCATCCATCCTAGATGTGGAGTCTAGTAATATTATTCGTATCATCCTTAACACGAATACCTACTGTGCGCGTTAATCGGGAATTCGATTAGGCTACAGTAATTTTTTGTTCAACATATTCAAGCACTTGCTTCAATACATCGTTAATGCCTATGCCGCTTGTATCAATAACAAGTGCATCTTTAGCAGGCACTAGCGGCGAGGCGGCGCGATTAATATCACGGTCATCTCGTTCAATAATTTCTGCTAAAAGGCGGTCGATTTTAACATCGAAGCCCTTGTCCTGCAACTGATTATAGCGTCTTTGCGCCCGTTCTTCAGCGGACGCCGTTAAAAATATTTTTACTGGGGCTTTAGAGAAAACCACTGTGCCCATATCGCGACCATCGGCCACTAACCCTGGGGCGGTACTAAAAGCACGTTGACGACGCAATAATGCTTCACGTACGCGGGGTAATGCGGCTACTTTTGAGGCGGCATTAGAGCATTCTTGAGTGCGGATAGTCGTCGTGACATCTTCTCCTTCTAAAATCACTTTAATGGCATCTTGCTCAGTGCCAGTAAGAAACTGCACATCAAGGTGGGCTGCCAGCAGTGTTAATGCTTCTTCATTTTCTAATTCTACATCATGATGCAAAGCAGCTAACGCTAACACACGATAAATTGCACCACTGTCTAATAAATGCCAGCCTAAATGGTGTGCCAATAATTGGCATATCGTCCCTTTCCCTGCACCGCTAGGGCCATCAACTGTGATCACTGGAGACCGTTCAGACATAATTTCCTCCGAAAATAATCTATCTTCCCTGACAATAATAAAGGGGTTCGCCAAAATTAAGCGCGCGCATTGTATAACAAATAAATATTAATTACTGATGAATTTTCGATAATTAAAACCAAGATCGCCCTTTTATATTGTAAAAAAACGCAAAAGGACGACAGCGATTCTGAGGTGTTGAGGCTATTTGGCTAATCGAGAAAATTGGGCAAAATAGTCTGGGAACGTTTTAGAGGTACAATCTGGATCGTTAATGGTAATGCCACAATCAGCAAAGGCCATCATTGAAAAACACATTGCCATACGGTGATCATTATACGTATCAATATCAGCCGTGTTCAATTTGGCTGGCGGTGTAATGGTGATGTAATCATGTCCTTCATCAACAATCGCCCCTACTTTACGCAGTTCTGTCGCCATTGCAGCTAAGCGATCGGTTTCTTTAATCCGCCAGTTGTAAATATTAGTCAGTTTGGTAGTGCCTTTGGCAAATAACGCAGCCGTAGCAATGGTCATGGCCGCATCAGGAATATGGTTCATGTCCATTTCGATGGCCGTTAACGACGATTTACGGGCAATAATGTAATCATCGCCCCACTCTATATCGGCGCCCATTTTAGCTAAAGCATCTGCAAACTTAACATCGCCTTGAATGCTTAATCGCCCTACGCCAGTAACTTTAACTTCACCACCTTGTATCGCACCGGCGGCTAAAAAGTACGATGCCGATGATGCATCGCCTTCTACTAATACTTTACCTGGTGACACATACTGTTGACCGGCTTTAATTTCAAATCGTTGATATTGGTGGTTAATAACCTCAACACCAAACTGTTTCATTAGCGCAATCGTAATATCAATATAAGGTTTTGAAACTAATTCGCCTTTGATTTTGATGTTAACGCTGTCTTTAGTTAATGGCGCAACCATCAATAAAGCCGTTAAAAACTGACTGGATAAATCTCCAGCAATATCAACATCACCACCATTAAGGCCGGTTGCATTAATGGTTAATGGCGGAAAACCGTCATTTTTAAGGTAAGTCACATCAGCACCTAATTGACGTAATGCATCAACTAAATCGCCGATAGGACGCTCTTCCATGCGAGGCTCACCGGTCAGGGTAAACTTACCCTGACCGAGTGTTAATGCTGCACATAATGGACGCATTGCCGTGCCAGCATTCCCTAAAAATAAGCTCTGTACTGTGGTAGATGATATTGGGCCTGCATTACCTTCAACGACACAAACGGTTTTATCGTCACTTAACCTGTATTGAATACCTAATTGCTTGAGTGATGCCAACATATATCGGATGTCATCTGAGTCAAGCAAATTAGTCAGAGTCGTGCTGCCCTTGGCAAGTGTGGCTAACAATAATGCACGATTGGAAATGCTTTTAGAGCCAGGGATATTAATTTCGCCGTTTATGCAGGTAATTGGATCAAGACGCAGTTGCTTCATTTGCTTTCTTCTTTTGCTACAGATTAAGTTCACGTTAATCTTGGTGGTAAACATCACTCAGTTATTGCCGAACAGCGTAAATCAAGTGGCACAAATTCATATTAATAGGTACACACCTATCGACGTCATTTGATGACGATTTCACGTTACAAAATACGGATTACGGCAGTAATATCAAGCATAAATTTGATTATTTACGCCGCCAATACTCACGATTGACTTAAGATAAATCCAAAACAATGTAATGGCCAGCCATTACATCAGATAATCTCTCGATATGACAGTATTATTTGTCTGTTCAATTAACTTTCCAAATGAAAAAATCTCAAGGCGTAATTAATCATCCCAACCGACAATAATCACTTTAACTCTGTGTTTAAAGCACGTTATGCTTAGTACAAATAGCAAATACAAGGTTCTATTCATGTTCGATACCCTAAAAGCCCTACCTGCCGATCCAATTTTGGGTCTACTGACACAATACCGCGAAGACAGCCACGCCAATAAAGTTGACTTAGGTGTGGGTGTTTATAAAGATCCTGTGGGTCACACGCCTATTTTAGATTGTGTTAAAGCGGCTGAAAAAATTCGTTTAGACACCGAAACGACCAAGGTATACATAGGTCCGACCGGTTCTGCGCCCTTTAACCAATTAATGGGCGAATTAGCCTTTGGCGCAAGCCACAGTGCCTTGATTACGAATCGTGTTAGAACGGTATCGACACCCGGTGGAACAGGCGCACTAAGAGTTGCTGCTGACTTTATTAAGCGCTGTAATCCTAATGCTGTATTGTGGGTGAGCGACCCAACCTGGGCCAACCACACGGGGTTATTTGAAGCGGCGGGTATTACGGTAAAAACCTACCCATATTACGATTACGACACCAAGAGCCTTAAGTTCGAGCAAATGCTGGCAACCTTAAATACCATAGGTAAAGACGATGTGGTGTTATTACACGCTTGTTGTCACAACCCTAGCGGCATGGATTTAAACACGCAGCAATGGGATGAAGTCGTTAAGGTCACCGTTAAACAAGGCTTTACACCACTTATAGATATGGCCTATCAAGGCTTTGGTGATGGCGTTGATGAAGATGCTTACGGCGTACGTCAAATGGCAGCAGCGGTAGAAAGCATGATTTTATGCAGCTCATGCTCTAAAAACTTTGGCCTTTACCGTGAACGTATTGGCGCTTGCTCAATTGTGGCTAAAGACAGTGCCACAGCTGACATTGCGCTATCGGTCTTGCTGTATGTCATTCGCTGTATCTACTCAATGCCGCCAGCACATGGTGCAGCCATTGTAGAAACTATCTTAGGCACCCCTGCCCTTAAACAGCAATGGTTGCTCGAGCTTAAAGAAATGCGTGACCGCATTAATGGTAACCGTGAAATGCTAGTCAATCAGCTTATTGCTAATGGTGTTGAGCGTGACTTTAGCTTTATCGCTCGTCAAAAAGGCATGTTCTCATTTTTAGGTGTTAACCCAGAGCAAGTTGCAACGCTTAAACAGCAATACAGTGTGTATATGGTCGGTTCAAGCCGCATTAGCATTGCCGGTATTAGTGAAGCGAACGTTGATTATTTGGCAAAATCAATTGCTGCGGTGATCAAATAACCCGAGTTATGTCATTGCAGATACAATAAAGCCGACTACTTAAGTCGGCTTTATTGTTTCATTATAGTTTGTCGCACTATAGTTTATTGCATTATAGTTTGTCTCATTAGACTTTATAAAATGTGCTAAGTAAAATTTGGCCAACTATCAAAAGGTTGCTTTTCTAATACCATGTTGCCTTTTTCATCTTTAGAGATGTTTATCCACGCTTGCCAGTTTTCGTAATCAATATCGGGACAGTCTAAACGGTAATGACTGCAGCGACTTTCTTTACGCATAATGGATGCTTTGAGCTTCATTTCTGCGGTGATAATCATATTCTCAGTTTCGTGCGCCAAGCGAAGTGCATGTAAATCGTCCGCCATTAACATCGGGACATGGTGCTCATATAGCTCCTCAACATACGCTAACGCAGCTTGCATCATGCGCTCTTTTTTAATGTAAAGCACAAAGTTAGGGATCATCACGCCCTGTAACACCTGAGTCACCCAAGCTGGGCTATAACCACGTTGACGCTTTAATGGCGCTAAAATTTGTTGGTTAACCAATGCCAAATATTGTTCAGACACATCCAACTTACTGGCCATTCCGAGACTTTCATTTGCCGCAGCAGCCCCTGCGATGGCCCCTTGTACAGCAGAGCCCGCCAACGATGAACCGATTTGGGTATAAATACCACCCGACATATAAGACCCTAGCGCATCACCTGCTGCATATAAACCAGGAATCGTCGACAACCCTTGGGCATTGATTGGCACCAGACCTTCTGACTTATGGATTGCCATCCCGGCACTCGAACCGCCGACTTGCTCGCCGCCCATACCAGGTGGGCCAGAATGGCCTTTACTTGACACTAAACTGCGTAAAAAACCTTCTTCTGGTGGTTTAGGTGGAGGACCAGATTGTTTAAATGCTTCTGGCACAAACGGTCCCGCGGGAAAGACATTGGTTTGACTAACCGTTTGCTGCTTAACCGCTTCACCTGGGCGTTGTGGCCTTGGTGGCATCATCATAACGGGCGCACCTTGAGTGTATGCTTGATAATTCATATCGACACCCAAATGATGATTAATTTGCGCAGAGGTAATCGACGGCTTTTCTTCTATTTGTCCATGCCAATTATCATAACTTGAACCTGAGTTTTTAGCCGAACCAGGATGCCCATCATTCCATTCTTTACCCGTGACTTTAGCACCAATTTTATAGGCCATAATCGTACCGTCATGGGTTAAATCACATACCGGAAAACCATTGGGTTTAAACCCACCAGAACCAGTGCATAACACCACGGTTTTCGCATGATAATGGACGATTTTTTGCCTATCTAAACTAAAACCTGATGCGCCGACTACACGGCCATCTTGTTTGAGCAGATGAGTGATCATCATGCGCTCTTCAATCGGTATATTGCGCTCACTCAGAGGCTTCATAAAACTGTGGTGGTAAAGTGGCGAGTCAAAAAAGCCCCAATCCTTTAATTCTTGTACCCGCGCATAAGAATGTTCGGCAAGTTGTCTGGTATACACTGGGTTGTTGGTTTGTATTGCAGATTCGGTCACTGTGTCGACAAATTCATCAATGCTCATGCTGGCATTGGCTTTATCGTAACTAAAAATACCTTTGGCAAAAGGGGTTAACCCGGAGCTGCCAACACGACCTTTAGACACCATCAACACGTTAGCGCCAGCGTCGTGGGCTTTGACCGCCGCAAACACACCGGCCATGCCGCCGCCAATGATCAATACATCAAGGTGGCGATTTTCAATCGTAAAATCATCACTGTCTATTTTGGGTTTGTTTTCTTGCGCGGGTGCATCAAACGAAATATTCGCTAATGCTGCAGCCCCTGCAATACCGCCAGCAATACCAATAAACTGACGGCGCGATAAGTTAGCTTTAGGGTTCATCATTACCTCCAAGAAACCATAACAGGGATACTTTTATCTGGCGTGATAGTAATTGCCCCTACAGGGCAATACAGTCTGCACAAATGACAGATTTGACAGTCTTCTGGATAACGAATTTCTGCTTTATTTGTCTCTTTATTCATATGGATAACATCAGTTGGACAACTTTTAACGCAAGCTTCACAACCAATACACCCAGAAATTTGTTTAATTGGCATGCTGCGCTCCTAAAAGGCAAGTTGTTCAAAATGGATTTGCGATTGAACCATTCCTAACTGCTGTAAATGGGTGGTCGTTGAAGAAATCATCCCTTTCGGACCACATAGATAAAACGACCATTGTGATTGTTTTCCTGGTGTCATCGTGTCATTGATAAGCGTTTGATTAATCAATCCTGGGACGAGGTAATTGGGTAGGTTTTCATCATGCACATTAAGCTGTTCGCATATAAGTTGTACTTTAAAATCAACCATGGTCTTTTCAAGCTCAACTAACTCATCGACGTACACCATGCGCGCCTGGTTACGGTTAGCATAAAGCAGCCGAATCACTCGTGGATCATGTTGCGTGGCAAGCTGACGTAATAGACTTAACATCGGCGCAATCCCCGCTCCACCTGCGATTAAGGTTATACCGCTAGCAAGCTGGCTTTGATCTAACGTCATACTGCCGTAGGGGCCATCAACAAACACGGTTTGACCTGCCGTGAATTGATCAAGTGACGAGGTATAATCGCCAAGTGCTCTAATAATAAAGCCTAATTGACCTTGTTCAGCACCTGCCACAATTGAAAACGGATGCTGCTCAATACTGTAAGGGTTGCCCGTAGTATTGAGCCACACAAATTGCCCAGGTTGATATGGCAGAGTATTTGAGGTCGTCGGGGCAATGTTAACCTGCCAATCACACTCATTGATTTTTTCAATGTGAGAAATAGCATAAGGACGTTGCTTAATTAAACGCGGCTTAATCACATAGTTGTAAACAATTAGTGTCATAGACATGGCATAAAGTAGCCACCAAATCCCATTAAACTGTTGATTATACTGGCCATGGCTGCCCACAGTGGTGATATGCAGCGTTGCCAGGGTGGCGATAATGCTAAAGCCAATCACATGCAGAAGACGCCAGGTTTCATAGTTGATATTAAGCTTATCTTTAAACACCGACATCAACACCCATACAGCCATCGTTAGCCAGGCGAGAATTCCGGTTAATAAATTGGGTGACGTGATTGCACTGACGAGGCTGACACTCAAGTCGTCAAATGACATCATTGCTTTAGGAAGTAAAATCAAAATGGGATGTAAGAAAAAGAATAGGCCTAAATACTGCCCGAGCTGCTTGTGCTTGGTGATCCCCCAGTCGATATTGGCGAACAAAGGTAATTGCTTGATGCGACCCGCAAGCGGAAATTGCATAAAAAACACACTCATTGCAAGTAAGTTAACCGCACTTAATATGCTGGTATAAATACCTTCAATTTGCATACCTAAAAGTTGTCCTATGACAACCGGCACGATGACGACTGAGAAATAAGCCACTGCCAACTTGGTGCTTTTAGGCAGTTGTAATGGGTTAATACTGGCTTTAAGGATAGGCAATTTTGTTGCTGTAGGACTGGTCATTATTTGTCTCCATGAGTGTCAGCACCATGGAAAGACTATAAAACTTATGCGGTTAAAAAGGGGTTAACGAACACGTATTTAAGGGTAAAGCTATGCAAAGATAAGTGATAAAAAATCCACATTTACCCAGCAACAAAAAAGATCCACAAGGGATCTTTTATCATTTTACGCCTCGATAGAGACATTAGAGTCGCAACAACCGTTAAGCGTGTTGAGTGGCAAATTGATTCATAAAGTTAACCAGTTTTTGCACACCGGCTAATGGCATAGCATTGTAAATACTGGCGCGCATGCCGCCAACAATACGATGACCTTTTAGCGCAACTAATCCCGCCTGCTCTGCTTGTTTTAAAAACTCGCCGTCAAGAGTGTCATTCACCAATTGGAAGGTGACATTCATGCGCGAGCGATTGTGCGGCGCAACACCATTTTTATAAAATGGATTTGAATCGATACAATCATACAGTAATGCCGCTTTTTGCTGATTAACGTCAGCCATTGCCGTCACGCCACCATTTGCCGCTAACCAGGCAAACACTTCTGATGCAAGGTACCATGCAAACGTTGGCGGGGTATTAAACATTGAGCCATGCTCAACCGCAACACGATAATCCATGATTGATGACTGTGGTAAGCTGGGTAACTTCAGCATATCGTCACGTACAATCACAATCGATAAGCCTGATGGGCCAATGTTCTTTTGCGCACCCGCATAAATAAGCCCATATTTGCTGACATCAATGTCATGCGACATGATGGTTGATGACAGATCGGCCACCACTGGCCATGGGCTCTCTAGTTCTTCAAAGATTTCAATCCCATCAACCGTTTCATTTGAGCAGTAATGCACATAACGATAGTCTTTATCGATAGCATTGAGATCTGGTAAGTTAACTTGATTTAATCCGTCAACATTTTCAACAATATTAAGGCTGTCTATTTGGCTTTCACCAACTAATTTGTGTGCTTCGGTCACCGCAGCAGACGACCACTGGCCACTGACTAAATATAAGGCACGACCGTTATCACCTAAAAAGTTGTTAACGACATTTGAAAACTGGGCGCGGCCACCACCGTGCATAAAAAGCACATGGTAGTTTGTCGGAATGTTCATTAACTGGCGCAAGGTTACTTCCGCTTGCTCCGTTAACGCGATAAATTCCTTACTACGGTGACTAATTTCCATCACGGAAACGCCAAGGCCATTCCAATCAATTAATTCCTGTTGTGCTTTTTGCATCACAGCTTGAGGTAACATCGCAGGACCCGCACAGAAATTATAAATCGCGCTCACAGACAACTCCTTGACTCAGTTTGTATTCATAGCAATCATATTTACTCTCTGATCTGCTCAGATAATCCATACGATTGGTATCATTATGTTTAGCGGTTAATACTAAGGACTTTATTTGCAGTTGAATAGGCCTTTATTTGCCTATTTTGATGAATAATTTTCCGTAAAATAAAACGAGCGCCATTAGGCGCCCGTTATCGATGTGTTGAAGTTAACTGACAGGTTATTCCTGCTCGTCAGCCTCTGCATCATCTTCTACATCAGAACTTGCAGACTCAACTGTTTCACCTTCGGCGACTTCGCCTTCAATGATGTCAGCAGGCACGATGACATTGCCTTCTTCATCTAACAACTCTTCTGTTTGGATTTCATCAATACGCTGCAAACCAACGACTTTCTCGTCATCTGCGGTACGAATGATGGTCACACCTTGTGTGTTACGGCCAATAATTGATACGCCTTCAGCAGGTGTACGAACCAATGTGCCTTTGTCACTGATTAGCATGATTTCGTCGAAATCACCAACTTGAACCGCACCGACAACTGAACCGTTACGCTCGCTCACTTTAATCGATACCACACCTTTAGTGCCACGGCTCTTCGCTGGGTATTCACTTAGCTCTGTACGCTTACCGTAACCATTTTCAGTTACCGTTAAGATTGCGCCATCACCTTTAGGAACAATCAGTGAAACCACTTTTTGACCGTCTTCAAGCTTAATACCACGAACACCCGTTGCTGTACGGCCCATTGGACGTAGAGCAATGATTTCTTCGCCAGTTTCAGCATCAATCTTCACTTCACCAGTCACTGAGTCACGGGCTTTTTCGTTAAAGCGAACCACTTTACCTTCGTTAGAGAACAACATGATGTCGTCGCTACCTTCAGTAATATCAACACCAATCAATTGATCGCCGTCTTTTAGGTTTACAGCAATAATGCCGTTTGCACGAGGGTTACTGTAAGCCGTTAATGCTGTTTTCTTAACGGTGCCGTGTGCGGTTGCCATGATGATAAATTTATCATCAGCATACTCACGTACAGGTAAGATTGCAGTAATGTGTTCACCGTCAGAAAGTGGTAACAAGTTAACAATTGGGCGACCACGAGCAGTACGGCTCGCAAGCGGTAATTGATACACTTTTAACCAATACATTTTACCAAAGTCAGAGAAGCACAAAATGGTATCGTGAGTGTTAGCAACCAGGAGTTTTTCAACGAAGTCTTCGTCTTTTACTTTAGTCGCCGCTTTGCCTTTACCACCACGACGCTGCGCTTGGTAGTCAGACAATACTTGGTACTTGGCGTAACCTAAGTGCGATAAGGTCACAACAACGTCTTCTTCATTGATTAAGTCTTCAAGACTCATGTCAATTTCATTAGCGTTGATAATTGTGCGACGTTCATCACCGTATTGCTCAAGAATTTCTGCTAACTCTTCTTTAATCACTTCCATTAAACGTTCTGGACTGCGAAGAATTAATAACAATGCCGCAATAACAACTAATAGCTCTTCGTACTCAGCTAAAATCTTGTCATGTTCTAAACCGGTTAAACGGTGTAAACGTAATTCAAGGATAGCTTGCGCTTGTTGTTCAGTTAAATAGTATTTGCCGTCACGGATACCGTACTCAGGCTCTAACCATTCTGGGCGCGCTGCATCATCACCTGCTTTTTCAAGCATGCCTTGTACATGGCCTAATTCCCAACCTTCAGCCACTAATTTAACTTTAGCTTCTGCTGGTGTTGGAGAGGCTTTGATTAATGCAATGATTGGGTCGATGTTAGCCAGTGCAATCGCTAATGCTTCAAGGATATGAGCACGTTCGCGGGCTTTACGTAATTCAAATACAGTACGGCGGGTAACCACTTCACGACGGTGAAGAATAAAGCACTCTAGCATTTCTTTAAGGTTAAACAATTTAGGCTGACCGTTAGTCAACGCCACCATGTTAATACCAAAAGAACACTGCATTTGCGTTTGAGCGTATAAGTTGTTTAATACAACCTCACCCACTTCACCGCGTTTGATTTCAATCACGATACGCATGCCGTCTTTATCAGACTCATCACGTAATCCGCTAATGCCTTCTAATTTTTTATCTTTAACAAGCTCAGCGATTTTTTCAATCAAACGTGCTTTGTTAACTTGATAAGGAATTTCGTGAACAATAATGCGTTCGCGGCCGTTCTCTTCCGTTTCTACTTCCGCTTTCGAACGCATAATTGCGCGACCACGGCCAGTATTATACGCATCGATAATGCCTTTACGGCCATTAATTGACGCAGCTGTTGGGAAATCAGGACCTGGGATATATTCCATTAACTGTTCAATTGATAAGCTTGGGTCATCAATTAATGCTAAACAGCCTTTAACCACTTCAGTTAAGTTGTGAGGTGGAATATTGGTCGCCATACCTACCGCAATACCTGATGAACCGTTAATTAACAGGTTAGGTACACGTGTAGGTAAAACAGCAGGAATAAACTCGGTGCCGTCATAGTTAGGTACGAAATCGACAGTTTCTTTTTCAAGGTCGGCAAGCAGTGAATGCGCCAACTTCTTCATACGGATTTCGGTATAACGCATTGCTGCTGCAGAGTCACCGTCGACCGAACCAAAGTTTCCTTGTCCGTCAACCAGTGTATAGCGTAGCGAGAAAGGCTGTGCCATACGTACAATTGTATCGTATACAGCGGTATCACCATGTGGGTGATATTTACCAATTACGTCACCAACGACACGAGCGGATTTTTTATATGGTTTGTTCCAATCGTTTTTCAATTCGCTCATTGCGAACAATACGCGACGGTGAACTGGTTTTAAACCGTCACGGACGTCAGGTAATGCACGACCTACAATTACACTCATGGCGTAATCAAGGTAAGAATTCTTAAGTTCGTCTTCGATATTAATTGGCGAAATAGATGATGCCAGATCAGTCATAAACTGCGCGTTCCCCTAAAGTGAGCTGACAATAAATCTTCCATATTATTATCTAGCTTAAAAACGTGATTTGGCATTCTAACACAGATATTTAATGTCGCCAGAGCAAACACTAGCCAAATGCCCACTACTGTATAAAAATTATAAAAAAGCTAATATTTTCAGCTGGATTAGATTAATCACACCCTAATATACGAACAATTTTATGCCGACATAAAGGCCAAATTGCTGACGGTTTAAGCGCTTTGTATTATAAAAAATGTTCATACTGGTTCTAAACGGTGATTTTATAAGCAAAGCTAAGTCGCAAAAGCACAATGTTGACTTCTATTCGTGAAGGTTATCGTTATAATAACGCCCATACATTATTAGACAGTTAGGTTAACTTATGTCAGACGCTGAACAATCAACAGCCAATGTTGATCCGCATGAGATCGCAAAATTTGAAGCCATGGCACAAACCTGGTGGGATCTTAATGGCGAGTTCAAGCCATTGCATTTACTTAATCCGCTGCGATTAAATTATATCGACCAAACCGTGAGCGGATTGTTTGGTAAAAATGTCTTAGATGTGGGCTGCGGTGGCGGTATTTTATCTGAAAGCATGGCGCGTATTGGCGCGAATGTTGATGGTATCGACATGGGCACAGAGCCATTAGAAGTCGCCAAGTTGCATGCCTTAGAAGCCGGTATGACTGTCAATTACCTTAAAACCACCGCAGAAAATCACCGTGACACTCACCGAGAATATTATGATGTCGTCACCTGCATGGAAATGCTTGAGCATGTACCAGACCCACAATCGGTGGTCCAAGCGTGCTGCGACATGGTCAAACCCAATGGTTTTGTCTTTTTCTCAACCATTAACCGCAATATGATGTCTTATCTGCAAACCATTATTGGCGCCGAATACTTACTGAAAATGTTGCCAATTGGCACTCACGACCACAGTAAGTTTATTCGTCCATCTGAGTTAATTGCACTAGTCGATAACACGGACTTATTGTGTAAAGATGCATTAGGCATTACTTACAACCCACTGTCTGGCGTATTTAAATACACTAACAGTGTTGATGTAAACTATATGATCGCCACCCAGAAAACCGACTAAATTGGCTTAGCTCAACACGCTTCGCAACAAAAAGCCGATAACGCCATGTGTTACCGGCCCCTTCTCTGTGTTCATCTTCGCGACGGTTCAACGCTGATATAAGGAATAATAAAGTGCATAAACACGATGTTAAAGGGGTGTTATTTGACCTTGACGGCACATTAGCCGATACCGCACCAGATTTAGTCCATGCACTTAACCTCAGTTTAGATGATGCCGGGTTTAGCGCTCAGCCACTGGATAAAATGCGTCATGCCGCATCACACGGCAGTTTGTTCTTAGTTAAAACAGCAATACCCGATGCCGATGAAGCATTGCAAGTGCGTATTCAACAAGGTTTATTACAACATTATGGCCGTATAAATGGCGATCACAGCCGTTTATTCGATAACTTACCTGAACTACTGACATTATTAGACCAGCAAGGCATCCCTTATGGTGTGGTTACCAATAAGCCTGCTCGGTTTGCTCGTCCATTGATCGAAAAGCTTGGGTTAACCTGTCAGTTAAAAGCCATGATCAGCGGCGACAGCACTCGCCATGCCAAACCCCACACCGCACCGATGTTGTTAGCTGCACAACAAATTGCCACGCCACCTGAACATATTTTGTATTTAGGTGATGCAGAACGTGACCTCGTCGCGGCGCACAATGCCAACATGCTTGGAGGCATAGCACTTTGGGGTTACTTATCAGCCACAGATACGCCAGATTTATGGCCATCGAAGCATCAATTTGAACATGGTGAATCCTTGAGGCAATTTTTTAGCGAATAACCCATTTATCATCAGGTCATATCAACGCACGAGAACATGGTTACAGATGAATGTGTCTGTTTGTTGTAGTCCACAATCCACTTTTTTACTTGCGGATCAAATACAGCAAAAGATCAATCTAAAAATGGACATAATTTTTTGATCGCTGCTTATTTTAGCGATCAAAATTTTCTAATCTATCGCATAAAAAAACATCAACCATGAAAAACACTATATAAATTTGGGCTCTAGGGTTAGCCGTTACTAACCCTGCTCTTTATCCTCAACTTATCCACAAGAAGTTAATGTAATTGTGGCTTGCAAATCAGCTCAAACCTCACTATCTTGTATCTCAGTTTATAAATAACACCATATCTTGTGTGTGGGTGACAATCAAAACACTACGCTGTGTGGGTATTAAAAGTGTAGATGTTTACTGAACGTACAGTAGATGTACATTGCCGTAAGTGGCATTCAGGATGATTGTTTTAACATGGAACTGTTTTGTGATTTGTTCTGATCGAATAAAGTAACACTGCATCCTGAACGCGATCACATGACCGGATATCGAACCAAGGCCTCTCTTCAATGAAAAGCAATATGACAGTCACTAAACGCAGTGGCGAACGTGAAACTATCGATTTAGATAAAATTCACCGCGTGATCACTTGGGCAGCCAAGGGATTAAAAAACGTCTCTGTATCTGAAGTTGAACTTCGATCTCACCTGCAGTTTTTTGAAGGCATTCCAACAGAAGCCATTCATGAAACCATTATTAAAGCCGCTGCTGACTTAATCTCGCCAGAATCGCCAGATTATCAATTCTTAGCAGCTCGCTTAGCAGTATTTCATTTACGCAAAAAAGCCTTTGGTCAATTTGAACCACCTAAGTTATATGACCATGTGACGCGTCTAGTGGAAATGGGCAAATATGATAAGCATATTTTGGCCGATTACACGCGCGAAGAAATTGAAACATTAGACACCTATATCGATCACTGGCGCGATATGAACTTCTCTTATGCAGCGGTTAAGCAATTAGAAGGCAAATACCTAGTGCAAAACCGTGTGACTCACGAAGTCTACGAAAGCGCTCAGTTTTTGTATATTTTAGTGGCAGCGTGCTTATTTGCGCGTTACCCAAAAGAAATTCGTCTGAAGTACATTAAAGACTTTTATGACGCGACGTCTCTATTCAAAATTTCATTACCTACACCTATTATGTCTGGCGTGCGCACTCCAACACGTCAGTTCAGCTCTTGTGTATTAATTGAATGTGATGACAGCTTAGATTCAATCAACGCGACCGCATCGTCTATCGTTAAATACGTCAGCCAACGTGCTGGTATTGGCATTAACGCTGGTCGTATCCGTGCGTTAGGTAGCCCTATTCGTGGCGGTGAAGCATTCCACACTGGTTGTTTACCTTTTTACAAGTATTTCCAAACTGCGGTTAAGTCGTGCTCTCAAGGCGGCGTACGTGGCGGTGCAGCAACACTTTTCTATCCGTTATGGCACTTAGAAGTCGAGTCGCTACTGGTGCTTAAAAACAACCGTGGTGTTGACGACAACCGTGTTCGTCACCTTGACTACGGTGTGCAGTTAAACAAATTAATGTATCAGCGTTTGATTAAAGGCGAATACATCAGTCTATTTAGCCCATCAGACGTGCCAGGTCTTTACGATGCTTTCTTTGAAGATCAGGTAGAATTTGAACGTTTGTACTTACAGTATGAGCAAGACAGCAATGTCCGCAAAAAACAAATCAAAGCGGTTGAACTGTTCTCGTTAATGATGCAAGAGCGTGCCTCAACTGGCCGTATTTACATTCAAAACGTCGATCACTGCAATACTCATAGCCCGTTTGATTCTAAAGTAGCGCCAATCAAGCAATCTAACTTATGTTTAGAAATTGCATTACCGACAAAACCATTGAATAACATCAATGATCCAGACGGTGAAATTGCGTTATGTACTCTGTCTGCACTTAACTTAGGTGCCATTGAAGATTTATCTGAACTTGAGCCATTAGCCGATTTAGCAGTACGTGCGCTAGATAACTTATTGGATTACCAAGATTACCCAATTATTGCCGCGCAAACGAGTTCGATGAATCGTCGTACTCTTGGTATAGGCGTGATTAACTTTGCTAACTACTTAGCGAAAAACGGTAAAAAGTATTCAGACGGTTCAGCAAACAACCTGACCCACAAAACCTTTGAAGCAATTCAGTATTACTTATTGAAAGCCTCAATGAACTTAGCTAAAGAGCAAGGTGCATGTCCGTTATTCCACGAGACAACCTATTCGAAAGGTATTTTACCTATCGACACCTACAAACGCGACTTAGATAAGATTTGTGACGAGCCATTACACATGGATTGGGAAACATTACGTAGCGACATTAAGCAATACGGTTTACGTAACTCAACCTTATCGGCATTAATGCCGTCTGAAACCTCATCGCAAATTTCAAATGCGACTAACGGTATTGAGCCTCCACGCGGATTAATTAGCGTTAAGGCCAGTAAAGACGGACAATTAAAGCAAGTTGTACCTGACTTTGACCTCCTCAAAGACAAGTACGAATTGCTTTGGAACATGCCAAACAATGATGGTTACATCCAACTTGTTGGGTTAATGCAGAAATTTATCGACCAGGCTATTTCGGCTAACACTAACTACGATCCAAGCCGTTTTGAAGGCGGTCGTGTACCAATGCAAACCTTGTTAAAAGACTTGCTCAGCGTATACAAACTGGGCATTAAGACATTGTATTATCATAATACTCGCGACGGTGCTTCGGATCAGTTTGACGACATTATTGCCGTCGAAGAAGAAGACGATGGCTGTGGTGGCGGTGCGTGTAAGATCTAGCCCCTTAGTTTTTATAAAAGTATCACTTTATGTATATTTAGCGGGGGCCTTCCCCGCTTTTTGAAAATGCGTTTTCAGGACACCTAAATAATGGCTTACTCAACATTTTGTCAAACACCTAACGATTCGACTAAAGAACCGATGTTTTTCGGTCAATCGGTTAACGTGGCACGCTACGATCAACAGAAATATGAAGTCTTCGAAAAACTCATTGAAAAACAATTATCGTTTTTCTGGCGTCCAGAAGAAGTTGATGTCAGCCGTGACAAAATTGATTTTGGTAACTTACCTGAACACGAACAGCATATTTTCTTATCTAATCTGAAATACCAAACCTTACTTGACTCAATTCAAGGTCGCTCACCAAATGTGGCATTTTTGCCTTTGGTATCGCTACCCGAATTAGAAACGTGGATTGAAACATGGTCGTTTTCTGAAACCATTCACTCGCGTTCGTACACGCACATTATTCGTAATATCGTTAACAACCCATCAGTGGTGTTTGACGATATTGTGCAAAATGACGAAATCTTAAAGCGTGCCGGTGATATTGCCGCTTATTACGATGACTTGATTAACCTTACCCAAATTAATAACTTGTTAGGTGAAGGAACGCACGTCATTAACGGTAAAGAAATCACCGTTAATTCACGTATCCTCAAAAAGTCATTATATTTGTGCATGATGTCAGTCAATGCGTTAGAAGCGATTCGTTTCTATGTCAGTTTTGCGTGTTCATTTGCCTTTGCTGAGCGTCGTGTAATGGAAGGTAATGCTAAGATTATTCGTTTGATATTGCAACAGAACCACTCCCGTAAACACCAATATGAAGACAAAAAACCTTACTTTACATGGCCTTCAGCAAATGACAACTTATGGGCAGCTCCCCATATATGCAAACTTTCCGCTTAATGTTAACTTATGGGCTATAAACTAATATGAAATATTCGACCTTCAATGTCACTAAGAACGACCAACTTAAAGAACCAATGTTCTTCGGTCAAAACGTTAACGTTTCTCGCTATGATCAACAACGGCATGAAATTTTTGAAAAATTGACCGAAAAACAGTTGTCGTTTTTCTGGCGTCCGGAAGAAGTTGATGTCAGCAAGGACAGAATTGACTTTTCGGGTATGACTGATAGTGAAAAGCACATTTTCACATCTAACCTTAAATATCAAACTCTACTAGACAGTGTGCAAGGCAGATCTCCAAATGTTGCGTTATTACCAATTGTATCAATTCCAGAACTTGAAACTTGGATTGAAACTTGGTCTTTCTCTGAAACAATTCACAGTCGCTCATACACTCACATCATCCGCGCACTGTATACAGATCCTAACGAAATTTTCGATGATATTGTTCAGAATCCAGAGATCCTGAAGCGAGCCGTTGACATCTCGAAATATTATGATGATTTGATATTTCATACACAACTATATCAAACGCATGGTGAAGGGATATGCAACGTTAACGGTAAAGAGTTCAATATAACTATCAGAGGGCTTAAAAAGAAACTGTACTTATGCGTTAATTCAATTAATGCTTTAGAGGCTATTCGCTTCTATATAAGTTTTGCATGTACTTTTGCTTTTGCAGAGAGAAATTTAAATGAGGGTTGCTCAAAAATAATGCGTTTGATAAGCAGGGATGAAAGTCTTCACCTAACTGCTACACAACATATTATTAACCTTTGGGCTAGCGGTAAAGATGACCCTGAAATGAAAGAAATATCTATTGAGTGCTTTCAGGAAGCTCAAGAAATATTTCTTGAAGCAGTCAAACAAGAAAAGGAATGGGCTCGTTATTTGTTTAAAGATGGGTCAATGATCGGTCTTAACGAAACGATGCTATGTGAATATGTGGATTACATCGCTAATCAAAGGATGTCAGCGATCGGGATGCCAAAAATGTTTGAAGTCAAAAGTAACCCCTTACCTTGGATGGATAAATATTTAAAATCCGATAACGTACAGGTTGCACCACAGGAGGTTGAAGTCAGCTCGTACTTAGTTGGGCAAATTGACTCCACTGTATCGGATGGTGCGTTTGATGAATTTGACCTTTAAGGTTAATGCTAATGATCAGCAACTGGTCTTTCGTGAAATCGAAGACCAGACGTTGCTTCAATGCTTACACAACAATGGAATTAAATCTACGCATCATTGCAAAGATGGTTATTGCGGCACTTGTCGAGCAAAATTAAAATCAGGCTCTATCAAATACTTAAAAAGTCCTCTTGCTAGTCTGCGCGAGGGCGAAATACTTACGTGTTGCACTAAACCATCCTCTGATTTAGAAATCGAAGTATCTTTATAATAAAATGTCTAATTGTTTGGAATGTATAAAATAGTCTGAACATCGCCTTTTTAGTATAATTATTGTAATTTTGAGTAGGTTACTCAAGATTACAATAATTTTTCATAGGGTCAATTATCGCTTAGATCATATATACAAGGCTCACTGGGCGGAAAATCTGTCATGTCTGCGTCATATGAGTTTGAATATGCTACGAGCAGAGGCGACGAAGATAAGCATTGTTGGAAAACAAAAGCGATGCATGATGAATCCATCGATGCTTGAAGCAGCATTAAAGGCTAGATTTAGCTTTGTGGTTAAAATTAAACACTCATGCGGTGATCCTGGTATTTACCTCTTACCATTTTCCTAAACAATTAATGGTATTGTCGATGTAGACCTTTTAGCATACTTACATCTATATATTCATGATATTATCAACTTATTTACCCGTCTCTTATAATGATAAACAATACTTATTTTATGTTATAAAAGATTAACACTTAACATTTTATAAGTAAGTAAAGCATTACTTATTAGTCACTTACAAAGTGATTCATGCGTTACATTATCATTATGTTCAAAATTAACTAAAAATATGAAGGCACATCTAATCTACTTTAACTTGGTACTTATATCTAGAAGGCATTATGTCTTCAAATTCGCAATCAAGTGCTATAGCAATTTTATATAGGGTCTCTAATCTAATATTGACAAGTCCCCTCTCCATTTTTCCATAGTTACCTCTTTCGATACCGACCAATGTCGCAAAATCTTCTTGAGAGTATCCTGAACTTTTACGTTTTGACCTCAACATTTTGCCAAACTGGGCAACTAAATCATTCACCTTAACACTCCTTCAGGTAAATTGTTTAGATTTTCATATTGAGGTGAAAAGCACCACGCCCTATAATACCCATTATTAAGTTTATTTTAGGTTAGGTCATCATGTTAGACCCAGTTGTAGCTCAAATAATTAAAGCAGTGAACTTCGACAATTTCACAACGAGTGAAGTGAGATCTGCTTTTTTCGCTTTGAAGAAAGATCCGAAACTTGAGCCTACCCATGTAAGACGAATGATCTATGCTGAACTTATAAAACTCGTTAAGACTGGATGGCTGAAAAAGAACATTCCTAAGTTAAAAGGTCAAACCAAGTTCAGTAAAACGAAACTGTTCGATCCCAAAAGCATACCTATTAAGCCTATAGTGATTGAGAATATTAATACTGCTACATCAGATAACAACCATCAAAAACTAACCAGAAAATTGAATGCTTACAAGACAGAGCTGTTACAAAACTTAGGTGAATCAGAAGCATACAATGATATCTATCGCGATATGCCGGAGCTAATTTCTGAAATTCAACCTAAATACGACATAGCAAGAGATAATGCTACCAAGCTGCTTGGTAAAATTAAGGCTGTAGAAGAGATGATTAAACAGAGACCAATATGAAACTTAGAGCCTGGCAATCGGAATGCATTACGAAAATTTTAGAACAATATAACAACGGAAAAAATCATTTTTTAACTCTTGCAACACCCGGAGCTGGTAAAACATTGATGGCCTCGGTTTTAGCTGATCGACTCTTAAAAAGTGATCTGGTTGATTTGGTCCTTTGTTTTTCACCGTCCTCAATTGTGGCTCAAGACTTTGCTGAGAGTATGACTTTGACTATAAAAAGTAAGTTTGATGGTCTAATGGGGGCAAAAGGTGACTCTCTCACATACCAGAGCTTGTTACATCTCGATGAAAATTTTTGGCAATTATTTGATAATAATAGAATGTTGGTAATTTTCGACGAAATTCATCACTGCGCGGGCTCTAATCTTGAAAATGCTAATGCATGGGGTGAGCAAATACTGCTCAATATTCAAAATAAGGCTAAATATACCTTGGCACTAACAGGCACGCCTTGGCGTTCAGATACCGCTCCAATCGTTTTATCTCAATACTTAAATTCAGATAGCAAAATCTCATGTGATTATATCTACGGTCTTGCTGAGGCCCTTAGAGATAATGTATGTCGCTTACCTCAAATTGTTGCCATTGATAACAATCAAATCTCATTAGTAGAGGAAAATGAAACATTAGCTTTTAACAGCTTTAGCGATTTACTTTCAAATTCCAATACAGCCTATCAAGAAGTTATTGAGCATGAAGATGTGATTAGATACCTCATATCAGCGTCAAATATAAAACTGACACAGATTAGGCAGGTAAACCCCGATGCTGCAGGACTTATTGTAGCCTCATCAATTAAACAAGCTTATAGAATTTCATTACTGGTTAAATCATGGTTTAACGAAGATGCCATTGTCGTCACTTGCAAAGAAAACAATTCAAGTAACATCATTATAGACTTTCGTAACACACTGACTAAGTGGATTATTTCAGTAGGCATGATAAGTGAAGGAACAAATATTCCACGCCTACAAATTTGTTGTCATCTGACCAACATTAAAACCGAAATGCATTTTCGACAAATCTTAGGACGAATTTTAAGAGTGACTGAATCGGTCAATCAACAAGCAATTTTGTATATGCCAGCAGAACCAAAGTTGTTGGAGTATGCTTATAGAGTTAAAGATGACATTCCTTTTGAAGCCGATGTTGTTAAATTCCAAACAATGCAATCAAGTGATGTGTTAAGTGAAAAGCTAGACAGTTTACCTGTGTTTTTCGATACCCCTAAGCCGAAACCAATAGATATTGATGCCAATTTAGAGGTAGCTTTTTCTGAGCTTAATGAATCATTTAATAATCCATATTCAGAAACTGTTTATGAAGAATATGCAAATCAAAAACCTGACCATCAATTATCGACGGCTTATAATAGCTGCATAAATATATTAGGTCGTTTCAAACTCGAAGCCATAGCGCTAGGTTTAACTGATTTAAGATAATTAAATACATTAACGAATTTACACGTTATTTTATTGCTAATCATTGTTTAGTAATCTTACCTCTTGTGTTATTAAGTAAGCCAAATTATTTTTAAGATTAGACAGGCAAACGCTACGGATGAGGTTGACGATTAATGGCAAATGGGCAACAAAAAGCACAACAAAACATTGATGCATTTCAAGCATGGAGTGCTACTCAACAAGACGACGACTTTAAACAAATACTATATAGAGGTCAGTTAAGCAGAAATGAAATCGCTAAAGCATTAGGTTGTGGCAGATCTGCGTTGAATCAAAATCCTGATTTACGAAACGCATTAAAACAATTAGAAGATAACTTGCGCGATAAAGGTGTATTACCGCCATTAACCGACATGGCAAAAAGTGAAATTGATAAGCCCAAACCATACGATAACAAGGCCAATCGTAAAGCACTTGACTCAAGGCATTTATCTTCATTAGAGGCTGAAAATATTGAGCTAAAAGCCAAAGTAAAAGAACTTGAAGGTCAACTTCAGCGATTTGGCGAGTTGTCTGAGACCTTGTCAGAAATGGGGTTTATGCCACGATGAACTCAGTCCTCAACGAAGATCAATTTCGCGTCACCAGCATCCAATTCACCTCAAAAAAATTGCTCATATTCAGCGGTATACCACTTAACAAAAGCTCTTACAGAACCTACAGCGGTAAATACTATGTCACGATAAAAATAAATCCTGACGCATTGCCTACACAACCGGCAATTGGCCAGTATTGGTCTGTAACAGGTGAAAGAAAAATCC
This sequence comes from Shewanella sp. MF05913, assembly GCF_059758095.1. Taxonomy (NCBI): domain Bacteria; kingdom Pseudomonadati; phylum Pseudomonadota; class Gammaproteobacteria; order Alteromonadales; family Shewanellaceae; genus Shewanella; species Shewanella sp. MF05913. The sequence continues at coordinate 114,709 of NZ_JCAYNT010000012.1, forward strand.
AAGACATGGATACGGGTGATTACCTCATGAAGCAACATGTCTATGAGTCACCAGAACATGTTGAATGTCGATTACCAGAAACAGGCGAACAATTGATCCGATTCATCGCCAGTGAAAATGCATTCAAAGGTATTGTTGAAAGTAAAGCCAGGGCGCTTTGGGAGCGTCTAGGCAAAACATTTCACGCAACGTTAATCAATGACACTCCCGAGTCAAGAACGTTACTTAAAGACATACTGAGCGAAGATTCCATTACCTCGTTATTTGAGGGCTATGCTAAATACAAAAATCTCTCCCACTGTAACTGGATGTCTGAACATAAAATACCAGGCACCGTTCAGCAACGTTTACTCAAGTATCATAATGAGCAATCCATTACCGCGATTAAAGCAAACCCTTACGTATTAATTGGTTTTGGTATGCGTTTTAGTGTGGTTGATGAACTTTTTCGAAAGCAGCTTAAAGGGTCTGTATATGATGACAGACGATTGAGTGCAGCCCTTGAAATAACACTTCGCAAAGAAGTGTCGAAAGGTCACACTTATACCAGTCAAGCCAACTTACGCCCTCTGTTATTCAAGTTACTCCAAGACAAAGAGTTAGTAGCAAAAGCTTTTCAGGCTGGACATGACAAAGCTCAATATTTGTTGAATCACTCAACAGGTACATATCATCCAACGGCCCAATTACTAATGGAAAATGTCGTTGTCAAACGACTTAAGGCGCTTGCAAGTCAAAATAACCTCTATGACGAACACGCTAATTTAGCTTACGGTACTGCGGTTAATGAATTACCTTATGAGTTAACACAGAAACAAATTGAGGCAGTAACGACTTGCTTAGATAACTCTATAAGCTGTATCACGGGGGGGGCAGGAACGGGTAAAACAACTGTGCTAAGGACCGCTTTGCGTGCATATAACACAATGGGATTTCAGATACATGCCGTCGCGCTCAGTGGGCGTGCAGCAATGCGCTTACATGAATCTATTGGTTTTCACACTTCAACAATTGCTAAATTATTGAGAAATAGGCCTATTGATGCTGACCAGCAAAAACATCTGCTCGTTATCGATGAAGCCAGCATGATTGATTTACCAACCATGTACCGCTTAGTTAATCATATTCATCCTTCTGTTCGAATTATCTTCACTGGCGATCCAGATCAACTTCCCCCTATTGGTTGCGGTAAAGTGTTAGCTGATATCGTCATTTCTAAAGCAATAGCCAATACAATGCTCGACATTGTGAAACGTCAAGAAGGCGCAACGGGAATCCCTGAGTATTCAAAATTAATTAATCAAGGAATAGTACCAAACCTACTTTCGACTGGAACAATTCATTTTCACGAAACTAATAAACTACAAATAGAACAAGTTTGTTGCGAGTTGTATCAACAATCTCCTCAAAACAGCCGAGTCATGGCTCCGACCAAAAAGCTCGTATTTGAAATCAATAAGAAGTTGCAAGAGTCAATAAATAAAAATGGCTGTATGCTTCAGTACAACATGAATGGTGAGCTGTTTTGTCAATATTTGCGTCTTAATGACGCTATTCTTTTCACTCAGAATATCTACGACAAAGGTATACAAAATGGTTCTCTTGGTGTTCTTACTAGTGTTGAGTTACTTGGGAATACCTATGGAGAAGTAACGCTTGATACCGGTGATAAAATCGAAGTAACTCAAGATGTGTTGGATTGCATGGAGCTGGGTTATGCAATAACCCTGCACAAAGCCCAAGGCTCTCAATTCCCACGTATTATTGTTGTACTACAAAAAGGCAGAATTGTTGACAGAGCCTGGCTATATACTGCGCTCACTAGAGCTGAATCAGAAATCCATATTGTTGGTACGGAAGAGGATTTCAGAACGATTACTGAAGCGGCAAGCCATTCACATCGACGTAATAGCTATCTTGTTGAGCTTTTAAAAGGATAATTATAACACTTCCACTATTTTGCTTTATTGCGGATGCTAGCGGGAAAAGTATTATTTCTCTATCTCCTTGCAGGTAAAAAATGTGTTACTCAAGCTAACTTGAAAATGGACACAAATGAGTTAGGTTATTAACTCTAACTGATGAGTTTCGGATTAAAATTTCTATGGAGATAACGAGACTGTAGAATAACTCTACCAGCCAAATTCAATTAAAAAACGAGCTCCTGAAATCACACCTAAGCGCTTTTAAGGCACTAGGTAATGCATTTGGAACCCATAAAATAGGCTGTGTTTTCTTAACAAAGAGTAATTCTACAGCCTCAACGCCAGCGTAATAGGCGCGAGCTTACGAGCGTCCTAATTGACACATTTGTTAGGCAATTAATTGATGTTGATTTTGGCAAGCTCAACTTTAAACCCCATATTAATTAGCCTTCTTGCATGATGGCGAAGATTTACTTTTGAAAAAAACGGTAAATGAAGGTCCCCGGCATTTTTTTGCATAATAGCGAGAACAATCCTATACTTTCGAGGACTATCTTCGCTATTAAAGTTTACGCTTAAATAGGTTTCCTCTAGGTGTTTATTAACCTGGTCTTGCACACTCGGGTCATTCATCAGAAAGTCGGTTGCGACAGATGCTTGTGAAAATAGGTGACTTAAAACAGATGAAGAGCCATATTTTTTTACATGAATGAATGCATCGCACTGGGAAAGCAAATCACAAAATTCGAGCCTATTACCAGTACCTTTAGGGTGAATCCACTGCTGATCAAGAAGCGCAAAATTTTCGCCATCGGCTATTTCCCGCAAATACTCACCTTCGTTCATTCCATTATAAGGAGGGAAATCAATTTGAGACCTGGCTAGAGAATTGAAGAAATTGTTTACAGAGTCCGAAAATTCACTATCAATCCTGTACCATTTCCCATCATTTAAGATATATGTTTCACCATCGATTATTAGCTCACAATTCATACAGTGAAAGATAGGCCAGCCGCCATTGTTTTTTTCTTCTGCATTAAACCTTAATATATCTCTCCTCTTTAGCGCATCAATTGTTATAGGTTTCTTAGGCTTTGATTCAGCGATATAAGTAGATAAATCTAGTTCGCTATGAAAGCAAGGGGATTGATTTTTCTTTATTTTGTAAACAAACCCAGAGAAATCATTGTAATCAATAACCTCTGGCGGAGAAATCCACACATCTTCATATTTTTCCTCGTTTAGGAGTCCAACCATTTCTTCGTTTAACCGTTGCAGTAGCGATGGATCAGAGACAAACTGTATGAAATCCACCCAAGGGTATTTTTCTTGATACTTATCATCTCCGTAAGCCGCAAGCAGGCGTTTTGCTAAGTCTGGGAATGTATCCAATTCGATTTCAGTATTAATTGAAACAGAGTCGCAGCCTGACACAATCTCTGAGCTATCACTATCGTTGTTTTCAACCACAGCACAGATCGATTTCAGTATCTCTTGGTCAAATTCAAAATCAAAGTCATTTACATTTGTATTCTTTGATGTTTGCGATCGCGTATTTAATAAAACCTTTTCCAAAGTCGATTTATCGATAGACTTTATTTGCTCGGAATCCCCAAGGTTAAGAGTTACCTTCAACCCAAATCCACGCTCCACCATAAACGACTTTAACATTGACCTTCCGTGTCCAAAGGTGAACGCAAATAGTCTATTTTCAATATTTACAACTAAAAGGCCTCTAACGCTTTCCGACCTGAAAATATTCGGATCAATGCCATTTATATCATCAAATAGCTTTGACCATTTTGGTTCCGATCGAGATTTTTTGATATAAAGACCGCAGGGAACTCCACCTATTTCTATAGCGGTTCGTTTGGATAACTTTTCTTTATCTAAGGCATCTACCTCATCTATGCCTTCTTTAATCAAGTAACAAACCACATTTAGTTTCATTGAAACGACTCCATGTCAGTTGCCTAACTCCGCCAATACAGGCGAGCGTCAGCGGTCCAGCTTGCTGGCGTTTGTGATTGGCCTTGTTAGGGCTAGTTGATTCTGTACTTTTTTCCATCTTTTTGAATATAAACCGGCTTACTCACAGATTTAGCAATATCATAAATATTAACGTAATCTTCTTCTCGAAAAGATTCAGGGATAAAAGCTAAATAAACTGACAAATTGCCATAAAATATTATTTTACCGCAACATGCTCCTGAAAAATCTTTAGGCCCTATTAGCCATTGAAAAACCTCCGAGTTCTCACCTTGAATATCAGTCTTGGCAATTTCTTTCTCCATTTGCTCAACTGCAAATTCTCTATAACCAGCTCGACCACGATCATTAATTGGGACATACACCACCTCGCATATCACTTTACCTTTGAAACGTTTGCCTAGCCTATGAAAATATAAGCCTCTACCAATTAACTCAAAACAATCATGTAGCCGCTTGAGATCAGGTTTACCCCAAGCGACATCGACAATATTTCCATTTTCCAATTTATGAGATGTTATCTCTGAGTTTTTTAATACCTTTTTAAGTAGTCGACCACCGCTGCGACGTATTGCACGATCAACTTTGGTAAATTTATGCAACATGCCAACATCATTACAACCAATGATTCCTGCTAAGCTAGCAAGCAAAAACTCATCATCATCAGATTTTTTACCGTTATGTTGATCGCAACTTGGAACAGTAATTAAGTCCTTCCTTAAATTCTTTCCTAACTCTGTAGGAAAAAGACATTTTGGAGGTACATGCTCGCGGCTAGTAGCAGGACTGTCACATGCATAACAAGATTCCGAAACTTTACTCATACTATACCTATAGCCTTAACGTCTTAGTATTTATGCGCTAAGCTGTTTGCAGGGCATAAATCACTTATTGGACTTGGCCGATGCCTTATCCAGATTAATTGCTATGCTTCATGCTATAGGAATTTGCTTTTTTTGAGGCAAGGTCTGAGCTGCAGAGCTGTTTTGAGCGAATAATATTGCGTGGTTTCTGCGTATTTCATTGAAAATCCTTTGTCATGGTTGTGTTCCATCGCATCTCTTTAAGTCTAGCTGATTCGAGCAGGCTTAATCATTCCACTAAATCGCAGTTAAGCTCCGCGCAGCGGCTTAGTTCAACATTTTATTAGTGCGCATGCGCGTTTACCTCGTTGGACCTGTGATTACTCACACAGTTAACTTTATGTATGCAACGAACTTATCAGCTTTCTATCAAACACTCCATCAGGAAAAACGCGCAAGCGCGTTTTCCAAAGCTATTACTAAAAGTAAGCTACTATAGTCATCTGATTTTATAGAGTTATATTTGACGCACTGAGATTGTCTTGAAATCATCTCAAAATGTCTAAATTTAAATACGACTTTATACCCATACATTTTTAGCCGATTTATGGTAAGACCAAACATAGGCAAAAAGATAAGAATTTGTATGGCAGCAGGTGTGGGAATTTTCAATTGAACTAACGAGCCGAAACACGGTTTGGGGCAGAAATGTGTCGGCCGAGCCAACTTAAAAATGGACAAAAGTGTGTTAAAGCTAAAGCTCTAATCTTTATGATTCACATTACTATAAGTATGGATAAACATGAAAGTGCCAGAGTTGTGGTCAAATCAACCAGGCCATTAAATTAAGGTTTTAGTGATTAAATTTTTATTGATAAATACGCTTTATATTTCAAGGTTAATAGCTCTTACAATGAGGGGGAAGTCAGCTATTATGTCCTATACTTACAGCTGTAAAAAATGGCCCTAGATTCTAGGGCCAATTAGTATCAGCAATCAGTACCTTCTGAAAGTAAAAGAGCATCTTCCAATTCAACACCAAGATAACGGATTGTATTGTCTGCCTTAGTATGTCCGAGCAAAAGCTGTACTGCTCGAATATTCTTAGTCTTTGCATAGACAAGTGTCGCTTTAGTGCGCCTCATAGAGTGAGTACCGTACAAGCTAGGATCTAACCCTAGATTTGATGCCCACTTCCTGACCAGATACCGATAATATGAATAGCTAATCGGTTGTTGTTTTCGTCTTATGCTTGGAAACAAATAGTCACTAGTCTTTAGAGTAGCTACAAAAATCCACTTCATCAGACTTTGTTGAGTCCTTGCCGTGATCTCAAACTGGACTTCAACATCTGTTTTCTGCTGAATATGCTTAACCCGAGTAAACATCCGATCTTGTGACGATATATCGCAAACCTTCAAAGGAAGTAAATCGCTCGCCCTGAGTTTACTATCAATTGCCAAATTGAGTAACGCTAGTTGCATAAAACTATTTTCTATTTCTAGCCTAGTTCGAATACGCCAAATTTCTTCGAGCCGAAAAGGCTTTTTTACACCGCTGCGGTGTTTTTTATTTAATATGTCCATGATGACCTCCTAATTTATTGATTGGTCATCACAAGTTTAGTTGGTGGAAACATCGATAGAGAGTGTTAAAGCTAAAGCCTTAAATTTCATCATGCATATTACAATTAGGATCGGTAATGTCTGCAATACACTTTGAAAACTGAAGTGATTAAATCCTAGATACCGCATATTTAAAATATTTAATATCGAGTTATCACAACCATTTACTTTGACTGTCAAATAGTATAATTTGTATAATAATTGATTATCAAACTACTTTATTATGAAAACTATTGCTGAAAAATATATCCATCAACATAACTTCGCATCTGTTAATGAACAAAATGTAAGGCGAACATGGTATGTACTTATCATCACAGTCATCACCATGGTCATCGAAGTTATAGCCGGCACTGTTTATGGTTCTATGGCCTTACTCGCTGATGGCTGGCACATGGGAACTCATGCCGCTGCCTTTTGCATCACACTGTTCACCTATAGCTATGCAAAAAAGCATGCGAGTAGTAACAAGTTCTCTTTCGGTGTGGGCAAAGTTGGCGTGCTCGGCGGGTATACCAGTGCAATAGCATTAGGTATTGTCGCTATCATAATGCTAGCTGAATCTTTACATCGTCTACTATCACCTATTGAAATCCAATTTAATCAATCCATTCTTGTTGCTATCGTCGGACTCATCGTCAACATCGCCAGTATGTTTATACTGGGTCATGAACATCACGGTCATGAACATCACGGCCATGACCACAGTGACCACCATAGTCATGAACATGAACATGAACACCATGATCATCATAATGGTCACGATCATAATCTCAAGGCTGCTTACTTTCATGTACTTGCTGACGCATTAACCTCGGTGTTAGCCATTTGTGCACTTCTAGTAGGAAAATTCCTTGGATGGTATTGGTTAGATCCCATTATGGGCATCGTTGGTGCGGTGATTATAACTAAATGGGCATTGGGTCTTATGAAGCAGACAAGCCCAATTCTTTTAGATGAAAACATCGACAAAGAATATCAATTAGACATCATTAACACGATTAATGATGAGCACACTAGGGTTACTGATATCCATATCTGGAAAGTTAGCGCAGATCATTATTCTGCCTCAATAGCATTGTGCACAACAACAGATACCAATGTAGAAACATTTAAACACTCTTTGAATAAGTTTGATAAGCTAAGCCACTTAACCCTCGAAGTGAATTACTGCTAAGGCCCTTTATGCATTCTTTGAATAACTTAATCATCGAGTTTTACGACAAACTGTCTTCTTGGGAGCAGTCTGTCGTTAAAGATACCGGGTATTCACTAGCACAAGTACACACTATAGAGGTGCTAGGTACTCATGGGCCGATGAGAATGAAGGAATTAGCTGATAGGCTTGGAATTACTACAGGCACGTTAACTGTTCAGGTAGAGAAGCTGGTAAAATTTGGATTAATTACCCGCTCTCCACACGAAGATGATAGGCGTTCAATACTCGTAGGATTAACAACTGAAGGGATTGAGCTTCATACATACCATAATCGTATGCATATCCAACTGACTGAAGACATTACACGTAACTTAGATGAAAGCTCAATTGATGTGCTAACAAAATGCTTTGAAAAAATGAACCGGGAATTCTAATCTAGGATTAAAAACGAGGTGTAAGAAGCACCTTAAAATGAAACCCTAACAAGTTAATATTCAAGATAGTTATACACCCGATAAAACTCAGCTTATTAATCAATTTAACAAGCCCTTATCTTGTGATAAGGACATTTAAGAGTGTTGGACCGTCTAAATTGGGATACAACACTCTTTGTATTACTCCTTAAAAGACATTACTTTCAGATACCGCTATAACATCACCGTCGTTAGCTATTTGAAAATATAAGATCTTATTAATCTCTGTATTCAAAGCACTGATAATATACACATCGCCTGTATCGCTCAACACGGTGGTATCTGCAACGGTAATATTTTGCCATGATGCTGGAAGTTGGCCAACTTTATAACCTAAATCCTTAAACGTCATTTTCTGTGTCAACAAGATGACAATATCTACAGCTTTTTTGTCATTCATATGGTTATGCCTTGAATGATCCATTCGTTTTAATTTGTCTAAATGTGCGAAGGAATAGCTACTTATGGCAGTGCCAAACAGTGCTACGAGTAAAAATAATGCTTTCATCAATGACGCCTTATTATTTTAAACCAATCACTTTGTATTGGCCTTTGACTAATAATTTTACTGTTACTGGTTGAGTAGATGTATTTTTCCAATACCATCCGTGTGAACCAGCAAAAGGTGCCGTAAAACTGCCTTTCATTTCAGCTGATGTCGCGATAACGTAACTTTCGTAATAGCCGCTTGTATCACCTTCTGGTTCACCGTGTAGATCAAAAAATATAGGACCTCTATCAGTGTTCCATTCGTAGGTCATTTTTTCAAACTGTTGCATATCGAATTTGTACTCAACGCCACGTCCAGCAGGCACTTTAACGTTAATTACTTGAAACTTATCGGACCCTGCGACTGCACTCTTTGGCTCTTCAGGTTCCGCGGTTTGTGCTAAGACAGTGACACCTATCTTGTGCCCAATACCGGTTGGATCGATGTTGTATTCCGCAGGTAAAATGAGTGTCACTAAAACAATCGCTGCCACGACAATCGCTGATAGCGTGGCTTTAATTAACGTGCTGCTACTTACTGTATGTTGCATAGTTTTCTCTGTTAATTATTAATGGAAAAGTATTAATGAATAAATCATTAGTTGATAAAGTAGCCAGTAAGTTGATAACCCATCAACATGACACCGGCACTCATTAGTAAGGTATTCGTTAGTGTAGAAAAACGTTGGAAAGAAGGCCATTTTCGCCATGTATTAATGGCAATTAAGATAATCACTAATGCCGCAAACTGACCTAATTCAACACCAATATTAAAGGCCACCAGATTAGTAAAAAGGCCCTCGCTGGGTAAATTAAACTCTTGTAACTTTGTCGCCAAACCTAAACCGTGGAACAGCCCAAAAATCAATACCGCCCACTGAGTATTTGGCTGCCAATTGAAGCAGCGTTTAAACCCTCCTAAGTTATCAAAGCCTTTGTACACGACAGATAAACCAATAATGGCATCAATAAGGTAAGCATTAACTTGCACATTGCCGAGTACACCCAGTAATAAGGTGGCGCTATGGCCAATAGTAAACATGGTGACATACAACAAAACATCACGACGTTTATGTAAGAAAAAGATCACACCGACCAGAAATAACAAATGGTCATAACCTGTGATCATGTGCTTTGCACCGATATAAATAAAAGGAATAAACTGAATGCCGCTATTTTGCTCTAGAAAAGCTCGAGTATTGTCATCAACCCCATGGGCAAAAACTTCTATACTCATACAAGCACAGCCAATAAGGATGAAGAGTAAGCAATAGCTTGATAGTTTAGTTAACATTGAGTGGCCCCATTGCGTCTGCGTCAGTCAAGTTAACGTCTTTGTCTTTATGTAAAATGCGATAAAGTGCAGGAATGACGAATAACGTCAGCAATGTTGATGAAATAATGCCACCAATAACCACCATCGCTAAAGGTCGTTGTACTTCAGAACCCATACCAGTATTAAATGCCATGGGAATAAAGCCTAATGATGCGACAAATGCGGTAGTGATAACGGGCCGAAGTCGGGTTAACGCACCGTCTAAAATAGCTTGATGCAAGCCCATCCCCTCCTGTCGTAAGTCACGTATGAACGATACCATTACCAAACCATTCAAAATGGCGATACCTGATAGCGCAATAAAGCCAACCGCTGCCGATATAGAAAACGGAATACCACTCAGGGTTAATGCGGCTACTCCACCCGTTAACGCTAAAGGCACTCCAGTGAAGATAATTAATGCGTCTTTTAAAGAGTTCAAGGCTAATACGAGTAAGCCAATAATCATTAGCAATGTCATAGGCACAACAACACTTAGCCGTTGTGAAGCTGACTGCAGCTTCTGATAAGTACCACCATACTCAATCCAGTAACCTGCTGGAATTTCCACATTAGCACTAACAGCTTTTTGAACATCTTGAACAAAACCGCCCAAATCTCGTCCTCTTACATTGGCGGTGACCACTATTCGGCGCTTGCCATTCTCGCGATTTATTTGGTTAGCACCGTTAATGAGGGTTAATGAAGCCAATTCTTGTAATGGTACTGTACCGCCATTTGCCAAATGTATAGGCAAATACGACAATGCCTCAACATCGTTACGCAGTGTTTCATCTAACCTAACGACGATATCTGAACGTCTATCGCCTTGATAAAACTTACCTGCAACCGTTCCACCTAGTGCTGTGGCTATTTGAGTTTGTAATTCCGCCTTGCTAATTTGGTATTGCATGATTTTTTCAGTATTAGGTGTTATAGATAGCAGCGGTAATCCTGTTGTCTGCTCTACTTGTACATCGGCAATGCCCTCAACTTGACTAATGGCTGATTCGATCTCACTGCCTAAAGCGGTCAATGTTTCAAAATCATCACCAAACACCTTAATCGCTAATTCAGCCCTAACACCTGCCAATAGCTCATTGAAACGCATCTGGATAGGCTGTAAGAACTCATAGCGGTTGCCTGGAATAGGTTCAACCAAAGCGGCTAGTTCTTCAACGACTTGCTCCTTTGACTTATCAGGGTTAGGCCATTGGTCTCGGGGTTTTAGTATAATAAAGTTATCAGCCACGCTAGGTGGCACGGCATCGGTTGCCACATCGGCAGTACCAATTTTGGCGAAGACTCTTTCGACCTCCGGCATTTTCTTTATTTTTTCTTCGAGCACTTCTTGCAGTGCAATTGCTTGACTTAATGATGTACCTGGGATGCGCAGGGCATGCATCGCGATATCACCCTCATCTAGATTTGGCACAAACTCACTGCCTAAACGTGCTGCTTGGTAGCCAAAAACCACAACCAGTAGCATGGCCATTATCACTACAACCCAACGCGCTTTAAGCACAACATTAAGCGCAGGGCGATACAAATAAGCCGCACCACGAATAATAGGACTGTGTTTTTCTTTAACTGGCTTTCTAAATAGCAAGGCAATCATTGCAGGAATAAAAGTCACTGACAGTAACATTGAGCTTAAAAGTGCGATAACAACAGTAATAGCCATTGGGTGAAACATTTTCCCCTCTACACCTTCAAGAGCGAAAATGGGTAAATACACCGCGGTAATAATAAACACACCAAATAACGCTGGGCGGATCACTTCACGCGTGGCTGAAAAAACTAATTCTAAGCGTACTTTTAACGGTAATGGAGTATGTCCAGCTTGGCTTAGTCGACGTAAACAATTTTCAACAATAATAATGGCACCATCCACTAACAAGCCAAAATCAAGTGCCCCTAAGCTCATTAAGTTGGCACTCACACCAACTTGCACCATACCTGTAACCGTCATCAACATGGCAAACGGAATGACCAACGCGGTTAAAAAAGCTGCCCTGAAGTTACCCAATAAAACAAATAACACCACCACTACTAGAATGGCACCTTCAGTAAGGTTCATTTGTACCGTACTAAGTGTTTGATCGACCAATTTGGTGCGGTCATATACTGCGGTTGCTATTATTCCCTCTGGCAAACTGGTATTGATTTCTTTAAGTTTTTCTCCCACAGCATGAGCAACTGTTCGGCTATTTTCACCTATGAGCATAAATACTGTGCTCATGACCACTTCGCGGCCATTTTGAGTAGCTGCGCCTGTACGCAACCCTTTACCGTCGCCAATGGATGCCACATCTCTTATGTAAACAGCTGAACCATCCTCAGTTTTAAGCGGAATATTGCCAATGTCTTGTAAAGTTTCGACTTGTCCGGGGACCCGAATTAACCATTGCGCACCACGTTGCTCAATAAAACCTGCCCCTTGGTTTTGATTATTTTGTGCTATTGCCCCAACCACATCAGCTTGAGTCACACCAAATGCCAGTAGTTTTTCAGGTTTAAATGCCACCAATATTTCGCGCTCAAATCCACCAATGGGATTAACCTCAACCACACCTGGAACACGCATTAACTGTGGACGAATAGTCCAGTCGTGAACCGTTCGTAAATCGGTTGGCGTTATAGCAGAGCCGTCAGCATGCGTTGCATCAGGCAACGCATCTACGGTGAACATGAATATTTCACCTAAACCCGTCGCGATAGGTCCCAGCTCAGGCTCTAAGCCTATAGGTAACTCTGAGCGCGCTGCCGATAAGCGCTCGTTTACCAATTGTCTGGCAAAATAGACATCGGTATTATCATCAAATATTGCCACTACCTGAGACAAACCATAGCGAGAAACAGAGCGGGTATAAGTGAGCCCTGGTAATCCAGCAAGTGCATTTTCTAATGGAAATGATACTCTTTGCTCAATTTCTAATGGTGTATATCCCAATGCTTCTGTATTGATCATGACCTGTACATTGGTGATGTCAGGCACGGCATCAATAGGCAGTTTGGTAAAGTTCCAAGCGCCGAAGCTTGCGACAATAAGTACTATGGCTAAAACAAGTAAATTGCGCTTTATGGAAAAGCGTAAAATAGATTCCAACATGTCGCTCTCCTAGTGATCGTGCGATGCGCCAGACTTATCAATGTCAGCTTTAATTATGTAACTATTTTCGGTGACATAGGCTGTACCGAGTTCGATACCGCCAAGCACTTCAATCCACTGACTATCTTCGCGACCCAATTCAAGCATTCTAACTTCGTACTGTTCACCTACTTTTGCGTAAACGACAGTAAAATCCCTAAAACCTTGTAACCCCACTTTTTTCACTGCCACGGCAACCTGGATTGTGGCGACCTCGATATCAGCATTGACAAAACTCCCTTCCACCAGTGAACTGTTGGTATTGGGTAATGTGACCCAAACAAGTTTTGCTTGGTCATCACGTACTTTTTGCTCGATAAATTCGATTTTTCCTTTCAGCTGACGATCATCACCTTCGACTTTAATCGTTACAGGAGTCCCTACTTTAATCTTGGTATAGTCTTGTGGGTAAATCGCCAGTTTTGCCAAAAACTGCGCAGTATTCGTTAATCTTAGTAATACTTTCCCGCCGGTCGGCTCACCAATATTGGCATATTGTTCACTAATAATGCCGTCAGAAGGTGATGTTATTTGATAGGGTTTTAGACTTTCGTTGCTTTCAACCGTCATCAACACTTGCCCTTGTTTGACCACATCCCCCTGTTGAACGAGTAAGGTTTTTATCACGCCATCAAATCTTGCCGCTATGTTATGCGTTGCGTTAGCTGGAAGTGATAAACGCCCATATGCAGGGATCGTTTGATGCAGGGTTACAGGTCCTACTATATCGGTTTCAATTTCCATGGAGCTTGCAACATCAGGCGCTATCTGGGTGCGTCCTTCAAAATTATCGTATTCCCAGCGGTGGGTTTGACCTTGATACTTAGCAACAATCGTAACCACAAATGAATGCGGCTCATAAATTTCTAAATCACCACGCAGAAAGTCGCTTTGAACCCGAAATTTAATATCATCAATGACATTACCTAGCCTGGTTAGCTGTACACTAAAATCGACTTTATCTGGGGATACTGGCATACCAACATCCGTGACCCACACTCTAAATTCAGGAGGAACACCGGTTTCAAATATAGCGAGTTCAACGGCAAAATCACCGTCACGTAATATGCGGCCTCTATTAGGGCCTTTTTCTGGCTCAGCTTGTTCAGCTTCAGGAGCAGATGAGGCGGACACTGGCAATGGGGCCGTAAAACCAAAAAACAGAAATGCGGTGACAGTTAATAATGTCAAAATATTATAATTTTTCATAAAGGTCTCACTGAGATAAAGATGCGCCTGTTAGGCGTTGAATTTCAATATGCTGTAAATGCAAGCTTTCGTAAGCCATTAACAACTCCGATTGTGCATTCAGTAATTCTCGGCGTATGTCACTCCATTGACTGTAGCTTAGTTGCCCTACATCAAAGGCTAAAACAGCCTCTTTAAGGGTCGTTTCTAGAATAGGAATAATATCGTGTTGGAACTTATCAATAACGTGTCGCGAATGGGCTATTTCTTGAAGCAGAACGTAAAGCTGTGAATCAAGCTTGTGCATAAGCGAAGCCTGCTCAAAAGCCAGTAACTCTTGTTTCGCTTTTAAGCTTGCTATGTTGCCTGCATTTCGGTTGCCAGTACCCAATGGGATTGAAATACCTGCGACTAACCCAAAATCATCTGTCGCTTCATAACGCCTTATACCCGCCGATAATTGCCATTGTGATTTAGCCTCAATACGGGCTAGTTCTAGTTGTGATTGCGCAATACGTGTCGCGGTAGCGAACTTAAGAATATGAGGGTTTTGTTTAAGTTTATCTAATTCACTATCCACGTTATTCAACTTAGGGAGCACCAGTAAATCACCATTCACACGAAACTTACTGCCCGCTTTTCCCCAAAGAGAAGCTAATTGATACTGGCTGGCTTTCAATTCATGCTCGGTGTCTTCAACCGATAATGCCATTCTCAATATATCAACCTCTGCCATACGCACATCTATGCTCGATCCTTTACCCGCCTTAACTCGTTCGGATAGCGCTTTTAGTACATCTGTGGCTTGAATCGTGGCCATTTGATTAAGCTTCAAACGCTCTTGCTTAACCAATATCTGAATAAATTTTTTCGCTGTATCGGCCGCTAAATCGAATGATGCAATTTGTTGCTCAACAGCTAACTGCTCAAAAGCGGTTTTTGCGTGTTTTACACGACCTTGAATTTGGTCTTGCTGCAACATCCAAGAATACGTCAACGTGGTTTGCATGTTACTTAATGCACTATGCTGACCCACGCCAAGCGCATCTTCAACCGATAAATTAATGACCGCTGGTTCAAAAATAGCGGCTTGTTGCACCAGTCCTTGTTGCATACTATTTCTGTGTAAAAAAGCTTTAAGCTCAGGATGATTTTCCAGCGTCATGCTAATCGCATCATTCAAATAAATAGCAGACTCGAAATCTGTTACTTCTTTTGCCGTGACAGACAAAGCCAAGAACGATGAAAATAACCCAAACAAAAACCGACTGCCAATCGGTTTTTTAGTGATAATTGTTACAAAAAATAGATTCATTCATAGCCCTTATTTAATGGATGAAATAGGTTTCGATTAGATGATGAAAGCTGTCTACAGTTGATGCCGTAAATAGGGTTGCTGCTAGGAAGCATAATCCAGTCATGACTAATGTCAGTTCAGATTGGTGGTTCTGAGGTGATAACAGCTGTTGTACACGTAAAGTAATTTGATCATTACTAAAGTGACTGACTTGGAAACTGTCACTGCTTAGGGGTAAGTTACGCTGTTTCTTGGCAACGCTAATCAGTGTTTGTGCTACATCTAGGTTATCGTGATAACGGGTAACAACCGAATCGGCCAACTGTTCTGTCAGCAAAGTAAAATGCTGTTGTAAAATACGACGGATTGGTTTGGGATAAAGCTGGCAAAAAAAAGAGAACACACTTTTGAATAAAGGATCTCGTGCCCGCACGTGGGCTAATTCATGTTTAATAATAATATCCAAGGCCGAAGGTTCAAGGTTTTGTAATAAACCAGTGGTCAAATAGACTTTTGGTTTGAAAAAACCAATCGTAAAAGCGGCTGGTGTGGTTAATGAAATCGAATAAACAGTTTCATCGCTACCACAATTAATCGGTTGCACCTCTGACAATATAAACAGACTTTTCATTGCAATCGAATGTCGTCTAACTTGAGTCAATGCAATACCAACTAACAATACAAAAATAACAGCAGCAACAATCACCGTAAACCCATGCCAGCTGGTAAATTTGAACAAATCAATATGGTGCCAATGAGCTATTTTTTCGACCAAAATAACGAAACTTGAAATATTTTGACGTGGAAAAAAAATAATTACGCAAAATAGAGCAATCCACCAAGGCGATGTTGTTAACAGCCATAATGTACACTTTCGCGCAGTAAAGTTAACTAGACTCAATCTGTTCTTAACCAAAGGAATTATGGCAGATATTAGCATTGTCACTATAACGAAAGCCGTTATTGCAACACTGATTAAATTCAATAAAATAGCGATATTACCGGTGAGCATCTTATAACAGCCTACTGCGCAACTGACGTTGTTGTTCGATAAGTTTTTCTAACGTTTCAAATTGAGCATCATCAAGATTAGCAGACGAAGAAGCAAAAGCCGCAATAAGACTATGTTCACCTTCTTCAATAAAATCAGCGGTAACATCAGTGATTAATGTTGCAATAAGTGATTCTCGATCAACTTTTGCGCAATATAAGTGCGCATGACCTTGCTTGGTACGGCTTAAGAGGCCCTTTTTGAACAGTCTATCTAAGGTACTTTGGATTGTATTTAACGAGTTTTCACGCGCTATTCCCACCGCGGTATGAACACACTTTGCATCGGCTTCTTTCTCAGACCAAAGAAACTGAAGCACTAATTTTTCAAGTTCACCTAATTGCATAACATAATTCTCTTAACAATGTACCTAGTAGTATGTCAAACTAAAAACCTATCAGCAATCGGTTTTTAGTTTAAATGGCGAAAAAATAATTTATGACCTGGATAATTACAAAGTATCTCATCACGGCGGCAATCATAGTTGCAGTATCAGAAATAGCTAAGCGAAGCGACAAGTTAGGAGCGTTAGTCGTTGCTCTTCCTATTGTGACTATCATGGCAATGATTTGGCTCTATCTAGAAAATCAATCAAATGAAAGAATAGCAAATCATGCTTGGTATACTTTCTGGTATGTAATACCAACATTGCCGATGTTCTTGTTGTTTCCGATATTATTAAACAAGTACAGCTTCTGGAGTTCGCTAACAATTAGCACAGTGTTAACAATATTATGTTTTCTTGGTTTTGCGTGGTTGCTTAAATTTTTTGGCATTAATTTAATACCATGAATATTTTTGGTTTGAGTGAACAAGTCAATCACTCATGTGGTGTTTATCATTAAATATATTTATGCATTTGGCAGGCGCTAGTAACAAACTTTGGGGCAAAACCAAGTCAGTGTTTTAAAAATATTCTTATTCTACTCACTCTTCAAACTAGCAGGTTAAGAAAATACTTGAAAGGTTCATTATGGTGATTTGCGAGCCGACCATCCGACCCAGGGATGGGTCGGCTGAGCTACAAGGACGTACTTGCTGCGTGTCGGTGAGTAAATGCCATACTGAAACTATAAAGATAAACTTCACGATACATTCTTTACAGTGAGCGAAGCTTCATTCTCATAGTGGTCGTAGGCCATATTCCAAACAAACCTTGGGGCATAAGCGAGCTAACTGCCCCTCTAAACACCTACAAACCAACTGATTTACAATGGCTATCGACCACTGTATTTGCATTCCCCTGAAGGTTTTCAATACGCTTTGATCGCTTACACTCCCATTTTGAAACAGGATCTTGTTTGTCCCAAACTTGCATTAATTGGCGCTGTTGTTTACTCATTTTGTATTTAGGATAAGTCTGCTCCATATACATGTATGTTCGAGCGATAACGCCACGAGCAGCTATCGGTGGTTGTGCCTTACGCTCATCTATACGCATATCACAACTACCAAAGTCAGACGCCGCTGAGGGCAACATAGTAAAGTTGTAGTTGCTGCGTAGTGCATTTACTGCACCGATGGCAGGGACAAGATTGTGCATATCGGCTTGCATATATCGATACTCTGTGTTCATCTTCTCAGCACACTTACGTCCCTTAAACGACTTACCTTTACTATCGACACAACTTTTGTGACCATCACGCCACTCACTGAAGGCTCTGCCAAAGTTTTCCGCCGGAACTACATGTTCCCACTCAACCCGTTTTGCCCGTTTCATGTACTTAGAAGTAATAAAACCAGTAGGTGCTTCGATGTTCTTTTTAGCGTCAAATTTAGCACCACAGTAGATGGTTACACGGTGATCTTGATAGACGTCCCGCTCGAGCATCTTCTTTGCTTTGTTGAATGAATCATTAGATGTATTTCCTGCTGCAATGGCTGTAGAGCTGAGAGCCAGTAGAAAGAGTGGTAGACCAATTTTGAGGAGGTTCATTGGAAACTTTAAGCTAAGGAACAGTGACTAGATAATGCCTGATTTATCTAGTCAGACCAAGCATATGAGTGATACTAACAGTGAAAACATTAATCAAAGCAAAAACCTAGTTAACACTTTATGCTGGGCACACTTAGCCATTTGGTTGTGTATTGCGGTGTTAGCAAATCACGGCGCATTGCCCACTTATGCTCTATGCCTTGAGCTGCTAGAAACATCGTATCACTGCCATAGCGTTGGTTAATGTCATCTAGCGTATGCATCAAAGCTGGATTAGCTTTAGGAGGGTTAAATAAATCGAATTGGTTGTGTTTTTCGCTGGCTAAATCGATAAGCCCTATACCGATTTTATAATAATGTATGCCTTCACGAAAAAGCTTTGGTGCGGCCTCACTCATAGCCTTGGTTAGCTCTACTGTGCAGTTAGTTGGACATGGAAAATGCACAATGGCTTTGTAGCTTACTGGCCGTTCATCATGGGGTGAGTTGCTGGCAAAAATAAGCATAGTCTTACAGTTTGAGCCTTGCTTACGTGCTTTACTCGATGCGATAGCAACATGCTTATTCAATGCTTGTAATAACGACGAATAATTTGTGATGCGCTCACCTACGCTTCTAGTCGAAAATATCTGCTTTTTATCTGCCTTCGTTTCATCCCATACTTTACAGGCTTGGCCGTTAAGCTCACGAACGGTACGTTCTATTTCAATACTAAATTGCTTTCTTGCCAGTGTCGGCGGCATAGAAGCGAGTTGAAACGCAGTACGGATATTCATTAGTTCAAGCTTCTTACTTATTCGACGTCCTATGCCCCAAACATCCCCTACAGCAAGCTGCTTTAAAATAGCTATACGCTCTTGCTCATTACTAATGAAACAAACCCCTTTGTAGCCCTCAATCTTCTTAGCTGCATGGTTGGCGATTTTAGCAAGAGTAAGCGTTTCACCAATACCCAAACAGACTGCTAATCGCGCTTCTTTCCACACAGCACGGCGGATTAACTGGCCTTGAGTACGGAGGCATTTGATAGCAGGATAGCAGTTTTTAAAAGAGAGGAAGCTTTCATCAATAGAGTAAACATGTTGCTCAGGGGCAAAGCGGCCAATGATGTCCATCATTTTGCTAGATAAGTCAGCATAGAGTTCATAGTTTGAGGAACAGACAATAACACCACGTTGAGCGCATAAGGCTTTAACTTGAAAGTAAGGTAGAAACTTCCCAATTCCAGCTTCTTTGGCTTGACGATTAGCAGCAACAATTATCCCATCGTTATTACTCAACACAATAACAGGCTTACCACGCCAATCAGGGCGGAAGACTTGTTCTGCACTGCAATAGAAGCTATTAGCGTCAACTAGAGCAAACATCTAATTACCACACAACAGAGGGCTTTGACGGTGGCAACGAATAGAACGTGTGACTACACCTTCAATATTAAAGTGATCGTATTCATGAATTGTGACAGGTTGGTATTGTTGGTTAGAGGAAAGGAGAACACGCCGCTTGGTATCTAGAATCTTACAGACAAACTCGCCATTAAAATTGGCAACTATTACATCGCCGTTTCGAGCCGTCTCATGACAATCAACAATAATCATATCACCATCAAAGATGCCGATATCCTGCATCGACTCACCTTGAGCAATGCCTATAAAGGTTGAGCTTGGATGCTCAATCAGTAAATCATCCAAGCTCATGCCTAGCTGACTGTATTCAGCTGCGGGACTTTCAAAACCTGTAATGCCAGCTCTTGCTGGTATAGGGATAATACGCATAGCAACAAACCACTGTATATAATTACAGTTATTTTAGCAGTAACAGCTCAAGGTGCAAGTCTATTTTTTACAATCTAATAATGCGTTGCTCTTTTGCTTGTGGAGCAACGAACTTGTAACGTTTTATTTGATTATGTAACGAAATCAAGATATCTTGATATCGTAACGTAATCAAGAGGTTCTAAGTATGGCAGATAGAAGTGAAGAAAATAAAGGGGCGCATGGTGGTGTACGTAAAGGTGCTGGCCGTAAGACTCGATATGAAAAAACGATAGTGATGAGAGTACCTGAACAATATAAAAATGCGATCAAAGCATTAATTCAACACATAGATGAATGCGAAAAAGTTGATCATCACTACTCACCTGTAGTTTCTAAACCTATATTTACAAGGTCGTTGCAGGGCAAGCCACAACAAGTTACTTTTACGGTGAGTTCAGTAAAAGCAACTTGATATCGTTACAGAATCAAATGTATTTATCAAAAAAATTGTTTAGGACAATCTATGTACCAAAAAGCTTTCTATATACTTGGTGGCAAAGACTTTGATTTTAACGATGGTTCATTACTTAACATTATTCAGTATTGAAGTTTTAGCTCAAGCCGAGCAATATTACGGTAATAATGCAGCCGCTTTGAAATGGTTAAACACTCCAAACCTCCAATTATACAATGAAACCCCGCTGAATTATCTTGATACAGTAATGGGCATTAAACTTGTTTCAGAAGAACTAAATAAACTCTCTCATGGAATGACAGCATGAAAAAAAATGAATTAGGATGCAAACAATCTCTATTGGAACTTTGGATAAATTCATCTAAAAGTTAGTAATGGACAGTTAGTTTTCATTAAAGACTATTACAAGTCATCAATCCCAATTTCGATTTCTTCTTGATCACGTCGCCGATGAATTATTTCAGCTATTTCACAATCTTCATCTATAGTAAATTGCAAAGATTCATCATCATTTAAAGAACCGTCTATTTTAATATCCTTTAAAATACCTTTTGCTGAGCCATGTTTTTTCACAAAGGAACTCCTCTTACAAAATTTGTATTATAGGTATAAATGGGCCATTTACTAAACCGTTTTTGGACAAAAATGGTTTAGAAGTTACCTTTTTATTAAAGGGTAACCTTACCCACTAAATTTCAGCAAGCGCTGAGTTATGAGTATCTGAAGAAAGCAGGATTATATTCACTAAGAGATGGATGGATTGCAGTTCATTATTTTAACCAAAAAATGAGTTAGGTGTTCTAAATGAACCGCCCCGTGCGGAGCCGCATGCAGGGTGGTGTGGGGCTGGAGGCTAGATACCTCCGGCTACCCGATTACAAGCCCTTTTCCCTCTACAATCATATTTAAAAAAATTAACTGAAAGATTTTAGACTCTTGTTTGACTCACTATATTCTCCACCTAACATATAATCCTTTGATTTTAAACTTTCATCAATATTTTTTGTCGCAAAGATCAATTGAAAATCTACTTCGTAACTGGATAGAGCCTCGACTATTACTTTTTGAAAGTTCTTCGAGCGGTCATCTTCCATCCCGCCATTTTCAATGCCATCTAGAGGTGTTTGATTGGTCTGCATAAATAAGTCGATATATTTGATGTAAGGTTACATTGTTATTGTTTGCATCTGCTTTTGCTTCGGGCAAGTCAAGTAAGTCAAACATTTGTTGAGAAAAGCTAGGTTTGCTTCCTATTGCATACGGATAATTAAACCAATTTTTTAAAAGGGAGGCTAATGCCGTATCCATTCCCGAAAAACAAAAATCCATTGATTGCTTATCCGAGCCATTGTTTTTACGTCTAATAGTAACGGGGCTGCCATTGACTCTTACGGGGTGTGAAGTCCAACGGAACGAAAACGTACGCTAAGATGTTATTTGCGTTTATCTGTTCTCGATTATAATATTCCGTACCTAAGTACGGAGAGTGAAACCCAAATGTACACAATCAGTCAATTAGCAAAGTCGGCCAGTGTTAATGTAGAGACCGTCCGCTATTACGAACGGCGAGGTCTTATCGAACAACCTGATAAACCAACCGAGGGTTATCGTCGCTACCCAGTGACAACTTTGAACCGGATTCGGTTTATCAAGCGTGCCCAAGAGCTGGGATTTACTCTGGAAGAAATCACCAATCTATTGATGCTAGATGATACTCCCTGTCAGGAAGTGCAAGACATGGCTTCGCACAAGCTTGTCAGTGTTCGTGCCAAGATGGCCGACCTACAGCGTCTGGAAGCCGTCCTTAATGATTTGTTGAGCCAATGCGGGGCCAACCCAGACCAAACTCATTGTCCCATTATCGATACCCTTCTTACTGACGATAAAAACTCGCCCTGAGTTTGCAGAACTTACTTGACACCGTACTACGGTACGGCATTTAGACTTACTTTACTGGAACAAACCATGTGGAGTGAGTCATGTCAAAAAACGATGCTAATCTGCCGTTATTCGGCGGTATTGTGGCAGCCATCGGTGCTGGACTTTGTTGTGTCGGCCCCTTCCTGTTACTAACGCTGGGTATTGGTGGAGCTTGGATCGGTAATCTCACTCTGCTCGAACCTTATCGCCCCCTTTTCATCGTCGCTGTGCTGGCTCTCTTCGGCTGGGCGGGGTGGAAAGTCTACCGCCCCGTCGAATCCTGCGAACCGGGCACTGCCTGCGCTGTTCCGCAAGTACGTAAACGCCGTCAGATGATTTTCTGGATAACCGCTCTACTCGCACTGGTACTTGTTACCAGTACCTATTGGATACCCTTGATTGCTTGACAATGAATGTCAACAAACTAACGGAGAATGACTCATGAAAAAACTTACCTTTCTGTTAATGCTCATGGTCAGCAGTGTGGCTGCCTGCGCCAAACCGCAAACCGTGACCCTGGAGTTACCCACGATGAACTGCGCCATGTGTCCAATCACAGTGAAAAAGGCTTTGACTAAAGTGGATGGCGTATCCCAGGCGGAGGCCAGCTATGAGGATAAGGAAGCGGTGGTGACCTTTGATGATGAAAAGATAAGTGCCAGTACGTTGATTGAGGCCACAACCAATGCAGGTTATCCCTCTACGATAACAAACAAAGCCAATTGAGGTATATATGATCACACTTTCCATCTCAGGGATGACTTGCGCAAGTTGCACCCACCATGTTCAGAAGGCTCTGCTCGCCATTGCCGGTGTTACCAGTGCTACCGTCTCTTATGATAAGGCTAATGCCGTCATCGACACAGACATCGAGATTGAGGATAAAACCTT
Organism: Shewanella sp. MF05913; assembly: GCF_059758095.1. NCBI lineage: Bacteria > Pseudomonadati > Pseudomonadota > Gammaproteobacteria > Alteromonadales > Shewanellaceae > Shewanella > Shewanella sp. MF05913. Next base: position 138,153 of record NZ_JCAYNT010000012.1, read on the forward strand.
GCTTGATGCCGTCGAAGCACTCGACTATAGGGCTAAAGTCGTCGCGTTTGACAATGATACATACTCAAGCAAAGACGAGAACACAAAAGAACTGCATGTGGCTATTATTGGCAGCGGTTCAGCGGCATTTGCTTGTGCCATCAAGGCTGTCGAAGGCGGCGCTAAAGTGACTCTAATCGAAGGTGCGGATGTGATTGGCGGCTGTTGTGTCAACGTCGGCTGTGTGCCCTCAAAGATCCTGATCCGGGCTGCGCAACTGGCTGAGCAGCAAAGGCATAATCCGTTTGCAGGATTAGCAAATCATTCTCCTCAACTGAGTCGCTCACTTTTATCGGAGCAGCAAACGGCGCGTGTCGAAGAGTTGCGCACGGCCAAATACCAGAATATTCTGGACGCCAATCCTGCACTCAATCTGCTAAAGGGGTGGGCACAATTCAAGGATGCTAATACATTGATCGTCAGTCAACGCGATGGCACGCAGCAAGAGATACATGCTAATAAGGTCATGATTGCAACCGGATCGACGCCGACCATTCCCTCTATCAAAGGATTGAATGGGACACCCTATTGGACTTCTACCGAAGCACTTTTTGCTAAAGAAATGCCTCAACATCTGGTGGTGATTGGATCGTCAGTCGTGGCCCTGGAAATTGCCCAGGCCTATCGTCGTTTAGGGAGTGAGGTCACTGTGTTGGCCAGACACACGCTTCTTTATCTGGAGGACCCCTTACTCGGTGAAAAACTCACCGAATGTTTTGAAAAAGAAGGCATTCGTGTTCTGAACCATACTCAGGCTTCCAGCGTTTTCCATGACGGGAAACAATTTACTCTAGAAACCAATGCGGGTGAATTGTATTGTGACAAGCTTTTGATCAGCACAGGCCGTCATGCCAATACAGACAAGCTTAACCTCAAAACAGTTGGCGTTCGGACGGAAGACAACGGCGTGATCATCGTCAATGAGCGTATGGAAACCAGCGTGAATGGTATTTATGCCGCCGGTGACTGCTGTAATATGCCGCAATTTGTCTATGTTGCCGCCGCATCCGGCAGTCGCGCCGGGATCAATATGACCGGTGGAAGCGCCAAACTGGATCTGTCCACAATGCCTGCCGTGATTTTCACCGATCCTCAAGTGGCCACCGTCGGACTGACTGACGATCAAGCCAAGGCAAAAGGTATTGAAATCGATAGTCGGGTGCTAAGTATGGAAAACGTACCTAGAGCGTTGGCCAATTTCGACACTGACGGCTTTATCAAACTGGTCGTAGAAAAAGTCAGTGGACGCCTGATTGGTGCGCAAATACTCGCACATGAAGGCGGAGAGTTGATCCAGAGTGCGGCTTTAGCCATCCACAACCGCATGACAGTAACAGAATTATCCGAACAATTGTTTCCTTACTTAACTATGGTTGAAGGCCTCAAGCTCTGCGCCCAAACCTTTAACAAGGATGTGAAGGAATTGTCCTGTTGCGCTGGCTGACGGCTTGAAAAGGGCTGTCGATAAAGGCCCTTATTCGTTCAACGCAAGTACTTTATAGACAGTCGAACGTCCTATTTTCAACTGCCTGGCGATCTCCGTGGCACTGCTCCCTTGCTCGTAGAGTGCGCGGACTTTAATTTTGTCCACCGTAGGCTTTCGGCCAAATTTGACTCCGTTGGCCTTGGCCTCCAAACGCCCCTCGTTGGTGCGATCCAGTATGCGTTGGCGTTCAGACTGAGCTACGGCAGACAGAATGGTGACCACCATCTTATACCAATTACATTAAATAGATGATCTAATTAACCGTCATTCTCTTATTGCTATATTTATGAATAATATCAATCTTGCTGCATTAGCTAAATCTGAAAAAAGCGCTCGTAAACGTATCCGTTACCTCGCCTTACTCCACTTTACCGAAGGTCATTCTCGCACCGTGATTGCCAACATGTTGAAGGTCAGTAGAACAAGTGTAAATGCCTGGGTTACAAACTATTTAACTCTTGGTATCAAAGGCCTGGATGATAAACATAATCCAGGTAGACCCGCACAATTGTCAGCAAAACAACAGGCAAGTCTGAAAGAGTTTATACAAGCACAAAGCTTATCTGAGAGTGGCGGTAGATTAATGGCAAGAGATGTTTGTCTTTTTATTCAATCTGAATTTAATGTGACCTTTAAGCAGGCCAACATCTACAGAATACTCCATCAATTAGGCTTTTCATGGATAACAACTCGCTCTCGTCACCCAAAACAGTCTCAAGATGTTCAGGACGCTTTTAAAAAACTTCCAGCTGTCAACGATCCTTAACACCCCTGGTCATGTAACGTTAGATCGCATTGATGTGTGGTTTCAAGATGAAGCCAGATTCGGCCAGCAAAATACCACAACCCATATTTGGGCATTGAAAGGAAGCCGGCCACGATCAGTAAGGCAACAACAGTTTGAATCCGCCTATTTATATGGTGCGGTGTGTCCTGCTACAGGCGCGACAGAGGCAATTATTGCCCCATATGCCAGTAGTGAATATATGTTAGAACATTTGAAATTAATTTCAGAAGCGACTGAATTTGGACGCTATGCCCTGATCATTATGGACGGCGCAGGTTGGCATCAACAAAAACTGACGGAGGGCTTTGATAACTTAAGTATCCTTAAACTTCCCCCTTATTCCCCAGAACTCAATCCTGTAGAACAAGTGTGGCAATGGCTTCGTCAAAATGAACTTGCCAATCGTTGTTTTAGTGGATATGACGATATTGTTGAACAGTGCTCAATTGCATGGAATCACTTTATTGCAGAGCCTGAAAGGGTCATTAAATTATGCTCTAGAAGCTGGACAAAACTGACCAGTTAATTAATGGAATTGGTATTACCCATGGTCCCTTCGGTGCTGATCCCATCATCAAGAAATCGGATGGCCACGCCCAACTCGTCAAACTCCTTGATGAGTTGGATCATATCAGCAGTATCGCGGCCAAGACGATCCAATTTCTTTACCAATATGACATCACCTTCCTCAACTTTGTGCCGGAGCAACTTGAGTCCTGCGTTGGCCTGATAAATACTTACAACTATTATTCGCCATTTTTCATTTTCAGCATTAATAATTTGTACCTTGTTAGGTGCCATAGTGCATGCGCCAAGGAAAACGAATACAAACGATAACGCAGTTTTAAAAATGCTATTTATTTTAAACATAAATTATTTATTTCTAAGGAAAAGCTCAATTAATTGCAATTAAGCTCACTTCGTTTATCTATTTCACAATCCTTTTACGTTATAGATAATTGCGAATAAAAAGGGCAAATTGTGGCTACAATTTGCCCTTAAGATTAAAGCGAAATGACTACCTCTGCATTTCTTCTATCTTACCCTTTGAAAACCAAGCATAAAGCACAGGTAATACAAATAAGGTTAACAAGGTTGCTGTCACTAAGCCGCCAACAATAACGGTAGCCAGTGGACGTTGTATTTCTGCACCAACCCCGTCTGATAAAATCATCGGAATTAAACCAAGTGCCGCAATAATAGCTGTCATCAATACCGGGCGAAGACGAGAAATCGCACCTTCATAGACAGCTTGCGCAATATCTTTCGCGCCAGTTATTCGAGAGTTTTCAATACGTAAGTTAATTGCTTCAACCATCACCACGCCATTTAATACCGCGACACCAAACAGCGTTATAAAGCCGATTGAGCTAGGCACTGATATGTATTGTCCTGATATATATAATCCAACAATTCCGCCAATCATCGCTAGTGGTAAGTTCACTAAAATTAACATTGCTTGACCAACACTGGTGAAAGCAAAGTAAAGTAGCAAGGCAATCATACCAATAGATAAAGGTACAACAATGGCTAGACGTTGCTGAGCACGTTGTTGATTTTCAAACTGACCTCCAATCTCTACTGAATAGCCCTCTGGTAAATTAACCTTATCTTTAATGGCCTGTTGTATGTCATTTACTACACTGCCCATATCTCGGTCTTGCACATTCGCTTGTATAACCACACGACGTTGAACATCATCACGACGTACTTGTGGAGGACCTGATTTTATTGAAATATCAGCAACATCACCTAAACGAACCCATGCACCGGAAGGCGCTTGTAAACGTAGGTCGGCAATTGCTTGTTGATCTTTACGAAATTCTTTAGCAAGGCGTAAATAAATGTCATAACGCTCGTTACCATTAATCACTTGCCCAGATTCGCGACCACCAATGCCATCACGTACCAATTCCATGACATCACCAACTGATAAGCCATAACGTGACAGTTGTTGACGGTTTGGCGTGACCACTAATTGTGATTCACCTTCAATTTGCTCCATAGCGACATCACGCGCTCCATCAACCCCTTGTATCGCATCGGCTATAGCTTGACCTTGCTGCGCAAGTACATCGAGATCTGGCCCAAATAATTTGATCGCTAATTGGGCTTTTACTCCTGATAATAATTCATCAACACGCGTGGCAATAGGTTGTGAGAAGTTAAGCAACAAACCTGGGAATTGTTCAAGCTTTTCTTCCATCAATCCTTGTAACTCTTGGCGTGTTGAAGCACTGATCCAATCTTTATGATCTTTTAAGCCAATAAAAATTTCGATATTACTCACAGGTTCAGGATCACCACCTATTTCAGCGCGACCAATACGGCTAGTGGCATAAGTGACCTCTGGAAATGTCATCAGAATTTTTTCAAGCTTAGGGGCAACGCTTAACGCGGTTTCTAAGCTGGTTGAAGGTGCCATGGTTGCTCTAAGGTTAATGGTGCCTTCTTCTAACTCAGGTACAAATTCAGTGCCTAGGTGTGGTACTAAAAATAATGCGCCAACTAATAACGCAGCAGCGCCAAGTAGTACTATTTTTTTGGCGTTCATCGCTTTTGTTAAACTACTGCGATATAGCTTTTCCAATACACTCACAATAGGACTCGTTCGTGCGGTAAACCCTTTTTGGAAAAAATAACTAGCCAGCGCAGGAACAACAATAAGTGCCACTAATAATGATACCGCCATAGCAATCATGATACTGATAGCCATAGGTTGAAATAACTTACCTTCAACACCTTCTAAGCTAAATAATGGCGCAAATACCACCATAATAATGGTAACGGCGAAGAAAATAGGTTTGGCTACTTCTCGTGCGGCAATTTGAATGCGTAAGCCTACAGATGTGTCACTCTGAGGATCGCCGATAGTATTTCCTTCAAGACCACCTTTATGGCCTTCTTCGTGACGTCTATCCGGATGACTTAAGTGCTTAAAGATGTTTTCCATCATTACTACAGCCCCATCAACCATCATTCCTATGGCCACAGCCAAACCTCCTAATGACATTAAGTTAGCCGACAAACCATTGTATGCCATAACGGTTAGTGCCAAACCTACTGAAAGAGGAATAGAAATGAGTACTAGGATGACTGCACGTACATTAAGTAGAAATAACACTAAGACAATAACTATAAAGACAAAGGCTTCAATTAACGCATTTGAAACCGTGCTAACGGCTTTCTCAATTAAGTCTGCTTGGTCATAAATAGGTTCAAACGTAACACCTTTAGGTAAGGCCTGTTGAATTAAAGGAATACGAGATTTAATTCCATCAATAGTCACTTTGGTATTTGAACCCATACGTTTAAGTACAATACCTGAAACTACTTCGCCTAAGTGCTTACTGCCTGTGTCACCCACACGTTTTGTCATGGTGACCGCGCCTTGACGAATTTCACTACCAAATTCGACGGTAGCAACATCAGATACTTTAATCACAGTACCATCAACTGTTTTTAGTGGGATTTGTGCTATTTCTTCAAGACCAAGTTTATTGGAGCTTAACCAACCAACACCACGAATAACCAGTTGCTCTTGACCCCGGTCCATATACCAACCGCCGGCATTACTGTTGTTATCTTCTAGTGCGGTAGCAACATCTTCTTGGGTTAATTGATACGCTAATAGACGTGAGGGGTTCACATTGACTTGGTATTGTTTTACATCGCCACCAAAGGCTAATACATCAGTCACACCATCAACAGGCATCAGCAAAAGTTTGACTACCCAGTCGTTTAAACTACGTAATGACATACTGTCATAGCCAGAGTCTTCATCAGCAAGCAGTAGGTATTGGTATACTTGCCCTAAACCTGAGGTGTTAGGGCCAATTTCAGGTGTGCCAACGCCAACGGGGATCATTTCTTTGGCTGATTGCAAGCGTTCAAACACAAGCTGTCGGGCAAAGTAAATATCGGTCCCTTCTTTAAAAACAACAGTAATGCCAGAAAGACCTGTTTTAGAAATTGAGCGCACTTCTTCTACATCAGGAAGGGCGTACATAACCGCTTCAATAGGGAAGGTTATCAGCTGTTCAACTTCTTCGGACGCCAGTCCAGGCGCTTCGGTATTAATAGCAACCTGTATATTAGTTACATCAGGAAAAGCATCTAAGTTTAATTTTGGAATAATAAATAGAGCTGATGCTGTCAAAGCAACTAAGGCGATGATCACTAGTAGTCGATTTGTGACAGACCAGTCAATAAGTTTGTTTAACATCTGTCTTACTCCTAATGGCCGTGGGCGTCAAAGCCGCCTTTGGCGATCTCTGCTGCAACATAAAAGGCACCTTTAACAACAACGTTTTTACCGGCTGATACACCTGATATTTCACGCATTTTTTGTGAGGTATCCGCATGAGAGAAGGTACGTCCTATTTCAATTTCAACACCTTTGTATTCACCGTTTTCTTCAACAAACACTTGCCAATCGCCATCACTACCACGCATTAGTGCTTCTTCAGGGACTGCGAAGACTTGCTGCTCGGTAGCAAAAGAAAAGTAAACATCGGCAAATAAGCCTGGGTGAAGGTTATGTTCATCATTTTCAACTTGTAAACGAACAATACGGGTACGCGTTATTGGGTCTATGGTATGTGCTTTTTGGGTAACTTTTGCGGTGTAACTAGTATCGCCAACAATTAATTGGGCTACAGACCCAACTGGAATATCAAGCTGCATGGTTGGAGCTAAACGCGCTTCTACCCATAAAGTTTGTTCATCAGCTAATTCAATTAACGTATCACCGGAGGCAAGGCGCTGCCCTTGGCGAAAATTATCAGAAAGCACCGCGCCAGCGCTTACCGCGCTGAGGGTATATTGACCGAGGTTCTTTACTGTTGATTTTGTTAAGGTTTTAATTGCATCGGCGGATAAACCAAAGGCTGATAATCGTGCATAATCAGCTTCATAATCCGTTTGTGCTGCAACATAACGCCTATCACCAACTGCTTTTTGTCCTAATTTTTGCACGCGTTGCCATTCTGCATTTGCAACGCGAAAACTTGCTTGTGCCTCAGCGACTGTTTCGCTAAAAAGTGTTACTAGGACTTGGCCTTCCTCAACATGATCTCCTAAAGCTACGTGGCGCTTAAGTACTATTGAATCGACCCGTGGTGAAACTAAATAGCTAGTGTAATCATTAGCCTTAATTTCACCCGGCGCATAAATGTCATATGAAAGTGTTTGTAAAACGAGTGGTTTTGCTTCAATTTCAGCTAATGAAAGCTGGCTATTGGTAAGCTTAACACCAGCGCTTTCTTCCTCTTCTGAACCGTGATCATGCTCATCTTTTTCTCCTCCTTTATTGCCGTGTTCATCCTTACCTTCATTAGTGTGTTCTTCTTTATGATCGCCGGAATTCTCTTGATGTTCAGGCGCTTTTTCAACCACTTGACTATTCGCGGTTGATACAGCGCTTACAGAAGTCAAACCGAAAAATAAGAGGGTAATGGCCATTAATTTAATATTCTTGTTCATATTTGTTTTTCCAGAATTTGTTTTTTGCTGAAAGCGAAGTTAAGTAGTGCGATCAATGCGACATTTGCATGATTGCTTGATTTACCTGTCCAACTTGTAATAGCCATTCGATTTGGCTTAGTTGGTATTGGCTTTGTAGCTCAATACCCGCATTAAGGCCTTCAGCACGTTGCTGTAGAGCAAGTAAGTACTCTGTAGTGCTTAAGTCACCGCTTTGCCATTGTTTATGCAGTAAATCACCACTACGCTCACCTCTACCATCCATCAATTTTTGCCAGCGCTGATAATTGTGTTGATAAGTGACTAAAGTGTCTGTTGCCGCTTGAATCGCATATTTTTGTTTACGAAATATCGAGCGAAAATTAGCTTCTGCCGCAATGGATTGTTGGTTTGCTGCTCTTGCTTGATCCGAGAAATTATTGCGGATATTCAGTGGCATAGAAAAAGTCAGACCAAGCGTATTTTCTCTATCTGTTTTACCTACGTTAACACCAATGGTTGGCTCTGCTTTGGTCTCAAGGATGGCAAGTTGCGCAACACCTTTACTTATTTCCCATTGCACTTTTGCTTCAATTACCAATGGGTGTTGTTCAAGCCACTGTGGTGATAGATTGTAGTTACTGAAAGTTAAACCTTGTGCAGGTAAAACCACTCTATCAGGCGTCCAATCTTGCAATAACTCTTTAACTTGAGCTTCAGCTTGCTTTAATTGAACTTGAGTTTTTGCCGTTACATTCAACATTTGAGTTAAACTCAAGAAAATCAATTCGGCATCAATTTGCCCTAAGTCACCGGATTGTTGACGTTTGGTTACTATGTCAAGCATGGTGCCTAGTTGCTTTTCCTGTTGCAGCGCGATGACGGATTGCTTTTTAGTTGCCTGCCAAGTCACTAACGCTTGTAATGCTAGAGCTGTTTTTTCTTGTACAAGGTAATTAAAGTGTTTGCTCGCTTGCGTTAAACTGAAATCAGCTATTTGTGCTCTGGTTTCTCGTTTATCCCACCAATCAAACTTTTGATTTACGCCTATAGTGAAATTATTAGCAACACCCTCTCGTTCATATCCCGTTTGTAATTCAGGATTATACAGAGGTTGCTTGTTCCCCTGTGCCAGAGAAAATATTGCATTCATCGTTTCTTTGGCAGAGACGATATCCGGATGTTTGTTAACTTGTTGAGCTAACCATACTTCTTTGATTGAATTTGTAGGCTGTTCCTGTGCAAATATTATGCTCGGAGAAAAAATCACAGATAAACTGAAGCATATTATGGCTCCAGTATATTTTACTGATGTATATGTCATTATTTGAACTCATGATCTAATTAATATAAAACGAACAACAAAACCCAAAGGCGTCTATTTTTTGTTGTCGTTAATTATTTAAAAATTTTGTAGCAAGGACGTAGTTTTAAAATAAACTACGGTTGCCATGAGCTAAACTTTAGGTGGGCGTAACAACTGATTGACAGGGCCGTCAATCACAGCCCTCAAATAATGAAATTGATGTGAATGCTTCACTTGGTCTGTGCTATGTGTAATATTCTGACCTAACCACTGAGCGTGTGTGCCATTGCAATGGCCGCAGTGATGACAGTCAGCTGGATTGTGCTGACTGACAGTCGTGTCATTAACATCATTAGGTTTATTCAGTGGTTCTTCATTAACACTGCCAATAATAGGGTCATACGAGTGTTGATGTTCCTGCTGAAGATGCTGCGGATCTATAACATGAAAGTCTAACGAATTGGCCACAGTCGAAAATGACTGAAAGAGTATCAGCATGATCGTGAAGTAGCTTACAAATCGTATATTTTTCATTTTATCTTACTAATTCTAATGTTTGACACAAATAAACTTCCATCATATATCCTATCAGACATACACAAGACAAGACAAGACAGTTTTGTCATACGGCGCACGAACCATTAGTGTTTTCATCCCTGCAAACCTCACCTGCAAATTCCAACTCAATCGTAGTGTACATTTTTTATCACAGTTACATACACTGGACCTTAAGCATTAAGGTCTGCAAAAATCCCATCTAACGTTATGTCTTTTCTAGATTTTCTTTGTTGTGACTTTTTTGCGTTTATTGTTATATAGCAGACCGCCCAGTCTATCTTTTCTGTTATTTCTGACCAAGCCCGATGACAGATACACTCAAAGATTGGCAGCAGCCAAACGTCCACATTCTTTGCCGCTTTGAACAGCGAAACTGAAGGCATGATACGCATCGCGGTGCTGCGTCTGATGATAAGTGCCTGCAGGCTGGCCCATACTAGGCCGTCAACTATCGCTTTCTGCGCGGTGGCAAATCTCTGCCAGTTTGTATGTGATTTCAACTCTTTGAACAGCAGCTCAACCTGCCAGCGGCAGCGGTAAATCGCCATAATGTCATCGGCTGAGTAAGACTCTGCCGGTAAGTTGGTTAGCCAGATGAAAAATCGTTTTTCTTCTGCAAACCAACGCCTTATCACTCGAAATTCCTGCGTTCCCCGCTGGGCTTTTAGGTCAAGCACTTCTGAGCGATTGGTGCGACGCGTGATGTCTTTAAGCTTCACTCCGGCAAGCTTAGGCAGAACACGGCCCTTGCCATTTCTAGCCTCAACTATTCTTGGGTTGAGTGACTTTTGCCCCCGAAAAATATAGAAACCTTGATGCCGTTCCACATTGGCAAAATATTCGAAATCAGGATAGCCCGCATCAGCCAGAAGCAGTGTATTTTTCATTCTAAAGACCATGGGGAGATAGGTTCTTTCTGAAGCGGTATCAGCACTTATCGCCATTGCCGTGGGGTTAAATGTGCGCAATGACATGGTCATATGGCACTCTATCGCGGCGGGATTACGCTTAAAGCGACTTGGGTACACGTCTGCTAACGCCTTGTGAACATGAAAAGAACTGCCGTCCTGAAGCAAAATATCATCAAAGCCTGACAACTTCTTCGGAAGCGAAGCGCATTGTTGGCGAGCAAACTGAGCGATAGCCAGCTGAACCAGTTGCTTCATAA